>NZ_JAJCKS010000016.1:0-83653 GCF_020558815.1 Blautia sp. 210820-DFI.6.14
ACTAAGGATCTTGTGAGCATTGCGCTCGTGTGGGTTCAAGTCCCATCTTCCGCATAATACAAAAAAAGGTATTGACAGATGTCAAGTCTTTGGGTATAATATCTGTTATCGCGAGGAAGTCGATTTCCACGAAATGCGATATGCGGAAGTGTCGGAACTGGCAGACGAGCAAGACTAAGGATCTTGTGAGCATTGCGCTCGTGTGGGTTCAAGTCCCATCTTCCGCATGCAGAGCCCTTGATGATTCAAGGGCTTTTCTTTTTGCCCGTACAGGGCTTTTTGTTTTATGTGCACATCTCGAATTGTGTTTGCGAATGTCGAAAAAATTTATCTGCATGTTTTTTTTGAAAAAAAGAGGAATTTGCTGCTTGACACAGAATATAATTAATAAGAGGTATTTTGTCATTCTGTGGAGGGCGTGCCTATGAATATCAGAGAAAGTATGGAACAGAGAGAACTGGAACTTTTAAGTCCTTATGCGGCACACAGTGGTCATTCCAGAGGCAGAGAACGGCAGGAGGAAGAATGTGATGTCCGCACAGTCTATCAGAGAGACCGGGACAGAATTTTGCACTGTAAGGCATTTCGGAGAATGAAGGACAAGACACAGGTTTTTCTTGCACCACAGGGAGACCATTACAGAAACCGTCTTACACATACGCTTGAGGTATCTCAGATTGCAAGGACGATTGCGAAGGCATTGCGCCTGAATGAAGATCTGGTGGAAGCAATCGCACTGGGGCATGACCTGGGGCATACTCCGTTCGGACATGCCGGGGAGAAGGCACTGGATGAGATCCATCCGGGAGGTTTTGCACATTATCGACAAAGCATCCGTGTAGTGCAGGTGCTGGAGAAGAATGGTGAAGGACTGAATCTTACATGGGAAGTAAGGGATGGGATCCTGAATCACCGGATCAGTGGAAATCCGTCTACGATGGAAGGACAGGTGGTCCGCCTGGCGGATAAGCTTGCTTATATCCATCATGATATGGATGATGCGCAAAGAGCCGGCATTATTACAGAAGACGATATACCGGTGACACTTCGAATGCTGCTGGGGTATACAACGAGAGAACGTTTGAATACATTTGTACATGATATCATAGAGAGCAGCATGGAGAAGAATCATATTGAAATGTCTTCGGAGATTTATGAGGCAATGATGGATCTCAGGAAGATCATGTTTCAAAATGTCTATGATCATCCGGAGGCAAAAAAAGAAGAAAAAAAAGCAATCAAAATGCTGAAAAAGCTTTATACATATTATATAGAAAATCCAGATGAGATGTCAGCAGAATACCGGCAGCTGATGAAAAAAGGAGAATCGAAGACACAAGTGGTCTGCGATTATCTGGCCGGTATGACAGACCAGTATTCCATGGCAAAGTTTCGAAAGATCTATATACCAAAAGCATGGGAAGTTTACTGATAAAATGATAGAGGATTACTGTGAACGGAGTGAACAGTAATGACAGAGGAGGATGGGTATGCGTTATTCGGACGATATCATTGAGGAAGTCCGACAGAAAAATGATATTGTAGATGTAGTATCGCAATACGTGAAACTGACAAGAAAGGGAAGTTCCTATTTTGGACTGTGCCCTTTTCATAATGAGAAAACTCCTTCTTTTTCTGTAACACCCGGCAAGCAGATGTATTATTGCTTTGGCTGTGGTGCAGGAGGAAATGTATTTAATTTTATTATGGAATATGAAAATTATTCGTTCGGAGAAGCGTTAAAGCATCTTGCGGACAGAGCGGGAGTAGAACTTCCAAAGATTGAATATTCCAGAGAAGTGAGAGAAAAAGCAGAGCAGAAGGCAGAACTTCTGGAAATCAATAAGCAGGCGGCGCAGTATTATTATTATCAGCTCCGTACAGAAGGCGGCAGGCAGGGACATGAATACCTCGCAGGGCGTCAACTGAGTGAAGAGACGATGCGGAAGTTTGGGCTTGGTTATTCGGACAAGTTTGGCAGCGGCCTGTATAAATATCTCAAATCCAAAGGATACAGCGATGAGAGACTCCGTGAATCGGGACTGTTCAACGTGGATGAACGGCATGGAATGTATGATAAGTTCTGGAACAGGGTTATTTTTCCGATCATGGATGTCAATAATCGTGTGATCGGTTTTGGCGGCCGTGTTATGGGAGACGGAAAGCCCAAATATCTGAACTCACCGGAGACGAAGATTTTTGACAAAAGCCGGAATTTATATGGATTAAATATCGCCAGAACAACAAGAAAGAAATATCTGATCCTGTGTGAGGGATACATGGATGTGATCTCCATGCATCAGGCGGGATTTACCAATGCGGTGGCATCGCTTGGAACTGCACTGACATCAGGCCATGCCAGTCTTTTGAAGCGGTATACACAGGAAGTATTGCTTCTGTATGACAGCGATGAGGCTGGCATTCGGGCGGCACTTCGTGGAATTCCGATTCTTCGGGAAGCGGGAGTGAATTCAAGAGTTGTTGATCTGAAACCCTACAAAGACCCGGATGAGTTTATCAAAAACATGGGAGCAGAGGCATTTGAAGAACGGCTGAACCAGGCATCCGACAGCTTTATGTTTCGTGTGAGTATTGCAGAAAGCGAGTTTCCGATGGAGGAACCACAGGGGCAGAATCGTTTCTTCGAGCGATGTGCAGAAATGCTTCTGGAACTGAAAGATGAACTGGAAAGGAATCTTTATATAGAAGCGATTGTCAAGAAGTATCGGGGACAATACGGTGTCAGCACAGAAGATCTGCGTAAGCGGGTGAATACGCTGGCGCTTAAAGGAACACCGGCCGAAAATCGGATACAGCCAAAGAGTGGCAGTCAGAATAAAAAGAAAAAAGAGACCGCTTCAGAGCAGGCACAGAAACTGATGCTGACCTGGCTGGTAACGTATCCGAATGTTTTTGATAAAGTTGCACAGTATCTGACACCGGAGGACTTTGTGGTCCCATTATACAGAGAAGTGGCGCAGATGCTGTTTCAGCAGAGGGAAGAGGGACAGGTTAATCCTGCGAAACTTCTGAATAGTTTTACAGACAGTGAAGAACAGCGGGAAGTGGCATCACTTTTTAATGCGACGATCCATCTGGAAAATCAACAGGAACAGGATCAGGCGTTTGCAGATACACTTCTCAGGATAAAATCCGAAAGCCTTGCGGAACGGAACCGTAACTGGGATCCTACGGATATGGCAGGATTGCAGCAGATAGTCAAAGCAAAAAAAGAATTGGAAGAACTTGGGCGAAAACGCCGGGAACTGCATATTTCTTTTGAATAAGGTTAAAATATAAACACTATATGGAGGGAATGAGCACCTATGGAAATGAATATGGGCAAATTCAGCGAGAAACTGGTAGAGCTTCTGGAGCTTGCAAAAAAGAAGAAAAATGTACTGGAATATCAGGAAATCAGCGATTTCTTTAAAGACCAGTCTCTGGAAGTTGAACAGATGGAAAAGGTTCTGGATTTTCTGGAAGCCAGTGGAGTTGATGTGCTTCGTATTTCAGGAAATGATGAAGAGCTGATTCTGGATGACGATGCAGACATCGAAAAAATGGATGATGAGGAAGAAATTGAACTGGATAAGATCGATCTGTCTGTGCCGGAAGGTGTCAGCATTGAAGATCCGGTTCGTATGTACCTGAAAGAGATCGGTAAAGTAAGTCTTCTGACAGCAGATGAAGAAATTGAACTGGCAAAACGTATGGAACAGGGTGATGAAGAGGCAAAGAAACGTCTTGCAGAGGCGAATCTTCGTTTGGTTGTAAGCATTGCCAAGAGATATGTCGGAAGGGGAATGTTGTTCCTTGACCTCATTCAGGAAGGAAATCTTGGCCTGATCAAAGCAGTGGAGAAATTTGATTATCGTAAAGGATACAAATTCAGTACGTATGCTACCTGGTGGATTCGTCAGGCAATTACACGTGCGATTGCCGATCAGGCACGTACCATTCGTATTCCGGTGCATATGGTAGAAACGATCAACAAACTGATTCGAGTTTCCCGTCAGCTGCTTCAGGAGTTAGGACGCGAACCTACTCCGGAAGAAATTGCAGAAGAAATGAAAATGCCGGTAGATCGTGTTCGTGAAATCCTTAAGATCTCACAGGAACCGGTATCACTGGAAACTCCGATCGGTGAAGAGGAAGATAGCCATCTTGGTGACTTTATTCAGGATGATAATGTTCCGGTTCCGGCAGATGCAGCTGCATTTACGCTTCTGAAAGAACAGCTGATCGAAGTACTGGGAACACTGACAGAAAGAGAACAGAAGGTACTTCGCCTTCGTTTTGGCCTGGATGACGGACGTGCACGTACACTGGAAGAAGTTGGTAAAGAATTCAACGTTACGAGAGAGCGTATTCGTCAGATCGAAGCAAAGGCACTTCGTAAACTCCGCCATCCGAGCCGCAGCCGCAAGCTGAAGGATTATCTGGATTAATGGCAGGGAATCATGTACAGCTGTCCAGACGCCTCAAAGCTATTGCAGACATGGTGACGGAGGGAAACCGGCTGGTAGATGTGGGATGTGATCATGGATATCTGCCGGTATACCTTATGCTGAATCATAAGATTCCGGGTGCGATCGCGACCGATGTAGGAAAAGGACCGCTGGCCAGGGCACAGGAACATATTGCAGAGTATGGGATGAGCAAATACATAGAGGCGAGACTCTGTGACGGACTGCAGGGCGTCCGCACCGGAGAAGGTGATACATTGGTTATTGCCGGGATGGGCGGCCCTTTGATGGAGAAAATCCTTACAGAAGGTAAGGCTGCATTGCCGGGCTTTCGGGAACTGATTCTTCAACCGCAGTCGGATATTCCTCATTTTCGTCATTTCCTTATGGAACATGGATTCTGTATTATTCAGGAAGAAATGATTCTGGAAGATGGGAAATATTATCCGATGATGAAAGCAGTTTCGGGCAGAACACCAGGAGAAATCTGGACGAGAGAAGAGGAAATGTTTGGAAAACTGCTGTTGGAGCGTCTGCATCCGGTTCTTTATAAGTATCTGCAACGCGAACTGCGAATCAGAGAAGAAATTTCCGGACAATTGAAAAATGCAGCAGGAGAGGGCGCAAAGAAACGCCTGGATGAAGTAGAGGAGGAAAAGCGGTTGATTTTGGCTGCTTTACAGAGATATGAAGGTAAAGGAACTGACAAACTGGCTTGATGGTCGTTATCCGGCTGACATGGCAGAACACTGGGACAATGTAGGCCTTCTGGTCGGTGATGATGAAGCGGAGGTGCATCATGTGCTTTTGGCACTGGATCTTACGGAGAAAACGCTGGATGAAGCAATTTCTGCAGGTGCAGACATGATCATTACGCATCATCCGATGATCTTTGAAGGACAGAAAAAAATAAATAATCATTCTTTTACAGGGCGCAGAATTCTGAAACTGATCAGAAACAGGATTCAGTATTATGCGATGCATACCAATTACGACGTGCTTGGTATGGCAGAACTCAGTGCAGACTATCTGAAACTTACAGACAGAGAAGTCCTCTCGGTAACTGCTCATACAGAGCAGGGTGAAGAGGGATTTGGACGGGTTGGCTGCCTCCCGTATAAGATGACTCTGAAAGAATGCGGAGAATTTGTAAAAGAGGCGCTGGCGCTGAATGATGTCAGGATTTACGGAGATCCGGATACAATGGTAGAAAAAGCTGCCATCTGCACCGGAAGCGGCAAAAGCATGATTTCGGATGTTCTTGCCAAAGGAGCGGATGTCTATGTGACGGGTGATATTGATCATCATACGGGAATTGATGCTGTTGCCAGTGGACTTCCGATCATAGATGCCGGACATTATGGTACGGAATATATCTTTATGAAGGCAATGCGTAAAATTCTGGAAGAAAAATATCCATCACTTCAGATAACATGTGCGAAAATGAAAAGTCCATATATGATACTGTAGCAGGATAGTAACAGGAGGGCTGTTTTATGAATCAGGAAATGGTTAAAGTTACGATTGACGGGAAAGAGCACGAATATGCAATTGGTACGACATACAGAGAAATCGTGGATGAGTATCAGGAAGAAGTGGCAGAAGCGCCTGTCATTCTGGTAATGGCAGATGGAAAATTACGTGAACTCCAGAAGAAACTGAAAGGTGACTGTACACTGGAATTTGTAACGACAAAAGATCATATAGGATTCGAAACCTATAAAAGAACGGTTTGTCTGGTACTGCTGAGAGCAATCTATGATGTGGCAGGAAAAGAAAATATAGAAAAAGTCATGATCCACTATTCCGTCGGAAATGGCTATTATTTTACCATGGCCGGCAAAGCAGTTCTTGATCAGCATTTCCTTGACAATGTAAAAACACGGATGCAGGAACTGGCAGATATGTGTACACCGATTGGAAAACGTTCTGTAAATACAGATGATGCAGTTTCACTTTTTCATCATCATAGAATGTATGACAAAGAAAAACTGTTTCGTTTCCGTCGGGTATCCAAGGTGAATATTTATAATATTGGTTACTATGAAGATTATTTTTATGGTTATATGGCAGATCATGCAGGGTATGTAAAATACTTTGATCTGAAACTTTATGATGAAGGTTTTGTTCTGGAACTTCCAACAAGAAAAAATCCGTCTGTGATTTCAGCGTTTCGCCCGGAAGGAAAAATCTTTCAGGTGCAGAAAGAATCTCAGGAGTGGGCAGAGAAGATGGATATCTCTTATGTCGGAGATCTGAATGATCACATTACAAAAGAAGGTATCAGCAATATTCTTCTGGTTCAGGAGGCACTTCAGGAAGCCAAGATTTCTGATATTGCACAGAGAATTGTCTTGGAAGGCAATAAGAAGTTTATTATGATCGCGGGACCGTCTTCATCGGGAAAGACTTCTTTTTCGCATCGTTTGTCTATTCAGCTTCTGGCGCACGGAATGAAGCCGCATCCGATCGGAGTTGATAATTATTTCAAGAACAGAGAAGAGACTCCGCTGGATGAATATGGAGAAAAAAATTATGAATGTCTTGAAGCAATTGATGTAGAGCAGTTCAACAAAGATATGCTTGCTCTTTTGCGTGGAGAACGTATTGAATTGCCAGTGTTTAATTTTAAGACAGGACACAGAGAGTATAAAGGCGATTTTCTCCAGCTTGGTCCGGAGGATGTGTTGGTTATAGAGGGAATTCATGGTCTGAATGATAAACTGAGCTATGCACTTCCGGCAGAAAGTAAATTCAAGATCTATATCAGCGCACTGACTCAGCTGAATATTGATGAACATAACCGCATTCCGACTACGGACGGCAGGCTGCTCCGACGGATTGTACGTGATGCAAGAACCAGAGGAACTTCGGCAAAAGATACGATTGCCAGATGGCCGTCTGTACGTCGTGGAGAAGGAGCGAACATCTTTCCATATCAGGAGCAGGCAGATGTCATGTTTAATTCAGCACTTGTGTATGAGCTGGCATGCCTTAAAGTATATGCAGAGCCACTGTTATTTGGCATTGATAAGAGCGAACCGGAGTATCTGGAGGCAAAACGCCTTTTGAAATTTCTGGATTATTTCATTTCTGTTCCAAGTGAGGATATTCCACATAATTCACTGTTAAGGGAATTCGTCGGCGGAAGTTGTTTTGATGTATAGAAATCTTGATGATTTTTTTCTTTACTTAAAAATATATTCGTGTTAGAATAACACTCGTGCAAGCAGGTCAGGTGATCGCGGCTGTACAGACGAAAGGGTGCAGACGAGGAAAGTCCGGGCTTCAAAGGGCAGGATGCCGGATAACGTCCGGTGGAGGTGACTCCCAGACCAGTGCAACAGAAATAAACCGCCTTCTTTATGGAAGGTAAGGGTGGAAAGGCAGTGTAAGAGACTACCGCCGTTGTGGTAACAGAACGGGCACATGTAAACTCCATTCGAAGCAAGACCGAAACGAAAGCAATACGGCTGCCCGTCGTGCTTTCAGGTGGGTCGCTTGAGCCAGCTGGCAACGGCTGGCCTAGACAGATGATCACTCAACGACATAACCCGGCTTATCGGTCTGCTTGCATAAAAAAAGAAACGTCTTTGCGGACGTTTCTTTTTTTATGTAATTTATTTATTACGTTTTCCTCTGTATTTCTCTTCACAGTATTTACATCTGTAAACTTCTTTTTCCGGGTCAGCAAGGATAAATACCTGATCGAGCCCCTGCTCAATGGAAGTAATGCAACGAGGGTTTTTGCATTTGATAACGTTTGTGATCTGTTTTGGAAGTTTCAGAATCCTTTTTTCAACAATTTTTTCATCTTTGATAATGTTGACTGTGATGTTGTGATCGATAAAACCAAGGATATCCAGATCGAGGTTTTCAATAGGGCATTCTACTTTGATGATATCTTTAACGCCCATTTTATTACTTTTGGCATTTTTGATAATCGCAACGGTGCAGTCCAGCTTATCAAGCTTCAGGTCATGATAGATGGTCATGGCTTTGCCTGCTTTGATGTGGTCGAGTACGAAACCTTCGTGAAGTGCTCCAACATTTAACATTATACTTCTACCTCCAGTAGTCTGAGAATCAGTGCCATACGGACATATACACCGTACTGAGCCTGTTTAAAATATGCTGCACGAGGATCATCGTCAACTTCAACAGCAATTTCGTTTACACGAGGAAGCGGATGAAGAATATACATGTCCTTTGGAGCAAGTTCCATTTTCTGTTTGTCAAGTATGTAGAAATCTTTCATACGGACATAGTCTTCTTCGTTGAAGAAACGTTCTTTCTGTACACGAGTCATGTAGAGGATGTCAAGTTTTGGAAGAGCATCCTCCAGACGTTCTACTTCTTCAAATTCTACATTGTTTTTCTCAAGGATATCTTCGCGGATGTAGCTTGGTACACGAAGCTCTTCCGGTGAGATCAGAACAAATTTTACATTGGAATAACGGAGTACCAGAGCTTCAATCAGAGAATGAACGGTACGTCCGAATTTCAGATCGCCGCACAGACCGATCGTAAGATTGTCAAGTCTTCCTTTAAGGGAACGAATAGTAAGAAGATCAGTGAGGGTCTGAGTAGGATGCTGATGACCACCGTCACCGGCGTTGATAACAGGAATAGAAGAAGCCATAGAAGCTACGAGCGGAGCACCTTCTTTTGGATGACGCATAGCACAGATATCAGCATAACAGGAAACAACACGAATTGTATCGGCAACACTTTCGCCTTTGGCAGCGGAACTGGAACCGGCTGAAGAGAAACCTAAAACCTTGCCGCCAAGATTCATCATGGCTGCTTCAAAACTTAAACGTGTACGTGTACTTGGTTCGTAAAAACAGGTGGCAAGTCGCTTATCATCGCAGACATGCGCGTATTTTTTTGGATTTTTTTCAATGTCGCTGGCCAGAGTAAGAAGATCATCAAGCTCTTCTTTAGAAAGATCCAGCGGGCTCATTAAATGTCTCATGTGAAACCTCCCTTATTGACTTGTGGTACGGAAAATTCGTAGTACTGTGAATAGTTACGAAAATTCTCTCTTGCACAATCATATACTAGTAGAATTGATTTTTCAAGATGATTTTGCCATATTCATAATAAAATATCAGCGATGGACGGTCAGAATTTTTTCGAAAATCAGTCCGGCAGTAAACCACAGTGGCGCATAGTCCAGACGGATGACACCATGACATTGCAATGGTACACCGCTGTAATCCCAGGGACACATTCCGAACTGCTTCAGGAAGCTTCCACTGATGAATTCCACAAGATAGAATCCGGCAGTATACAGGATTCCACGGTAAAAGAATGGGAAGGAAGATAATTTTACGGACAGTGGAGCAATAACAGCGGCACAGCCGTAGATGGGAAACATCAAAAGAGAAGTCTTTCCTGTAAGAGTCTTCTGACCGGTAAAAAGTGAATGAAGACCGGTCCAGAAAATCTCCATGCACCATCCGGCAGAACCGCACAGTAAAAAATTTGAGATATTCTGATTCATGGCAGCTACTCCTGATTCCTGATAAAAACGTGTTAAGAATACGTAAATAAGTATCTCCCAGTCTTGAAAAAAACATACGTAAATGCTATATTTGTATAAATACACAATTATTTATGAAACACAGGAGACATAGCAAATGGACTATCAACAAAGCAGAGCATATGTAAAAGACGCGGACCGTTATGCGGGCGGTGCTCTGGATCTTACAAATATAAAAGAGCTGATGAAACGACTGGGAAATCCCCAGGATCAGTTAAAATATGTTCACGTAGCAGGAACCAATGGCAAGGGATCCGTAATTGCTTATCTGTATACTACACTTTCGGAAGCTGGATATCGTGTCGGAAGATATATTTCCCCATCCGTATATTCTTATCGTGAGAAGATGGAAGTGGCCGGCAGTGCGGTGAGCAGAGAACAATTTGCGGGATATGTGACCAGGGTTGCTGCAGCAATTAAAGAAATGACTACAGAAGGTCTTGCACATCCCACCCCATTTGAAATAGAAACGGCGGTGGCTTTTTTATTTTTTGCCGAAGAAAAATGTGATCTGGTAATTCTGGAAGTTGGAATGGGTGGAAATCTGGATGCAACAAACATCATTCGAAATACAGTTCTTGCAGTGCTCGTTCCGATCAGTATGGATCATCAGGCATTTCTTGGAAACACGCTTTCTGAAATTGCAGAAAAGAAGGCAGGAATCATCAAACCTGGATGCAGTGTTGTAACGGTCGGCCAACAGCCGGAGACTATGGCTGTAATAGAGCGAGTGTGCCGTGAAAACGGTGCAGATCTGACAGAGGCAGACCTGCATGAAGCAAAAGCAGTGAAAGAAGATTTTGCGGGACAGACGCTGGAGTACCGGGGAGAAAACTATGAGTTGGCACTGGCAGGATCTTATCAGACGGAGAATGCAGCACTTGCACTGGAGGCACTTGAGGTGTTGGGACGAGTCGGATATCCGACAACAGTTGAACAGCGAAAAAAAGGTCTGAAGGATACGAAATGGAATGGACGTCTGACAATCATTCACAGAGAGCCTTTGTTTATTGTGGACGGAGCACATAATCCGGCTGCGGCAGATATGTTGGAGGATTCTGTGCGGAAGTATTTTAAAGGACGCAAACTGTTCTTTATCATGGGAGTTTTTCGTGATAAGGATTATCCTTATATTATTCGGAAACTCTGCCCCTATGCAGAGCAGATCATTACGATTGAGACACCGGATAATCCACGTGCCCTGCCGGCGCAGGAACTTGCGGAAGAAGTAAAAAAATGTAATCCGCACGTGCAGGCCGCGGACAGCATTCCGGATGCGGTAGATAAAATATTTGCAATGGCAGGACGGGAGGATGTCATCCTTTCTTTTGGGTCCCTGTCTTTTATCGGGGAAATTACAACAATTGTCAAAACTCAGGAGGAAAAGAATTCATGACAGATTTACTGGAATGTCGTAAGGAAATTGATGTGATAGACAAAGAAATCTTGCGACTTTTTGAAAAAAGAATGAAAGTCTGCGAAGATGTTGCAGAATACAAGATACATACAGGAAAAAAGGTTCTGGATCCAAAACGCGAGCAGGACAAAATAGAAGTCCTGAAAGAATCTGCTCATGGGGAATTCAATGAACTTGGGGCACAGGAGCTTTTTCAGCAGATCATGGCGATCAGCAGAAAGAGACAGTATCAGTTACTGACCAAAAATGGAGTTGAAAACGATACAAAAGATTATAAGATGGTAGATGCACTTCCTATGACAGGGGTGAATGTTGTTTTTCAGGGAGTAGAAGGTGCTTACAGTTATGCTGCCATGCGTGCGTATTTTTCTGATGCGGTCAATAGTTACCATGTAAAAACATTCCGAGATGCTATGGAAGAAGTTGCATCGGGAAAAGCAGATTATGCAGTACTGCCGATCGAAAACTCTACAGAGGGTATTGTGACGGATATTTACGATCTTCTGACGGAATATCAGTTGTATATCGTCGGGGAACAGGGCGTGAAAGTGGAGCATGTTCTGCTTGGAATTCCGGAGACTTCTCTGGATGAGATTAAAACAGTCTATTCTCACCCACAGGCGTTGGCACAGTGTAAAAAATATCTGGAAAGCCATCCGGACTGGAAAATCGTAAAGACGGAGAACACCGCGGGAGCTGCCAAAAAAGTTCATGAAGAGATGAATCGGTCACAGGCAGCAATTGCGAGCCGGGCGGCAGGAGAGCTTTACGGACTTTCTGTAATGGCAGAGAATATCTGCTACAATGACCAGAACGTGACCAGATTTATCATTGTCAGTGCGCATCCGGTCTATGAGAAAAGTGCGGCTAAGGTAAGTGTTTGTTTCGAACTTCCACACGAAAGCGGAACTTTGTATAATATGCTTTCTCATTTTATTTACAATGGACTGAGTATGACAAAAATTGAATCTCGCCCAATCACAGGTAAAAAGTGGGAATACAGATTTTTTGTGGATTTTGAAGGAAATCTGGAAGAACCGGCAGTTAAAAATGCCCTGCGAGGATTAGAAGCGGAAGCCAATCGGATGAGAGTGCTTGGCAATTATGGACAGCAGGAGGAACAGTAAGATGACGAGAGTAAAAGAATGTGTGCTTTACAGAGGTTTTGAGCACGGAGATATTTTAGATAAAATGACTGCACTGATGGATGCAAGTGAGAGATCAGCAGTCAATGCAAGCGAAATGGAAGAAGAGTTTTATGAATGTGTAAATGGATTGATCGAAATTGCAGGATCTTATGGATTTACAGGAAACCTGTGGCATGACTATCTGACACTGCTTCTTGTAAATCATGAGAATGCATTCAGTATGGCAAGCGAGATCCGCGGTGCGATCGAGGGAAGCATCAATCAGCTGGCACTTCATGATTTCGCAATTTTTAAAGAACTGTATGATTTTGACCTGACAGTACTGGATAAATTATTCCATACTTCCTGCTGCAGCATTCTCTGTAATTATGAGGCACCGCAGGATACGGGAAAAATGTTCAACAAACGTATCCGTGACAGAATCTGTGATATGAGTAAGACGCTGGCAGTAGCCAAAGACACCAATGAATTTATGGCGGACATGGTACAGTTTTACAAGGATTTTGGTGTAGGTAAGCTCGGACTTCACAAGGCTTTCCGTATTGATCATGACCAGAACGGCAGAGCAGTGATCGTACCGGTAACGAGAATTGCACATGTACAGCTGGAGGATCTGGTTGGATATGAGATTCCAAAACAGAAACTGGTTGAGAATACAGAAGCCTTTGTCAGAGGCAGAAAGGCGAACAACTGTCTGCTCTTTGGAGATGCGGGAACCGGTAAATCTTCCAGTATTAAGGGGATTTTGAATAAATATTATGATGAAGGCCTGCGAATCATAGAAGTGTATAAACATCAGTTTGTAGATCTGAACCAGATCATCGCACAGATCAAAGACCGTAATTATAAATTTATCATTTATATGGACGATCTTTCTTTTGAAGAGTTCGAAATAGAATATAAATATCTGAAGGCTGTTATCGAAGGCGGACTGGAACGTAAACCGGAAAATATCCTGATCTATGCAACAAGCAACCGTCGCCATCTGGTAAGAGAAAGAGCCGGAGATAAACTGGAAGTCGGAGCAGATGATGATATTCATTCCTCTGATACCGTACAGGAGAAACTTTCTCTTGTATATCGTTTCGGAGTACGTATCTATTTCGGCGCACCAGACAGAAAAGAATTCCATACTATCGTTAAGACGCTGGCACAGCGTAACGGAATTACAATGCCGGAGGATGAGCTTCTTCTGGAGGCTGGCAAATGGGAAATTTCTCATGGTGGGCTTACAGGACGTACTGCACAGCAGTTTATTGATCATCTTCTTGGAAAGGAAGAAACACAGGAAGCGTAATAACAACGCATAATACAAACGGGAAGGAGCTGGGGGTATGGCAGTAACAACTTTTGCTGCGATTGATATTGGCTCATATGAGATCAGCATGAAAATCTTTGAATTTTCAAAGAAAATCGGATTTCGAGAGCTGAATGATGTAAGATATCGCTTGGAAATTGGAAAAGGTGCATATTCAAGAGGACGGCTGGAGCCGGAGATGGTAGATGACATATGTGTCATTCTGAAAGATTTCAGCAACATGATGCAGGAATTTGGAGTATCCGAGTATCGTGCGTGTGCCACAAGTGCTTTTCGTGAAATCGTAAATCCGGTGATCGTTCAGGAGCAGATCTATCAGCGGACCGGTATCCGGATTGAGATTCTGAGTAATGCGGAACAGCATTTTCTGGGGTATAAATCCATAGCTGCTATTGAATCCGGCTTCAAGAAGATCATTCAGAAAGGAACAGCAATTCTGGATGTTGGCGGTGGTAATCTGCAGGTTTCACTGTTTGATAAAGATGCGCTGGTAACAACGCAGAGCTTTAAGATGGGAAGCATGCGTATTCGTGAAAGACTGAAGGAACTGGAAAAAACAACAACGCATTATGACCAGTTGATCAAGGAATTTATCCGAAATGATCTGACTGCATTTCAGAGACTGTATCTGAAAGACCGTGATATCAAAAATGTGATCCTGATGGGGGATTTCCTGACAGATACTATTTTTCGTGAAGAGCTGGGAGATCATATCATAACCAGCGATGAATTTACCAAACGCTACGAAAAGACAATCTACAAGACAGAACAGGCACTTGCCCAGGAGATGGATATTGATCCGGAATATGCATCATTGGTAATTCCGACGATGGTCATCTGCAAGAATTTTCTGGAAATCTTTCAGGCAGAGTCTGTGTGGGTTCCAGGTGTATCCCTTCTGGATGGAATTGCATATGATTACGGTGAAAAGAAGAAATTTATCAAGAGTGTGCATAATTTTGAAAATGACATTCTGGTAGCATCCAAAAATATTGCAAAAAGATATTCTACTGGTAAAGACCATATTAAAGGAACGACAGATATTGCGCTTACAATTTTTGACAGTATGAAAAAAGTTCATGGTATGGGCGCAAGAGAACGGCTGCTTCTGCAGATTGCGGTACAGCTTCATGACTGTGGAAAATACATCAGTATGGCAGATGTTGCTGAATGTTCGTATCGGATCATTATGGCAACCGAGATCATTGGACTTTCAACGGAAGAACGTAAAGTCATTGCCAGTGCGGTAAGATACAACACGACAGAGTTTGTCTATTATGGAAATTATGATGACGGGCCGGAAATTGACCGGGAAAGATACCTTTTGGTTGCGAAACTGACTGCGATCCTTCGTCTTGCAAATGCCATGGACCGCAGCCATTATCAGAAGGTGGAATCGTTGAGAGTGGTACTGAAGGACAGAGAACTGCAGATGATCATAGATTCCAGCCGTGATATTTCACTGGAGCTTGGTTTGCTTCGTGATAAAGTGAAGTTCTTTGAAGAAGTCTTTGGAATTCGCCTTGTTTTAAAACGGAAACGCAGAGCGTAAGCGGAGGAGGATAAATATGGATCTTAGCAGATATGAAAAACCGGAATACTATGTGAACCGTGAACTGAGCTGGCTGAAATTTGATGAGCGTGTTCTGAGTGAAGCACGTGATAAAAGTCTGCCATTATTTGAACGGCTGAAATTTTTAAGCATTACATCTTCCAATCTGGATGAATTCTTTATGGTGCGTGTGGCATCACTGAAAGATCAGGTACATGCAGGCTATAAGAAAAAAGACATTGCAGGCATGTCTTCGGAGGAACAGCTGAAGGAAATCAGCAGCCAGACACATGAGCTTGTACGTGTGCAATACAGCACGTTTAACCGTTCTGTACTTCCGGCACTGGAAAAAGTGGGCCTTCATCTTGTAGCAGAACATGAAGACCTGACAGTGAAACAGGCAGAATTCGTGGATCGCTATTTTGAAGATAACGTATATCCTGTGCTGACACCGATGGCAATGGATTCTTCCAGACCATTCCCACTGATCCGCAACAAGACATTGAATATCGGTGCGCTGATCGCCAAGAAAAGTAACAAAAAGCATGCCAAAGAACTGGAATTTGCAACAGTCCAGGTACCGTCTGTGCTGCCGAGAATCGTAGAGATCCCTTCTGAAAAGAACGGTGAGAGAACCGTGATCCTTCTGGAAGAGATCATTGAGCGCAATATTGGTAAGCTGTTTCTGAGTAATGATGTAGTCTGTGCGCATCCATACAGAATTATGAGAAATGCAGATCTGACGATTGACGAGGATGAAGCAGAAGATCTGCTGGTTGAGATCCAGAAACAGCTGAAAAAGCGTCAGTGGGGTGAAGTGATTCGCCTGGAAGCGGAAGAAAAGATGGATAAACGTCTTCTGGGTATTCTTAAAGAAGAGTTTGAGATTAAGGATACAGACATTTATAATATTCCGGGTCCGCTGGATTTGACTATGCTGATGAAGGTTTACGGAATGGAGGGCTTTGATGAATACAAGAGTCCGAAATATACACCGGCTCCGGTTCCGGAATTTCAGAATGATAAAGATATTTTTCAGGTGATCCGAGAAGGAGATGTATTTTTGCATCATCCATATATGAGCTTTGATCCGGTTGTAGATTTTGTACGGCAGGCAGCAAAAGATCCGGGTGTACTTGCAATCAAACAGACTCTGTATCGAGTTAGTGGACATTCTCCGATCATTGCAGCGTTGGCGCTGGCGGCGGAAAATGGCAAACAGGTTTCTGTTCTGGTGGAACTGAAAGCAAGATTTGACGAAGAGAATAATATTGTCTGGGCCAAAATGCTGGAAAAGGCAGGATGCCATGTTATTTATGGACTGGTTGGCTTAAAGACGCACAGTAAGATCACACTGGTGGTACGCAGAGAAGAGACAGGAATCCGAAGATATGTACATCTGGCAACCGGTAACTATAATGATTCTACAGCAAAACTATATACAGACTGTGGTATTTTTACCTGTGATGAACGTTTTGGAGAAGATGCGACGGCTGTATTTAATATGCTTTCCGGATATTCGGAGCCGAAGAAATGGAATCGTCTGATCGTTGCACCAATCTGGATGAAAAACCGTTTTCTGCAGCTGATTGAACGGGAAGCAGAACATGTAAAACAGGGTAAACCAGCGGAGATCACGGCGAAGATGAATTCTCTGTGTGATCCTGCAATCATTGCGGCACTCTATTATGCATCTTCCTGTGGAGTACAGATCAATCTGCTTGTTCGGGGTATCTGCTGCCTGAGAACCGGTATACCAGGTATCAGTGAAAATATCCACGTGCGTTCGATCGTTGGAGAATTTCTGGAACACAGCCGTATTTTCTATTTCAAAAATAATGGAATTGATGAAATCTATATGGGAAGCGCTGACTGGATGCCACGAAATCTTGACCGCCGTGTGGAAATTGTATTTCCGGTGGAAGATGAACGTATTAAGAAAGAAATCCTGCATGTACTGGATCTGGAATTCCGTGATAATGTAAAGGCGCATATTCTGCAGCCGGACGGCACTTATGAAAAACAGGACAAGAGAGGAAAGGTTATTGTGAATTCCCAGATGGAATTCTGTAAGGAAGCACAGGCAAAAGCCAAAAAACAGAAGCATGAAGAGAAAAAACATGCTCGTGTATTTATCCCGGCAGAACCTGTGGCTGATCCGGAAGAATGATTTTCGAATCAGAAATGAATGAGAGGAAAGAGAAAAAATGAATAACGAAAAAGAAAGCTTTCTGAAAAGAAAGAACGTGATCATATCCTTCAAAAGGTATGGCATTGATGCAATGGGCTCTATGGCATTGGGCCTTTTTGCGTCACTTCTGATCGGTACGATCATAAATACGATCGGACAGAATGTGTGTCCGGGAAGTTTTGTGTCAGAAAAGCTGTTGGAGATTGGCGGTTATGCGACCAGCGTGACCGGTGCGGCAATGGCACTTGCAATTGGGCATGCACTTCAGGCACCACCATTGGTTATGTATTCGCTGTGTGCGGTCGGAGCTGCCTGTAATGCAATTGGTGGTTCCGGTGGTCCGTTGGCGGTGTTTTTTGTCGCAGTGATCACATGTGAGATCGGTAAACTGGTATCTAAGGAAACAAAAATAGATATCATAGTGACACCGGCAGTGACTGTGATTGTTGGAGTGGTTCTTGCGATGCTTCTTGCACCGGTCTGCAAAAATATCTGTGATGCACTTGGAGCATTTATCGGATGGGCAACAGATCTTCGTCCGTTCTGGATGGGAATGATCATCTCTGTGGTCGTTGGAATCGTGCTGACACTTCCAATCAGCTCAGCGGCAATCTGCGCTGCGGTAGGAATCAGTGGAGGAGCAGTGCTTGCAGGACTTGCTGACGGCAGTGTGACAATGGAAGTCTGGAATGGTCTGGCACTTGCAGGTGGAGCTGCGACAGCAGGATGTTGTGCGCATATGCTTGGCTTTGCAATCCTAAGCTTTCCGGATAATGGAGTTGGCGGATTTGTGGCACAGGGACTTGGAACTTCCATGCTCCAGGTTCCGAATCTTATGAAGAAACCTGTCCTGTGGCTGCCACCGGTGATTACTTCTGCGATTACAGGGCCGATTGCCACCTGCGTGTTCCATATGAGAAACAACGGACCGGCAATTTCTTCCGGAATGGGTACTTCCGGACTGGTAGGACCAATCGGGGTTGTTACCGGATGGACACAGATGCCGGAAGGATACCAGACAGGAGCGTTTGAGTGGATTGGCATGATTTTGATCTGCTTTGTACTTCCGCTTCTGATCACATGGGTGATCGGCAAGATTTTTCGTGCCAGAGGAATTATCAAGCCGGGTGATCTCAAGATAGACCTGGGCTAAAATAAGCGAAAAAACTGCTTTTTTGAAATTTTTAAAAAAAATTAAAAAAAGGCTTGCATTTTCCGATAAGCTGATATATACTAAGCAAGTCGGTTGACGCAAGGCCAGTTGGTCAAGGGGTTAAGACGTCGCCCTCTCACGGCGAAAACACGGGTTCGATTCCCGTACTGGCTGCTCTAAATATACAATAAGATGACTCGAACGGTTGGTTCGGGTTATTTTTTTGCCCGAAAATCATAAAAGAATAGTATTTGACTTTTTACGGACAAATCATGTATGATATAGAACAAATGTTTGAAGATGGAAATATGAAAGAAAGGAAAAGAGCCATGGCAAAAAAGGAAACTTATGATGCGGGGAGCATATCTGTTCTGGAAGGACTGGAAGCAGTCCGCAAACGTCCTGGTATGTATATCGGAAGTGTCTCTCGAAAAGGACTGAATCATCTGATTTATGAGATTGTTGATAACGCAGTGGATGAGCATCTGGCAGGATACTGCAGTCAGATCCATGTGGTGCTGGAAAAAGATGGTTCCTGTACCGTAACAGATAATGGCCGGGGAATTCCGGTGGATATGCATGAGAAAGGGATGTCTGCGGAACGTCTGGTATTTACGACACTTCATGCAGGTGGTAAATTTGACAATTCTGCTTATAAAACAAGCGGTGGGCTCCATGGAGTCGGATCTTCCGTTGTGAATGCACTTTCTACTTATCTGGATATCAAGGTAAGCCGTGATGGATATGTACATCATGACCACTATGAACGTGGAATTCCTACGATCGAACTGGAGAACGGACTTCTTCCGAAACTTGGCAGGACAAAAGAGACCGGAACCTGCATCAATTTCCTGCCGGATCCGGAAATCTTTGAGAAAACACGTTTTTCTGCTACAGATGTTAAGAGCCGTCTTCATGAGACTGCTTATCTGAATCCGGAGCTGACGATCATTTTTGAAGATCTGCGTGGAACAGAGCCGGTCAAAGAAGAGTACCATGAGCCGGAGGGTATTGTGGGCTATATCCGTGACATGAATCACAGTACAGAGGCGCTTCATGAACCTGTTTATCTCAAAGGAGAAGCAGATGGGATTCAGGTGGAAGTTGCTTTTCAGTATACAAATGAATTCCGTGAGAATGTTCTTGGATTCTGTAATAATATCTACAATGCAGAAGGTGGTACACACCTGACCGGATTTAAGACAACATTTACAACAGTTATGAACACGTATGCCAGAGAGATCGGTATTCTCAAAGATAAAGATCCGAATTTTACCGGTGCGGATATCCGTAATGGAATGACGGCAGTCGTATCAATCAAGCATCCGGCACCTCGCTTTGAGGGTCAGACAAAGACAAAGCTGGATAATCAGGATGCAGCCAAGGCAACAGGAAAAGTACTGGGAGAGCAACTGGTCCTGTATTTTGACCGTAATCTTGAAACATTGAAAACGATTCTTTCCTGTGCGGAAAAGGCAGCGAAGATCCGTAAGACAGAGGAACGTGCCAAAACGAATCTTCTTACAAAACAGAAATATTCATTTGATTCCAATGGAAAACTTGCCAACTGCGAGAAAAAGGATCCGTCACAGTGTGAGATCTTTATCGTAGAGGGAGATTCCGCAGGCGGTTCTGCAAAAACAGCCCGTAACCGTAATTATCAGGCAATCCTTCCAATCAGGGGCAAGATTCTGAATGTTGAAAAAGCAACCATTGACAAAGTGCTTGCCAATGCGGAGATCAAGACTATGATCAATGCATTTGGATGCGGATTTTCTGAAGGATATGGAAATGATTTCGATATAAGCAAACTTCGCTATGACAAGATCGTGATCATGGCGGATGCCGATGTTGACGGTGCGCATATTTCCACACTGCTTCTGACATTGTTCTATCGTTTTATGCCGGAACTGATCTATGAAGGCCATGTATATATTGCGATGCCGCCACTCTATAAGGCAATGCCGAAAAAGGGACCGGAAGAATATCTGTATGATGATAAAGCACTTGAAAAATATCGTAAGACACATAAACCGGGAAGCTTTACTTTGCAGAGATACAAAGGTCTTGGAGAGATGGATGCAGAACAGCTGTGGGAGACCACGTTGAATCCTGAGACTCGAAGAATGAAACGCGTAGAGATAGAAGATGCACGTCTTGCATCCAATGTGACAGAAGTTCTGATGGGTAGTGAAGTTCCGCCGCGTAAGGCATTTATTTACGAGCATGCAGCCGATGCAGAACTTGATGTATAAGGTGGGATAAGATATGGAAACAAAACAGGAAAATGTAATTCGTACCGATTATTCGGAAATTATGCAGAAATCATACATCGATTATGCAATGAGTGTTATCATTTCCCGTGCTCTTCCGGATGTGCGTGACGGTCTGAAACCGGTACAGAGAAGAACGTTGTATGATATGTATGAACTGGGAATCCGCTATGACCGTCCGTATCGTAAATGTGCACGTATTGTCGGTGATACCATGGGTAAATATCATCCACATGGTGACAGTTCCATTTATGACGCACTTGTTGTTATGACACAGGATTTCAAAAAAGGCAGAACACTTGTAGACGGACATGGTAACTTCGGTTCAATCGAGGGTGACGGCGCAGCTGCCATGCGTTATACAGAGGCACGGCTGGAAAAACTGACACAGGATGTATTTTTGAGTGATCTTGATAAGAATGTAGTGGACTTTGTTCCGAACTTCGATGAGACGGAAAAAGAACCATCGGTACTTCCGGTGCGCATCCCGAACATTCTGGTAAATGGTGCAGATGGTATTGCGGTCGGCATGGCAACCAGTATTCCACCACACAATCTAGGGGAAGTCATCGATGCTGTCAAAGCATATATGAAAGATAACACGATCAGTGTCAAAGGACTGATGCGATACATCAAAGGGCCGGATTTTCCGACCGGAGGTATTGTGGTCAATAAAGATGATCTCCATAAGATCTATGAGACAGGGAGCGGCAAAATCCGCCTGCGTGGAAAAGTAGAAGTAGAGAAACTCAAAGGCGGAAGAAAACAGCTTGTCATTACGGAGATTCCATATACCATGCTGGGAGCAAACATTGGCAAGTTCCTGAATGACGTGGCATCTCTTATAGAAACAAAGAAGACAACAGATATCGTAGATATCTCCAATCAGTCTTCCAAGGAAGGCATCCGTATCGTACTGGAACTTAAGAAAGATACCGATGTGGAAAATCTGACCAATATGCTGTATAAGAAAACGCGTCTGGAAGATACGTTTGGCGTAAATATGCTGGCAGTTGCTGACGGCAGACCGGAAACATTAAGCCTGAAGCAGATTATTGAATATCACGTTGATTTTGTGTTTGAGATCACAACACGTAAATATCACACACTGCTGGACAAAGAACTGGAAAAACAGGAAGTTCAGGAAGGTCTGATCAAAGCGTGTGATGTGATCGACCTGATCATTGAGATCCTCCGTGGCAGTAAGAATCGTGAACAGGTCAAGAAATGTCTGGTAGAAGGAATTACAGAGGGAATTAAATTCAAGTCAAAAGCCAGTGAGAAGGCTGCTGCAAAACTTCTTTTTACAGAACGTCAGGCAAATGCCATTCTGGATATGCGTCTGTATAAACTGATCGGTCTGGAAATTGAAGCACTGCAGGCTGAGCATGAAGAGACGATGAAAAACATTGCTCTTTATAAAGATATCCTGGACAATTATGATTCCATGGCGGCCGTGATCATCAAAGACATGGACGCCATCAAGAAAGAATACGGAAGAAAACGCCGTACAGCGATTGAAAATGCAGAAGAAGCTGTCTATGAAGAGAAGAAGATGGAAGAGATGGAAGTCTGCTTCCTGATGGATCGCTTTGGTTATATGAAGCTTATAGATAAAAATGCTTATGAGCGAAACAAAGAAGCTGTTCATAATGAAAATAAATATGTATTCAACTGTATGAATACAGACAAGATCTGTATATTTACAGATACAGGCAAGATGCATACGATCAAAGCCGTTGATATACCGCTTGGCCGTTTCCGCGACAAGGGAACACCGGTGGACAATCTCAGTAATTATGACAGTTCCAAGGAACGCATGCTTTATGTGGCACCGGTAGGACAACTGCGTTCAGACAGGTTGCTGTTTGTGACAAAGACTTCTATGTGCAAACTGGTAGAAGGTGCGGAATTTGATGTGGCTAAACGAACGATCGCGTCAACAAAGCTGGCGGATGAAGATGAACTGATCTTTATTGGCAGTGCTTCCGAGATGGAGCAGATTGTGCTCCAGAGCCATGGAGGCTGCTTCCTGCGATTCCTGACACAAGAAGTTTCGACAATGAAGAAAACTGCACTTGGTGTGCGGGGCATGAAACTGGCAGACGATGATTATCTGGAGCATGCATACCTTCTGGCAGGTCATCAGGAATATACGATTTCCTATCATGATAAAGAATATGCACTGAATAAAGTGCGGCTTGCAAAGCGGGATACGAAGGGCATAAAGCCGAGGATATAAAAAAAACCTTGCTTTTCCGGAAGTAAGGTGCTAGAATGAGGTTAACATGATAACGGACAACAAGAGAGTGGACTTCGGTCCACTCTTTTTGCGAGATGCTCCGGATGTGCGAAAGGCAGGTGGAAATATGAGCAGACGGGATGAATATGAACAGAAAGCAGAAGCATTGCTGGCACCGATCGTTGAGGGCCAGGGATTCGAACTGGTAGATGTAGAATATGTGAAGGAAGCAGGAAACTGGTATCTTCGTGGATATATCGACAAGCCGGGTGGAATTACTGTTAACGATTGTGAGGCAGTCAGCAGAGCGTTCAGTGATAAACTGGATGAGAACGATTTTATTGAAGACAGCTATATCATGGAAATCAGTTCGCCGGGTCTTGACAGACCACTGAAAAAGGAGAAGGATTTTGCCAGAAGCATGGGTAAACTGGTAGAGATCCGGACCTATCGTCCAATCGAAAAGCAGAAAGAATTCTGTGGGATTTTAAATGCATATGATGAAAGCAGTGTGACGATCGATGAGGACGGGCAGTTACGCACATTTGACAAAAAGGATATTGCCCTGATCCGTCTGGCAATTGAGTTTTAAATACGATTCAGATATGCTTTGATAAAATAGGAGGAAATAACAAAAATGAACAAAGAGTTAATGGAAGCCCTGGATATCCTGGAAAAAGAAAAAAACATCAGCAAGGATACATTACTGGGTGCGATTGAGCAGTCCCTGATCCAGGCTTGCAAAAACCATTTTGGTAAAGCAGATAATGTGCATGTGACGATCAATCCGGAAACATGTGATTTCAGCGTTTACGCAGAACGTGAAGTAAAGGAATTCGTAGATGATCCGGCACTGGAAATTTCCCTGGTGGATGCACAGAAAATCAATACAAATGCAGAACTGGGAGATATGATCAAAGTTGAGATCCATTCTAAAGAATTCGGCCGTATTGCAACGCAGAATGCAAAGAACGTAATTCTTCAGAAAATCCGTGAGGAAGAACGTAAAGTCCTTTATGATCAGTATTATGGAATGGAAAAAGAAGTTGTCACAGGTATCGTACAGCGTGTAATGGGCAAAAATGTCAGTGTAAATCTTGGCAAGGCAGACGGTATCTTGAGTGAGAATGAGCAGGTGAAAGGTGAGGAATTTGAGCCTACAGAAAGAATCAAGGTTTATATCCTTGAAGTCAAAGATACACCGAAAGGACCTCGTATCCTTCTGTCCAGAACACATCCGGGACTTGTAAAACGTCTGTTTGAATCTGAAGTTGCCGAAGTGAAAGACGGAACTGTTGAGATCAAGAGTATTGCCAGAGAAGCAGGTTCCCGTACCAAGATTGCTGTATGGAGCAATGATCCGGATGTAGATCCGGTAGGTGCATGCGTTGGTATGAACGGTGCAAGAGTCAATTCCATCGTAGAGGAACTGCGTGGTGAGAAGATCGACATCATCAACTGGGATGAAAACCCGGCAATCCTGATTGAAAATGCACTGAGTCCGGCAAAGGTTATCGCTGTTATGGCGGATCCGGATGAAAAGACTGCACTGGTAGTCGTTCCGGATTATCAGTTGTCTCTTGCAATTGGTAAAGAAGGACAGAATGCACGTCTTGCGGCTCGTCTGACCGGATTTAAGATCGATATCAAGAGTGAGACTCAGGCAAGAGAGTCTGGAGAACTGTATGACTATGATGACGAGGATGAGTACTACGACGAAGAGGAGTACAGTGAAGAAGGTGCTGTAGAGTCAGAAGAAACAGAGACTGAAGAAACAGAGGAAGTTTCAGAAGAAACTACTGTTGAAGAATAATCTATGAAGACAAAGAATAAAACACCTCTGCGCCAGTGTACCGGCTGCAGAGAAATGAAAAGTAAGAAAGAAATGATCCGTGTACTGAGAACTCCGGAGAATGAGATCGTGCTTGATGCAACAGGCAGAAAAAACGGAAGAGGTGCGTATGTATGTCTTTCCCAGGAATGTCTGGAAAAAGCCGTAAAAACCCGGGGACTGGAACGGTCACTGAAGACCGCAATACCGGATGAGGTCTATGAAGACCTGAAAAAGGAGTTAAACGATATTGAAAAACAACAATAAAGTTTTATCACTGCTGGGGCTTGCCACAAAAGCAGGTAAGATAGCCAGCGGAGAATTCTCCACAGAGAAATCTGTGAAGAGCGGAAAAGGTTTTCTGGTACTGGTTGCGGCAGACGCATCCGAAAATACAAAGAAAAAATTCCGTAATATGTGTGAGTTTTACGAAGTACCGGTATATTTCCTCGCGGATAAAGAGGAACTGGGAAAATTCTGCGGCAAGGAATTTCGTGCCAGTCTGGCGGTACAGGATGAGAACTTTGCGAAAGCAATGCTGAAAGAACTTGAGAAGATGGAACAGTAAATGTAAACAGTGTGATCCAGAATCAGCAAGATCCGAAGTCATTGACGTAAAGGAGGAATCAATGTGCCGAAGAGCAGAGAGCATGAACCTGCCAGAATAAAAGAACATTTATCACAAAGGGGAAAGGAGCAGATTACCAACGTGGATAATTCCAGAACAGATGAAAAAATGGTAACAACTAAACCGGAAGCAGAGAAGACAGAGGCTCCCAAAAAGAAAAAAAATATTATTCGTGTATATCACGCACAGAATGCAAGTGACGGTGGCAAAAACAGACCGAAACGTCCGGCATCAGATAAAAAACCGGCTGCAAGACCGCAGCAGAAACCACAGGCTGTAAAACCGGCTGAACCGGTACAGCAGAAACCGGCTGCAGAAGCAGCACCAAAGAAACCGCAGGCAGCGGCACCGTCTGAGACTCCGGAGACAAAGAAAACGACAGAGATCAGACAGGCAGCACCGGTACAGAACAATTCTGCAAGACCGCAGAGACAGGAACAGTCCGGTTACAATAATAACAGAGGACAGAACCGCCAGAATAATCGTGACGGAAGAGATTCAGGCCGTGACAATCGTGGTGGAGATAACAGAGGAAACCGTGATTTCCGTGGCGGAGAAAAAAGATTTTCTGATCGCAATGGAAATAATGGACAGGGTCGTCCGAATCGTGACGGAAATCGTCCGGCCAGACCACAGGGTGAAGGTCGTCCGGCACGTCAGGGTGATGGAAATGGCCGTCCGATGAGAGGTCAGGGTGGACGCCCGCAGCAGGGTGGCCAGGGAAGACCAGGACAGGGCGGAAACGGAAGACCGGATAACAGAGGTGAAGGACGCTTTGGCGGAAACAACCGTGGCGGACAGAGAAATGGCGGCGGAAGAAGAGAGAATGACGCTGTATTTACACCAGAACTGACAAAAACATCCAAAGACAGCAAGAGAGAGCGTGACAGAGAGAATAAGAACAAAAAGAAAGACTTTGAGAAATCCGGTGCAGGTCATAACAGACCGAACCAGGGTGGAAGAAGAAATCTTTCCAGAATTCCGAAAGCTCTTCAGAAACCGACTCCTCAGCCAAAACAGGAAGAGAAGAAACCAGAAGTAAAAGAAATCACACTTCCGGAGAAAATGACAATCCGTGAGCTCGCAGAAGCTATGAAGATGCAGCCGTCTGTAATCGTTAAAAAACTGTTCCTGGAAGGAACTATGGTAACGGTAAACCATGAGATCGACTTTGAAAAAGCACAGGAGATCGCACTGGATTATGATATTATCGCAGAGCCGGAAGAGAAAGTAGACGTTATCGAAGAACTTCTGAAAGAAGACGAAGAAGATGAAGCGGATATGGTTTCGAGACCGCCGGTAGTCTGTGTCATGGGTCACGTTGACCATGGTAAAACATCTCTTCTGGATGCAATCCGTGATACACATGTAACCAGAGGGGAAGCAGGTGGAATCACACAGCACATTGGTGCATCTGTAGTTGAGATCAATGGACAGAAGATCACATTCCTGGATACACCGGGACATGAAGCATTTACTGCAATGCGTATGCGTGGTGCAAACTCCACAGATATCGCAGTACTTGTTGTTGCAGCAGATGATGGTGTTATGCCACAGACTGTTGAGGCAATCAGCCATGCGAAAGCAGCGGGTGTTGAGATCATTGTTGCAATCAACAAGATCGATAAACCAAGTGCAAATGTGGAAAGAGTAAAACAGGAACTTTCCGAATATGAACTGATTCCGGAAGACTGGGGTGGAAGTACTATTTTTGTACCGGTATCTGCCCATACAGGAGAGGGAATCGATACACTGCTTGAAATGATCCTTCTTTCTGCAGAGGTACTGGAACTCAAGGCAAATCCGAATCGTGCGGCAAGAGGTCTTGTTATTGAGGCTCAGCTTGATAAAGGTAAGGGACCGGTTGCCACAATTCTTGTACAGAAAGGTACACTTCATGTAGGCGACTTTATTGCAGCAGGCGCATGCAGTGGTAAAGTGCGTGCAATGATGGATGACAGAGGCAGACGTGTCAAAGAAGCAGGCCCTTCTACACCGGTTGAGATCCTTGGCCTCAGTGATGTTCCGAATGCAGGTGAGATCCTGATGGCATTCCCGAGCGATAAGGAAGCCAAGAGCTTTGCAGCTACATTCGTTACTGAAAACAAGAAACATCTGCTTGAAGAAACAAAAGGCAAACTTTCTCTGGATAACCTGTTTGATCAGATCCAGGCAAGTGACCTCAAAGAGCTTCCGATCATCGTTAAAGCAGACGTACAGGGTTCTGTCGAGGCTGTTAAACAGAGTCTGACCAAGCTGTCCAATGAAGAAGTTGTTGTTCGTGTGATCCACGGCGGTGTTGGAGCTGTCAATGAGTCTGATGTATCTCTGGCAGCTACATCCAATGCGATCATTATCGGATTCAATGTTCGTCCGGATGCTATGGCAAAACAGCTGGCTGATCAGGAGGGCGTAGATCTTCGTCTTTACAAAGTTATTTATCAGGCAATCGAAGATGTGGAAGCTGCTATGAAAGGTATGCTTGATCCGGTATACGAGGAAAAAGTTATCGGCCATGCAGAGGTTCGTCAGCTGTTCAAAGCTTCAGGTGTCGGTACAATTGCAGGAAGTTATGTTCTGGATGGTATTTTCCAGAGAAACTGCAAGGTACGTATTACACGTGAAGGCGAGCAGGTATTCGAAGGTGAACTTGCTTCTCTGAAGCGCTTCAAGGATGATGTTAAAGAAGTAAAAGCAGGATACGAATGTGGTCTTGTATTTGACGGATTCAACGATGTGAAAGAAGAAGATAAAGTAGAAGCTTATATCATGGTAGAAGTGCCAAGGTAATTGGAAATACCGAGATAGGAGTGAATCATAAATGAGAAAAAACAGTATTAAGAATACAAGGATCAATGGTGAGGTTCAGAAAGAACTCAGTACGATCATCAGAAATGAAGTCAAAGATCCTCGTATTCATCCAATGACTTCAGTCATGGCTGTGGAAGTTGCGCCTGATCTTAAGACCTGCAAGGCATTTATCAGTGTCCTGGGCAACAAAGAAGCAAAGGACGCAACGATCCAGGTCCTGAATAAGGCAGAGGGATATATCAGAAGACAACTTGCAAAAAATCTCAATCTGAGAAATACACCGGAGATACGTTTCATTCTTGATGAATCGATTGAGTATGGTGTGAATATGTCAAAACTGATTGATGATGTTGCCAGAAGAGATGCTTCTTTAGGGAAGACTGAGGAAGAGTAAGAGGTGTGTTCATGAAAAATATAGCAGAAGTGCTGGAAGGTGTGAAAACTGTCGGAATCGGTGGACATATCCGTCCGGATGGCGACTGTGTCGGCTCCTGTATGGCTCTGTATCTGTATATCAGAAAGTATTTTCCGGATATTGATGTGAATGTTTATCTGGACCATCCGAAGCCGATCTTCGGACATATTGAATCTATCGATGAAATAAAAACAGAAGTGGAAGAAGAAAGAATCTTCGATCTTTTTATTACCTGTGATGTAAGTGCCAGAGACCGTCTGGCGCTTGCTGACAATCTGTTTGAGCATGCAAAGAAAACAGTATGCATCGATCATCATGTGAGCAATTCGGGATTTGCAGATGTGAATCATATCCGTGGAGAGGTTAGCTCCTGCTGTGAAGTACTGTATGGAATTCTGGATCCGGATAAAGTGGATCTTGCGGTTGCAACGGCTGTTTATACAGGAATGATCCATGATACAGGCGTTTTTCAGTATTCTTCTACATCACCGGAAACCATGAGGATTGCAGGAGAACTGATGAAGACGGGAATCCCGTTCAGCAGGATCATAGATGAATCTTTTTATCAGAAAACATATATCCAGAATCAGGTTATGGGAAGAGTTCTTGCAGAAAGTATTCTTCTTCAGAACGGTACATGCATCATCGGATATCTTCGAAAGAAAGATATGGATTTTTATGGCGTGACAGGAAGCGATCTGGATGGCATTGTCAGTCAGCTCCGACTTACCCGAGGCGTGGAAGTAGCAATCTTTATTTATGAGCTGGAGACACAGTCATTCAAAGTATCCCTTCGCTCCAATGGCAGGGTAGATGTGAGCAAGGTGGCAGTCTTCTTTGGAGGCGGTGGACACACCAGAGCAGCGGGCTGTGACCTGCAGGGCTCTATGTATGATGTGATCAATAATATTACAGCAGAAATTGAAAAACAGCTGACAGAAGAGGAGAACGCATAATGGATGGCGTATTGAATATCTGTAAGGAAAAAGGATATACTTCTTTTGATGTTGTTGCAAAACTCCGTGGAATCCTTCATATGAAGAAAATCGGACATACCGGGACACTGGATCCGGAAGCAGAAGGTGTGCTTCCGGTCGTTCTCGGAAAGGCAACGAAGCTGGTTGATCTTCTGACGGAAAAACAGAAAACATACGAGGCACTTCTTCATCTGGGGCTGGAAACAGATACCCAGGATATGACAGGAACGGTTCTTGAAGAAAAGCCTGTCGAAGTAACAGAAGAAGAGGTACGTACGGTGATCAGGAGTTTCCTGGGGGAACAGCAGCAGATTCCACCGATGTATTCTGCTCTGAAAGTAGATGGGAAGAAACTCTATGAACTGGCCCGTGAAGGTAAGACAGTAGAGCGAAAGCCGCGTGCTGTACAGTTTTATGAGATTGAGATTAAAAAGATAGAGCTTCCATATGTGCGATTTTCTGTGACCTGTAGTAAGGGAACATATATCCGTACATTATGTCATGACATCGGACAGAAACTCGGATGTGGCGGCTGTATGGAAGAATTGCTTCGCACCAGATCCGGGAATTTTGTCTGGGAAGATAGTATGACACTTGCGCAGGTTGAGGAAGCGGTAAGAAATGGTACAATTGGAGACCGGGTGATCAGTATCGGGCAGGTCCTGAAGGATTATCCGGAAATTTTTTGTACACGGGAAGGCGACCGCCTTCTGGAAAATGGAAATGCGCTTGCTGAGAGATTTGTCAGAGGAGAGCACAAAGAAGGCTGGGTGCGTATGTGTGACAGCCAGGGTGGATTCAAGGGAATTTACCAGTGGGATGAGGTGAAAAAACGCTATCAGCCACAGAAAATGTTTTTATAGGCTCCGGGTGAGCTATAAAAGTCAGGAGTAACAGCACAATATGGAATACGTAAAGATTGAAGGACAGTTTCCAAAGTTCAGCCACTGTGCGGTAACACTTGGAAAATTCGATGGAATCCATCGTGGTCACAGGAAACTGATTCAGACGATCCTGAACAGAAAAAAAGAATATGGAGAACTGGCAGTGGTCATGGCGTTTGTTTCCGACAGACAGACGCTCCTTACTTCAGAAGAACGTCGTATACTTCTGGAAAAAATGGGCGTGGACATACTGTTGGAATGTCCTCTGAATGATCAGATAAAGCATATGAAAGCAGATGTTTTTATCCGACAGATACTCAAAGGGGATCTTCAGGCTTCCTGTGTGGTTGTGGGAGAAGATTTCCGTTTTGGTCATGAGCGCAAGGGATCTCCGGAGCTTCTGGAAAAATATGGAGAAAAATACGACTACGAAACAATTGTGATTGCAAAAGAAATGGAAGGCAACCGTAAGATCAGCAGTACTTATATCCGTGAAGAACTGAAAAAAGGAAATATGGAAAAGATTGCAGATCTTCTGGGAAGTCCGTTTTTCACGGCAGGGGTCATTGAACATGGAAGAGGAATGGGGCATCGGGATTTTTTTCCAACAGCGAATATCATTCCACCGAAGTCGAAGCTGATGCCTCCGAATGGGGTCTATGTGACAGTATCGCATCTTGAGGATGGAGATTATCCGGGAATCACGAATGTGGGATATAAACCAACAGTCGGAGAGAATTTCCTTGGAGTAGAAACAAATCTGTTTGATTGTGATCTGGATCTTTATGGGCAGAAATGTAGAGTTGATTTTTATAAATATATTCGTCCGGAACAGAAGTTCACTTCTTTTGAGGCTCTGAAGGCACAGATCCGCAGAGATATTGAGTCCGGAAAGAACTGGTTTCAGGAAGAAAAAGAGCTGGTAAAAACTTTATCATTCGGCAAAAAATAGTTGTTTACAATGCTGCATGTTTTATGCTATACTAGTCGAGGTGTAATTCAGCCCATATTCAGAGATTGGAATCTCCAACCGTTTCTTAATATGTGGCGGTTCATTAATTATTATATTTTATTTAAGGAGGAAATCACAATGATTTCAAAAGAAAAAAAACAGGCAATCATGAAAGAATATGCAAGATGCGAGGGTGACACAGGATCACCGGAAGTACAGGTTGCAGTTCTTACAGCAAGAATTCAGGAACTGACAGAGCATTTACAGACACATCACAAAGATCATCATTCCAGACGTGGTCTGCTGAAAATGGTTGGTCAGAGACGTGGACTTCTGGCATACCTGAAGAAAACAGACATCGAAAGATACCGTGCACTGATTGAAAAATTAGGTTTAAGAAAATAATTAGTATGCGGACGGGGCGGATAACCATCCGCCCCATTTTTACATGTTGCAGTTTTATAGGTTTATAGCGACAGGAAAAAAGAAGTTATTTCCGAGACTACTGAAAAGTCCATTGATTGCAATGGCTTTTTCAGTTGTTTCGGGCTTCTGAATGACCTGGTTGCTGTGAACAGTAATAATCAACACAGAATTTAAAGGAGAAAAAATATGTACAAAAGTTATTCTATGGAATTAGCCGGCAGAACACTGACTGTAGATATTGGTCGTGTTGCAAAGCAGGCAAATGGTGCAGCCCTGATGCATTATGGTGACACAACTGTACTTTCCACAGCAACAGCATCCAAAGAGCCAAGAGAAGGAATCGATTTCTTCCCCCTGAGCGTTGAATACGAAGAAAAAATGTATGCCGTAGGCAAAATCCCGGGAGGATTCAACAAGAGAGAAGGAAAGGCAAGTGAGCATGCAATCCTGACTTCCCGTGTTATTGACCGTCCGATGCGTCCTCTGTTCCCGAAGGATTACAGAAATGATGTAACTCTGGTCAACATGGTTATGTCTGTAGATCCGGAATGCAATCCGGAGATTCCGGCTATGCTTGGTTCCTCTATTGCAACCTGCATTTCTGATATTCCGTTTGACGGACCGTGTGCAACTACACAGGTAGGTCTGATCGACGGTGAATTCGTTATCAACCCGTCTCTGGCTCAGAAAGAACTTTCTGATCTTCAGCTGACAGTTGCTTCCACAAGAGAAAAAGTCATCATGATCGAAGCCGGTGCAAATGAAGTTCCGGAAGATACTATGATTGAAGCAATCTATAAGGCACATGATGTAAACCAGGAGATCATCCGTTTTATCGACAAGATCGTAGCTGAATGTGGTAAAGAAAAACATCTGTATGCTTCCTGTGCAGTTCCGGAAGAACTGTTTGAAGCAATTAAGAAGATTGTGCCTCCGGAAGAAATGGAAGAAGCTGTTTTTACAGATGACAAGCAGACAAGAGAAGAAAATATCCGTGAGATCACAGCAAGACTTCAGGATGCATTTGCAGATAATGAAGAATGGCTGGCTGTTCTTGGCGAAGCCGTATATCAGTATCAGAAGAAGACTGTTCGTAAGATGATCCTTAAAGATCACAAACGTCCGGATGGACGTCAGATCACGCAGATTCGTCCGCTGGCTGCAGAAGTTGATATCATCCCAAGAGTACATGGCTCTGCCATGTTTACACGTGGACAGACTCAGATCTGCACAATGACAACTCTGGCTCCTCTTTCTGAGGCTCAGAGAATTGACGGACTTGATGAGTTTGAAACATCCAAGAGATATATGCATCATTACAACTTCCCGTCTTATTCTGTAGGTGAGACAAAACCATCCAGAGGACCGGGACGTCGTGAGATCGGTCATGGTGCACTTGCAGAGAGAGCTCTTGTTCCAGTACTTCCGTCAGCAGAAGAGTTCCCATATGCGATCCGTACAGTATCTGAGACTTTTGAATCCAATGGTTCCACTTCTCAGGCAAGTATCTGTGCATCTACGATGTCTCTGATGGCAGCAGGTGTGCCGATCCGTAAACCGGTAGCAGGTATTTCCTGTGGCCTGGTAACAGGCGCTACAGATGATGACTACATCGTTCTGACAGATATTCAGGGCCTGGAAGATTTCTTTGGAGATATGGACTTTAAGGTTGCAGGTACACATGATGGTATCACTGCAATTCAGATGGATATCAAGATTCATGGTCTGACAAGACAGATCGTAGAAGAAGCTATCCGCAGAACAAAAGAAGCAAGAGAATATATTCTTACAGAAGTTATGGAGAAATGCATTGCAGCTCCTCGTGATCATGTCAACAAATATGCGCCGAAGATCGTACAGATTCAGATCGACCCTCAGAAAATCGGTGATGTAGTCGGACAGAGAGGAAAAACGATCAATGCAATCATCGAACGTACAGGTGTTCAGATCGACATCACAGATGAAGGTGCAGTATCTATCTGTGGCGTTGACCAGCATGGTATGGATGAAGCAAAGAAAATGATCAAAACAATTGCAACTGATTTTGAAGCAGGACAGATCTTTGAAGGTACAGTTGTCAGCATTAAAGAATTTGGTGCATTTGTTGAGTTTGCTCCTGGCAAAGAAGGAATGGTTCATATTTCCAAGATCAGTGATCACAGAATCAATCGTGTAGAAGATGTTCTGACGCTTGGCGATAAGGTAAAAGTTATCTGCATGGGTAAAGACAAGATGGGAAGAATGAGCTTCAGTATTAAGGATGTACCGGAAGAAGTATAACTATGAGATATCATAATATAACCAAGGATGATATGCTGAACGGAGACGGACTTCGGGTAGTACTCTGGGTTGCCGGCTGCAATCACTGCTGTCGGGAATGCCAGAATCCGATCACCTGGGATCCAAACGGAGGCCTTCCGTTTACGGAAGCAGAAGAAGCAGAGATCTTTACAGAACTGGATAAGGATTATATCGGCGGCATCACTTTTTCGGGAGGTGATCCGCTGCATCCATCCAATATTTCTACGGTTACTGCTTTCGCAAAAAAAATTCGTGAGAAATATCCAAATAAGACGATCTGGCTGTATACAGGTTCCTTATGGGAAGAAATCTGTAATGAAGAGATTGTACAGTATTTGGATGTCTGTGTGGACGGTGAATTTCAGATTGATAAAAGAGATACTTCTCTTCGCTGGAAGGGCTCATCCAATCAGCGTGTGATAGATGTTCCTTCTACACTTCGTGAAGGCAAAGTCGTTCTGCATTGTGATAATTAAAGAGCAGGAACAGGCGAATAAACAGGAGGCAGCATGAAACGAATTGCAAAATTTCATAAAGTAAGTCCGGAGCAGTTTGCAAAGGACTGGAAAGATACATTCCCGGCAGCGGATGATAAAGAAATACAGGACACTTATGAGAAAATTTCTCTTCCTGTAAGGGCAACAGCCGGAAGTGCAGGATATGATTTCTTTGCACCTGCGGATATTGTACTGAATCCGGGTGAAACAGCCAAGATTCCAACGGGAGTCCGTGTGGAAATGGAGCAGGACTGGGTATTGAAATGCTACCCGAGAAGTGGACTGGGATTTAAATTCCGTCTGCAGCTGAATAACACAGTAGGTATCATTGACAGTGATTATTTTTATTCTGATAATGAAGGTCATATCTTTGCGAAGATTACCAATGACAGTAATGAAGGTAAAACTGTGAATATTCAGGCCGGAACAGGTTTTATGCAGGGAATTTTTGTTGAGTATGGTATTACTGTAGATGATGAAGCTACCGGAATCCGTAATGGCGGATTTGGAAGTACTACCGAGAAAAAATAAGAATTAGTAATTGTTATAGAGATAAAATAAGCAAAATGAAATGGAGATTCAGGCCGATATGGCTTAAATCTCCATTTTGTTTTGCTTATTTTGCAGAAAAATTTGATTGTTTATGGAAATCTTTATTCCAGAGGTTCTCCGGCGGCTTCTGCCTTACGTGCATTGTCAAGAACAACGTCAAAAGCCTCTGCAGCTTTTGCATATTCATCATCACTTTCGATGTTGGCAAGAATTGGATCTCCTGTTTCTGTACGGGAGAATTTATAAAGATATACCTCTCCACTCTGATTCTGGCCATTTTCGTCCAGCGGCAACAGCGCAATGTATTCCTGCTTTTCTACTGGAAATACGGTCAGAATTGCACATTCGATCTCAGTGTCATCGTCCAGCGTCAGTGTAATGGTGTTGTGACTTTCCGGAGAAGTGTTTCCGCAGTCCAGTCCGCAGGAAGCACAGTCGCTGGGTGCACAGGTTCCGTTTTTGAATTCATCACTCATTTGATAATCCTCACTTTGTATTCGTTGTCATTCCATTTTAACAGATAATAGCAGTGAATACAACGAAAAAGCTCGAAAATAAAAAAATGTGTTTAAACTGATTCATGAATCATGTATAATAGAAATATCAGACATTTGATCGATTTGAAGGAGTAAATGAGACAATGAAATGTATTTCATGGAATGTAAATGGAATCAGAGCCTGTATCACAAAAGGATTTGAAGATAGATTTAGAGAACTGGATGCGGACATTTTCTGCCTTCAGGAGACGAAATGCCAGCAGGGTCAGGTGGAACTGGAACTTCCGGGCTATCATCAGTACTGGAATTATGCAAACAGACGTGGCTATTCAGGAACTGCGGTATTTACAAAGAAAGAGCCGATCTCTGTGAAAAATGGTATCGGAATTGAAGAACATGATAAGGAAGGACGTGTGATCACACTGGAATTTAAGGAGTTTTATTTTGTAACTGTGTATACTCCAAATTCTCAGAGTGAATTAAGACGTCTGGAGTACCGTATGGAATGGGAAAGGGATTTTCTTGCATATCTTCTGAAATTACAGGAGAGCAAGCCGGTGATCTGTTGTGGTGATCTGAATGTGGCACATGAGGAGATTGATTTAAAAAATCCAAAAACAAACCGAAAGAATGCCGGATTTACAGACGAGGAACGTGCATGTTTTACAAAAGTGCTTGAGAGTGGATTTATAGATACATTCCGCTACTTTTATCCGGATAAAGAGGGAATTTATTCCTGGTGGTCCTATCGGTTTAAAGCACGTGAAAAGAATGCCGGATGGAGGATTGATTATTTTATAACTTCTCCATCTTTGAAAGAAAAGCTGCAGGGAGCAGCAATTCACACGGAAATCATGGGATCAGACCATTGTCCGATCGAATTGGATATTGATTTGAAGTAAATACAAAAGTTACAAGGAGAATCGGAAATGGAAAAACAGAACAGAATACGTGCATACAAGGGAGATCCTGTAAATCCTGGTGTCAGTAGGAAAACCGCAGGAATAAATTTTGCAGTGGAGATCCCCTGTGGCATATCCGCGTCACTGGTGTTATATCGCAAGGGTGCTGCGCTGCCGGAGGTGGAAATTCCTTTTACAGAAGAACACCGGACAGGCAGAATGTGCGCAATACTGATATCTGGATTAAAACCAGATAAATATGAATATAATTTCCGGGCGGCCGGAAAAATCATGCAGGACCCTTTTGCCAGGGTAATACGCGGACGTGAGAAATTTGGAGCACCGGTATCAGAGGATGAACATGCTGTACGCTGTGGGTTCCTTTCGGAAAAAGAGTATGACTGGAAGGAAGATACTGCACCGCAAATCCCATATAATGAAATGATCTTATACAAAGTTCATGTACGTGGGTACACAAAGCAGGCGAAACTTTCGCCTAGAAAAAAAGGTACTTTTGCAGGACTTGTGGAGATGATTCCTTATTGGAAAGAGATGGGAATCAATGCAATCGAACTGATGCCGGCATATGAGTTTCAGGAATGTACACGCAAAGAGACGGTGGGCATTATGGCAGTCCGTTCAAAAAAAGATGACAGGATAAATTACTGGGGATATGCACAGGGATTTTATTTTGCGCCGAAAGCATCTTACTGTGCGACCAGGGAACCGGATCGGGAGTTTCGTGATATGGTCCATGCACTGCATCAGGCAGGAATCGAGTGTATCATGGAGATGTATTTCCCGGAGAATACGCCGTCATTGCAGGTAGTGCGTTCCCTCTGGATGTGGAAACTGTTTTATCATGTGGATGGATTTCATCTTATGGGAGATGGCGTTCATCAGAAAGTCCTTGAACAGGATCCGATTCTTTATGGGACAAAGAAAATGTTTTCTGAGATCGCGGGCAATGCAGATACGGAAAATATGCTTGCAGAATATAATGCAGGATTTAAGCAGGATATGAGAAGATTTCTTAAGAGTGATGAAGGCATGATCTCAGGGGCAGAATTTCATGTGCGAAGGAATACGGGCTCTTTTGGAACTATCAATTATATGGCAAATCAGGATGGGTTTACGCTGTATGATACAGTGGCATATAATTATCGCCATAACGAAGCGAATGGCGAGGACAATCGTGATGGCAGTGAATTTAATTATTCCTGGAACTGTGGCATTGAGGGAGCAACACGCAAACAGGTAATTCGCAAAATGCGTGAGCAGCAGATGAGGAATGCGTTTCTGATGCTGCTTTTGAGTCAGGGGACGCCAATGATCTATGGTGGTGATGAATTTGCCAATTCACAGGCGGGAAACAACAATGCATGGTGTCAGGATAATGCAGTAGGATGGACGGACTGGAAAAATGCGAAGAAGCAGGAGAATCTTTCCTCTTTTGTAAAGGAAGCAATTGCTTTCCGAAAAAAACATCCAATCCTTCATATGCCACAGGAAATGCGTGGAGTGGATTACATGGCGAAGGGATTTCCGGATATTTCTGTACATGGGGAACGTGCATGGTTTCTTAACCGTGATAATACCAGCCGCCTTCTGGGCGTGATGTACTGCGGCTCTTATGCAGAGAATGAAAATGGAAATGCAGATGATTTTATTTATATAGGAATGAATTTTCACTGGGAAAAACGAAATATTGCACTTCCGAACCTTCCTGACGGACTGGGCTGGAAAAAGGTTGCGGATACTTCCGGGCAGACACCAGAGCAGTGGTTTGGAGAATATGAAGAAACATATAAAAAATCAATTAAGATCAATCCACGTACGATCGTGGTACTGATCGCAAAGCGGGAGGAATCAGGGCATGCATCCATGGCTGCACTTCAAGACAATAACGAGGCATAAACTGCTGGTAATGAAATATTGTTTTCGCATAGGACTTTACAAACAGGGCCTGCTTCATGACCTGTCAAAATATTCACCGACAGAATTTCTGGTTGGCTGTAAATACTATCAGGGGACGAGAAGCCCGAATAATGCAGAGAGAGAAGACATTGGAGTATCAACTTCATGGCTCCATCACAAAGGGAGAAATAAACATCATTTTGAGCATTGGGTAGATTATTCTGTAAATGATGGCGAGCATGTGATCATGGGAGCGCAGATGCCGCGCAAATATGTGGCAGAAATGGTCATGGACCGGATCAGTGCATCCAGGAACTATCTTGGGGATGCGTACAATGACAGCCAGCCATTGGAGTATTTTCTGAAGAGTAAGGAAAAACTTTGGTTTATTCATCCTCAGACCAATAAAGAACTGGAAGCACTTCTCAGGATTTTGAATGATCATGGTGAAGAAAAGCTGCTTCATTATATTAAATATAGATACCTGAAGGGTGAGACCAGAAAGATTCGTTATTGAAATAAGAGAAATGAGCAAAAGCCGTTATCTTGTGTTAGAGATATTCTGACAGGGTAACGGCTTTTTATAATTTTGAGAGTGAAATGTGAAATAAAGAAATGATATGAATAAACAATGCAGATAAACAGTATATAACAGTTGACAACAGTGATACACTGTTATATACTGTTTGCAGAAGGAGGGATGAAGTTGAACCTTATTATAAATCATACTTCCATGGAACCAATCTATGAGCAGATTGTAGCACAGATCAAGGCAGAAGTGATTGAAGGAAGAATGACGGCCGGAGATGCGCTTCCATCGGTGAGGGCACTTTCAAGAGAGCTGAAGATCAGTGCGCTGACAGTAAAAAAAGCCTATGACAATTTGGAAGAAGAAGGATTGATTGTGACTGTCCATGGAAAGGGAAGCTTTATTGCGGCAGCAAATCAGGAGCTTCTGATGGAAGAGCGGCGCAAGGAATTGGAGAAAGAACTGGAAGCTGCTGTACAGAAAGCCCGTACCGGGGGATTGACGGCGAAAGAAATCCGGGAGTCATTTGAGATCATAATGGAGGATGAGGTATGTTAGTACAACTGGATCGTGTAATGAAGAAATATGGCAGTTTTGCACTGGAACTGAATATGGAGATTCCAGAGAATCAGGTGACCGGATTGATCGGGGCGAATGGAGCGGGAAAGAGTACGACATTTAAACTGATGCTTGGACTTATCCGTCCGGATGAAGGAAATGTGGAGATATTTGGAAGAAATGCTGCGGAAATGGGTGCAGAGGATAAACAGAAGATTGGAGCCGCATTCTCCGACAGCGGATTTTCCGAATATTTGAAAGTACAGCAGCTTATTCCAATCATGAGCCGTTTTTATCCGGATTTTCAGGAAGAAGAGTTTCGTGGAAGATGTGAGAGATTTAAGATTCCGCTGAATAAACAGATCAAGGAGTTTTCTACCGGAATGAAAGCAAAGCTGAATGTACTTCTTGCACTCAGCCACGACAGCAGATTACTGATTCTTGACGAGCCAACGGCGGGGCTGGATGTGGTTGCAAGAGAAGAAATCCTTGATCTGCTGCGGGAATATATGGAGATCCCGGGACGATCTATTGTGATTAGCTCTCATATTTCCGGTGATCTGGAACATTTCTGTGATGACCTGTATATGATCCATGAAGGCAAAATCGTCCTTCACGAAGAAACGGACCGTATTCTTGAGGAATATGGATTCCTCAAGGTATCAGAGCAGGAATACGAAGCCCTTGACAAAGAATATCTTCTGCGTGTGAGAAAAGAGTCCTTCGGCTATAGCTGTCTGACAAACCAGAAGAATTATTATCTGGAAAATTATCCGGGGATCATAGTCGAAAAAGGAAGTGTAGATGAAGTCATTTCCATGCTGGTGAAGGGAGAACTGTTATGAGGGGATTATTGATGAAGGATCTGGAATTGATTAAAATAAATATGAAAATGTATCTGGCAGTTTTTCTGATAGGCATTATTTATCTGGTTGCACAGGAGAACGGAAGTACATTTTTTGTAGCTTATGCGATCTTTGTGAGTATTAGTGTCTCTGTCGGAACAATTTCCTATGATGGTTACCATCATGGAATGAAATTTCTAATGACATTGCCGGTCACAAAAAAGCAATATGTACAGTCAAAGTATCTGCTCAGCTTTGGTTTTGCAGTACTGGTCAGTGTTATCAGCCTGCTTTTGGGGATGATAAGAATACAGATTTCCGGAAAACAGGAAGCAGAGGACCTTTTGATAAGCGCAGGCACTGCACTCGTTATTTCCTGTATAATACTTTGCGGAATGATTCCGCTTCGCTTGAAATACGAAGCCGAGAAAAGCAGGATTGTTATGGTGGCGGTGGTAGTAGTAATCTTTCTGGTGGCTGCTGCATGTAAGGAACTATATGATGTGTATCAGAAGAGCTTTGGGAAAGGCTTGCGGTTTCTGAATACCCTTTCCGGATGGCAGATAGCGGTTGGACTGATTGTAGTTATGATGATTTGTCTGGCCGTGTCCGTGAAGGCCAGCGAGAGGATTATGGAGAAGAAGGAGTTTTGAGACACTATAAACATTGATTTTTGGATACTTTAGAAGAAAAACTAATTCCGCTCTTAAAATAATTAACTGGAACATTTCGTTTAAATGCGTTATCCTGTAAAAAGAGAATTTATATCTATGATATATAAGAAACAGGAGGATCGCTTATGGAAAAAAATCAGATTTTTATAAAAACTGGTACAAAATACAAAAAAATGACCAGGGAACTTCTGGAAGAGAGCAATCTCGCAGAACTGATTGGTGATAAGAATAAAATGGTAGGTATCAAACCCAACCTGGTATCCCCATCAGATCCGGCAAATGGAGGAACAACACATCCGGAAATCGTGGCGGGAATCCTGGAATATCTGAAAGAAAACGGTTTCAAAAACAGTATGATCCTCGAGGGTTCCTGGGTAGGCGACCGTACTGCAGATGCATTCGAAGTGTGCGGTTACCGGCAGCTTTGTGAGGACTATGATGTGGAGTTTTATGATACGCAGAAAGACAAAAGCTATACAAAAGACTGCTACGGTCTGGAACTGAAAATCTGTGAGAGCGTGAAAAAAGTAGATTTCCTGATCAATGTGCCAGTCATGAAAGGACATTGTCAGACAAAGATTACCTGTGCCCTTAAGAATATGAAGGGATTGATTCCGAACACAGAAAAACGCCATTTTCACTCTATGGGACTACACAAACCGATCGCGCACTTAAATGTTGGTATCCATCAGGATTTTATTGTAGTTGACAATATTTGTGGTGACCTGGATTTTGAGGATGGTGGAAATCCGGTGGTGATGAACCGTATCTGGACTGCCATGGACCCGGTGCTGGTAGATGCGTATGTCTGTCAGCAGCTCCATTACAAAGTATCTGATGTTCCATATGTAAAACTTGCGAGTGAGCTTGGTGTAGGTTGTTCTGATATTACTAAAGCAGATATTCGTGTACTGGGAGAAGACATTCAGCAGAACATTCCAGAGAGACGAAAAGTGGTAGAAGTGGCAGATGCGGTAGAAGAAGTTGATTCCTGCAGCGCATGTTATGGCTATCTCATTCCGGCACTTGATATGCTGAAACAGGAGGGACTCCTCGAAAAACTTCACGAAAAAATCTGTATCGGCCAGGGATATAGAGGAAAGACAGGCGAACTCGGCGTCGGTAACTGCACCAGAAACTTCAAACACCACACAGAAGGCTGTCCACCAACCGAAAACCAGATCTACGAATTCCTGAAAGAATATATCTCTAAATAAAACAAGTGGGGGAATGTGCGTTCCCCCACTTTGCTATTTCTTCGCAGCGGCCTCCTTGATAATCTGTATAATTGCATCCTGGCTGAATTTACTGCTGTCGATACACAGATCGTACTGTCCCATGTCCATCCATTTCTGATCGGTAAAGAATTCATAATAAGCACGACGTTCTTTATCCATCCTTTTTACCAGTTTCCGTGCACTCTTTTCTTCACGGTCAAGACGTTCCATGATGGTTTTTACACGCGTTTCAAATGGCGCATAGATAAAAATATGGAGTGTATCATCGCCTGTCAGAATGTGATTTGCACACCGGCCGACAATGACACAATCTTCTCTGTCACTCAGCGAAAGAATGATCTCTCTTTGAATACCAAAAAGAACGTCATTCATCGGAATAGGGTAGCGATCGACCCCAATCTGAAGTTCGCTGTCAATTGGAAATCCCCACGGGCTCGGACGCTTTTCATCAACTTCTGCAAACTGATCGAGAGGAACATTTTTCTTATTGCTGGCCATTTCGATCAGTTCCCTGTCATAAAAACCAATTCCCATTTCATTAGCAAGGGCTTTTCCGATGATTCGTCCATTGCTTCCATACATACGATTGATTGTGATAATACGTTTATTCATACAGGTTCCTCCTCTCGAAATATACATTTTTTATTTGTCTCTATCATAGTACAATTTTTGGATAATTTCAATAAAAATATTAAATAAAATAAAAATAATATATATAATATTAACATATCAATCGAGGCGCTTCGTTATACAGGATAAAATATAGTTTCTGTCGAGAAAGAACGCTCACAGTGGAAAACGGTCGAACGAATTTTCTTGACTGAAAAGATGGCAAAAAGCTATAATATTCCTGTCAGTAAAAACAGTACTGGAAAAAATTACTTGACATATCTACGCATATTAAATATAATTTGCTTATGCATTACAGAAATGTTACAAAAAAATAAATTATGAAAAAAAGACATAATGAAAATGCAAGGAATGTTTAAGTATGAGAAAAACAAGATTGACAGGAACCCATAACGATAAGGATAAAAGCGGCAGAGAACACAATTCGTCTTTTCATAGCTTTGTTTCTCTGAGTGTCTGTGCCCTGACAGTGATCGCCGTAACAGGTGGATGCAAGCTGGCAGGAACTGAGAAACATAAAGTATATGCCGCTTCAGAGAACGAAAGCAGCAGCCTGTACAGTGAAGATGCGGATTATGACCTTCCGTCAGGGATTGCGGGTGTGGTTTCCGGAGTCAATGCAACGCCGGCAGCAGGTTCGACCGTAAACCGTATCGGAATTTCCTGCGATGACGTAATTGTTGGTCAGCGTGTGCGAAAAGTTACAAGCAGTGCCGTAGAAATGAATGTCAGTGAATCTATGGCGACGACTGTGGATACATTTGATGCAAAAGTTGTTTCTGCATCGTCTTCCGCAAAACTGATGTCGGATGAGGATTATGAGAATCTACTTCAGATTGTAGAGGCAGAAGCGGGCACAGAAGATCTGAAGGGAAGGATCCTGGTTGCAAATGTTATCATGAATCGTGTGAAATATCCGGAATTTCCGGACAATGCAACAGATGTTATCTGGCAGTACATAGATGGTGTGGCACAGTTTTCTCCAATCGCGGATGGAAGGATTTCGGAAGTAGTTCCGTCGGATGAGACGAAAGAAGCAGTGAAACAGGCACTGGAAGGCGTGGATTATTCAGATGGAGCACTGTTCTTTATCCAGAGATCTGCGGCAGCGAAGAATAATATTCAGTGGTTTGACAAAAATCTTAAAAAATTATTCAAGCACGGTGTACATGAATTTTACACTTATCCGGAGGCTGCACAACAGTAGCAGATGTAAGCAACTTCAAAATTATGTTATTGTTTAGATATTTATAAAGAGCCCGAAGGATCAGAAAGTTCCTTCGGGATTTTTGTATAATTGGGTATGGAATTTTACACGGTAACGTGGTATACTATGACGCAAAATGGTGACTGCAGGCAAAATGTGAGTAAAACCTAAGAAAACCCCAAGAAAGGAAGGAAGGATACATGCAGGTATTATATAAAAGCACAAGAGGAAAAGGTGAGACAGTAACTGCTTCCCTGGCAATTTTAAAAGGACTTTCTGAAGATGGAGGACTGTTTGTCCCGACTGAGATTCCGAAGCTGGATGTGCCGGTAGAGAAGCTTGCACAGATGACATATCAGGAGACTGCATATGAAGTTATGAGTCGTTTCCTTACAGATTTTACAGAAGATGAACTGAAAAACTGTATTGCGAATGCATATGATGAAAAATTTGACACAAAAGAGATTGCACCGCTTCATGAGGCAGATGGTGAATATTTCCTGGAACTTTTCCACGGCGCAACGATTGCATTCAAGGATATGGCACTTTCTATCCTCCCACATCTGATGACGACAGCAGCCAGAAAGAATCAGGTCAGCAATGACATTGTGATTCTTACTGCTACATCCGGAGATACAGGTAAAGCTGCTCTGGCAGGTTTTGCAGATGTACCGGGTACAAAGATCATCGTATTCTATCCGAAACACGGAGTAAGTCCGATTCAGGAAAAACAGATGGTTACACAGAAAGGTGATAATACTTATGTAGTAGGAATCACAGGAAACTTCGATGATGCCCAGACAGCAGTTAAGAAAATGTTCAATGATCGTGAACTGTCTGCAGAACTTAATGCGGCGGGCTTCCAGTTTTCATCTGCAAACTCTATCAATATCGGAAGACTGGTGCCACAGATCGTATATTACGTATACGCATATTCAAGACTTGTTGGAAATGGAACAGTTAAAGCCGGTGAAAAGATCAATGTAGTTGTACCGACAGGAAACTTTGGTAATATTCTTGCAGCATATTATGCAAAACAGATGGGACTTCCAATCAATAAACTGATCTGTGCGTCCAATGAGAATAAAGTTCTGTTTGACTTCTTCCGTACAGGAACCTACGACAGAAAGAGAGATTTTATTCTGACAACTTCTCCATCCATGGATATTCTGATTTCCAGCAATCTGGAACGTCTGATCTATCGTCTTACTGGCGAAGATGCACAGAAATGTGCAGAACTGATGCAGGCTTTAAGTGATGGCGGAGAATATACGATCACAGAGGATATGAAAAAAGGTCTTGCTGATTTCTATGGTAATTACTGCAGTGAAGAGGAAACAAATGAAGCTATTCATGCAACATACAAGAGCAGTGATTATGTGATCGATCCTCATACGGCGGTTGCGGCAGGTGTTTATAAGAAATATCTTGCAGATACGGATGACCATACGCCAACCGTAATTGCATCTACAGCAAGTCCGTACAAATTTACGAGAAGTGTCATGGATGCAGTTGCAGAAAATACAGAAGATATGGATGATTTTGCACTGGCAGACAGACTTTCAGAAATTTCCGGTGTTAAAGTGCCGAAGGCAGTAGAAGAAATCCGTACAGCACCGGTACTGCATGATACGGTTGTTGATGCCCCGGATATGCCGGACACTGTAAAGAAAATCCTCGGAATCAAATGATTTATAAACAGTAACCGTAAATTTGCAGTTACTGTTTACAGGTAGTATCCCGCGAGGCGTTTTGTCATGAGTAATGACAAAATCCCGAGACATGCGAGGCAAAATCCCATCACCACAGGTGATTTGAAATGGATTTTGACCAAGTTGCTGTGAACGAAGTGAACAGTAACTTGATATTTTTTCCAGTATTATGTATTGAAAAATCACATACAATAGAGTAAAATAAAGATAGAAAAAACGTACGGGATAACTCCTGGAATGTGCGAGGCCCCTTCATAATTTGAACCTACATTGACAAATAGGGAATCCTATCATCGCTGCAGTGATGTCAGACCTCTCGTTGTGGTAGGCAGATCTGTAGTTGCGGATACCCAACCTGGCTGCGGCTAGGCGTCAAATGGAAGGGAACGGCATTCCGGGACCTGTAAAAAAAGAAATGAGTCATAGAGATATGGCTCTTTTTTTGAAGGAATATAAGAGTTCAGGTATTGGAGGAAGAAACATGGTAACACAGAGAACATTTGGTACATTGCCATCGGGGGAAGAAGTTCAGATCTATCATCTGGAAAACAAATCAGGGGCGTTCGCAGAGGTTCTGCAGTTTGGTGCAATTCTTGTAAAGCTTTGCGTGCCGGACAGAGACGGCAGACTTACAGACGTTGTTTTGGGATATGATGATCTGGCTGGATATGAGGTCAATGGATGCTTTTTCGGGGCAACGATCGGAAGAAGCGGAAACCGCATTGCACAGTCCAGATTTACACTTGACGGTAAGGAAATAGTCCTGACACCGAATGAGGGGGCGAACAATCTTCACAGCGGTCCGGATGGATTTGAGAAAAAAATGTGGACAGCTTCAGAGATTTCCGAAGACAAGAATGCAGTTACTTTTTCAAGGATCAGCCCGGATGGAGAGAATGGTTTTCCGGGAGAATTTAATGTTTCTGTTACATATGAAATGACGGAAGAAAACGAATTGCGTATTGTCTATGGTGGTGTCTGTGATCAGACAACAATAGCAAATATGACAAATCATTCATATTTCAACCTTGCAGGAGAAGGAAGCGGCAGTGCGATGGATCAGTATTTAACGATTCATGCAGAACAGTATACACCGGTTGGTGAAGGATCTATTCCTCTGGGAGAGAATGCAGCGGTAGAGGGAACTCCGATGGATTTCCGTAAGGCCCACAAGATCGGGGATGAGATTGAGGCTGATTTTGAACAGCTCAGGATCACAGGTGGATATGACCATAACTATGTGACGGATGGATACAATAAAGCAAGTATCCGTGAAATCGCAGAGGCATGGTCTGAGAAGACTGGAATCCAGATGAATGTACTTACCGACTGTCCTTGTGTACAGTTTTATGCTGCTAATTTTGTTGATCAGGAACATGGCAAAAACGGTCATGTTTATAATAAACGTGAGGCATTCTGTCTGGAGACGCAGGTTGAGCCGAATGCAGTGAATGTTGAAAATTTCCATTCTCCTATTCTGGAGGCGGGCGAGCGTTATTACTCCGAAACAATCTATCGTTTCTCTGTGAAGAAATAAATAATGTGGTTATGAATCCGATTCTTTTCATATAATGCAGTATGAAGAGAGTCGGATTTTTTTGTTTTGAAGAAAAGAATAATGATTGTCGCAGGCAACGGATGATGAAAGTGCTGATCGTCATAATGATGGCAGGTATGTGGTGCATGCAGCCTGAGAAAGCATCAGCAGCAGACCCGGTGATACGTGTCATTTTGACAACAACGGATTTCAACTCCAGATATCATCAGGAGATCACAGTATCTTATGATGGAAAAGAGATTACATATACGGCGGAAGAAGTGAAAAAACAGGGGGATAAGGTCCGCATTCCTGCACAAAAAGATGGAATCAGGATTCTGTCCATACAAAGGCAGTCCGGAACTCCGGTCTACGACGGAAGTATTGAAATTATTCCGAAAGAAGAAGGACTGATAATAGTAAATGAACTTTTTCTTGAAAAATATCTGACCAGAGTAGTCCCGAGTGAGATGCCGGCAACTTATGAAAAAGAGGCACTGAAAGCACAGGCTGTGTGTGCAAGAACATATGCCTGGAAACAGATTCAGGAACAACGTCTTCATGAACTGGAAGCAGACGTAGATGATACTGTGGACTTCCAGGTATATGGGAATATGGAGCCACAGAAAGCTGCGACAGAAGCGGTGAGAGAAACGGAAGGACAGATTCTGTGTCAGAATGGAGAAGCTGTGGAGGCATATTATTTTTCCACATCGGCAGGTGTGACCAGTACAGACGAGATATGGGGAAGCGATGAAGCAGCTCCTTATCTCAGGAGCGTTCCGTGTAAATTTGATGAAGAAGAACCATGGAGCAGCTGGATAGTAGAACTTCCGTGGAAGATGCTGGAGGACAGGATACGTGAGAAAGGGGAAGGTACAGTACTCAGATCGGTTACTGTAACCAGACGCAGTGAGAGCGGGGCAGCTACAGCACTCGAGGCTGTGTCAGACAAAGATTCCTGCATAATAGAAAATGAATATGAGATTCGTAAATTTCTGGCACCTGTAAATTGTATGATCACGGAAAAAGATGGAACAGAAACAGCAGGAGGAAGTCTTCTTCCAAGTGCTTATTTTGAACTGGAGAGAACGCAGAATGGAAATCTCCAGGTCAGAGGAAAAGGATATGGACATGGTGTCGGAATGAGTCAGACCGGAGCAGATAAGATGGCAGAGCAGGGGTATGATTACAGAGAAATACTGGACTATTTTTTCAGAAATATTACGGTAGAAAATCTGGGATGACACAGAACACATTTCATGGTAAAATAGACAGAAATGTAGTAACTATCGGGAGAAAAAATATGGGAAAAAAAACAGATAAAAGTACGGTTGGCCTGATCCTGGGATTTGTAAAACGAATGCAGGAAGACCATATTGGTGCTTACGCTGCACAGGCGGCATATTTTTTGATCATGTCGTTTATTCCTTTTGTGCTGGTGCTTACGGCACTGGTTCAGTATACACCATTGACATATCGTATGCTCAGACAGGCAATCCTGGGATTTGTTCCATTGAATTTACAGGATTTTGTTCTTAAGATCATTGCAGAAGTATTTACCAAAAGCGCTGCAGTTGTACCGATTTCCGGATTGTTTGCATTGTGGTCATCGGGAAAAGGCATGCAGTCACTGATCGCGGGGCTCAATGTGATCTATCATGTAAAAGAAACCCGAAACTGGCTGACAAACAGATTGTATTCTATGCTGTATATGTTTCTGTTTGTGCTCGCAATCATCATAAGCCTTCTTCTTCTGGTTATGGGTAACCGTATCCATGCGGCACTCGTCATTCATGCGCCTCTTCTTGGAAGAATGCTTGGACGACTGCTGAGTGCAAAGACCTTTCTGGTGTTTGTTGTGTTGTTTCTGGTATTTCTCGTTTTGTACAGATATCTTCCAAACAGAAAGGCATCACTGAAAAGTCAGGTACCGGGGGCATTTATTATCGCAGTTGCATGGTCATTGTTTTCCTATTTCTTTTCATTGTATTTTACATTCTTTCCGAATTTCAGCAATATGTATGGCAGTCTGTCTGCATTGATCATGGTTATGCTGTGGCTGTATGTGTGTATGAATTTGCTTCTGTATGGAGCTGAGATCAATGCATATTTCGAGAAAGAATTCCGTCAGGCGCAGATGTCTTTGTGGCAGGGAATAAAAAAACTTCTTGACAGTTTTTTGGCACTGTGGCATAGTAAATAGAAGAAAGTGACTGCTCAGCAGAATGAGTGGATACTATAAGGTATAAGCTGTGAAGGCGTTTCAGGAGAATGTTTTCTTACAGAGAGAGGGAGTCATCGGCTGTAAGCCCCCTTAAGTTCAGACATTATCTTAATTTCCCGCCAGAGCTTCATTTCTGAAAGTATACAGTAGGAAGTGACGTTGATGCGCGTTAAGCATGACTCAAGTGCCTGTGAATCAGTGTTCACGGGAAACAGGGTGGTACCGCGGTTATTATTCCGTCCCTTTTCAGGGGCGGATTTTTTATGTTAAAAAAAGGAGAGTAAAACCATGGATATGAAGGAAAGACTTCAGGAACTGGCAGAAGCAGCCAGAAAACGGATCGAGGAATCAGATGGTCCGGATAAACTGAACGAAGTAAAAGTTGCGTACCTTGGAAAAAAAGGTGAATTGACAGCAATCTTAAAAAGTATGAAAGATGTTGCTCCGGAAGACCGTCCAAAAGTCGGTCAGATGGTAAATGAGACAAGAGCAAAGATCGAAGAACATCTGGAAGCGACCAGAAAGAAACTGGAAGAAGCTCTTCGTGAAGAAAAAATGAAATCAGAAGTGATCGATGTTACACTTCCGGCAAAGAAAGCAAAGATCGGACATCGTCATCCGAACAGCATTGCACTGGAAGAAGTAGAGCGTATCTTTATCGGAATGGGCTATGAAGTAGTAGAAGGTCCGGAAGTAGAATATGCAGATTATAACTTTACAAAACTGAATATTCCGGAAGATCATCCAGCAAGAGATGAACAGGATACTTTCTTTATCAATGATTCTATCCTTCTTCGTTCTCAGACTTCTCCGGTACAGGCACGTACCATGGAAAAAGGCAATCTGCCGATCCGTATGATCGCACCGGGACGTGTATTCCGTTCAGACGAAGTAGATGCGACACATTCTCCGTCCTTCCATCAGATCGAAGGTCTGGTCATCGATAAAAATATTACTTTCGCAGATCTTAAAGGAACTCTTCAGGAGTTTGCACAGGAACTGTTCGGACCTGAGACAAAGACAAAATTCAGACCGCATCACTTCCCGTTTACAGAACCAAGTGCAGAGGTAGATGTTTCCTGTTTCAAATGTGGTGGTAAAGGATGTCGTTTCTGTAAAGGTTCTGGTTGGATAGAAATCCTCGGATGTGGTACGGTGCATCCAAACGTACTGAGAATGTGCGGTATCGATCCGGATGAATACACAGGATTCGCATTTGGTGTTGGCCTTGAGCGTATTGCACTTCTCAAATATGAGATCGATGATATGAGACTTCTTTATGAGAACGACGTCAGATTTTTGAAACAATTCTAGTTCAATTCAACAGAATTGAACAGCTTCCCTGATAGAATATCGGGGAATTTCCGAAATTTCTGCACAGCAGAAAGGATGCGCGAACGAAGTGAGCATTTACTTTCTGTGCAGGTTGATTAATTTAAATGAACTTTATTCGAAAGGTGGATATAAAACATGAATACATCAATGTCCTGGATTAAAATGTATGTGCCGGATCTGGATGTAACAGCCCAGGAATACACAGATGCCATGACACTGTCAGGAACAAAAGTGGAAGGCTTCGAAAAACTGGACGCAGATCTCGACAAGATCGTAATTGGACAGATTGAAAAAATAGAAAAACATCCTGATGCAGATAAACTTATCATTTGCCAGGTAAACATCGGAACAGAAACTGTACAGATCGTCACAGGTGCGCCGAATGTCAAAGAAGGAGATAAAGTACCGGTCGTTCTGGACGGCGGACGTGTTGCCGGAGGACATGACGGACAGAAGACTCCTGGTGGGATCAAAATCAAAAAAGGAAAACTCAGAGGTGTAGAATCCTTCGGTATGATGTGCTCCATCGAAGAACTTGGAAGCACAAGAGAAATGTACCCGGAAGCACCAGAATACGGTATCTATATTTTCCCGGAAGATGCGGTTGTAGGAGAGAGTGCGATCAAAGCACTCGGTCTTGATGATGTTGTGATCGAATATGAGATCACATCCAACCGTGTAGACTGCTATGGTGTGCTGGGAATCGCGAGAGAAGCAGCAGCTACTTTTGATAAGAAATTCGTTCCTCCTGTAATCAAAGAGACAGGAAATGATGAAAAAGCATCCGATTATGTCAAAGTAACCGTAGAAGATCCGGAACTTTGTCCGAGATACACAGCAAGAGTTGTCAAAAACGTCAAGATCGGACCATCCCCGAAATGGATGCAGAGATGTCTGGCTTCCAACGGAATCCGCCCGATCAACAACCTTGTTGATATCACAAACTATGTTATGGAAGAATACGGTCAGCCAATGCACGCATATGATCTGGATACTATCGAAGGAAGAGAAATTGTTGTACGTCGTGCAAAAGCCGGAGAAAAATTTGTAACACTGGATGGCCAGGAACGTGAAATGGATGATCAGGTTCTGATGATCTGTGACGGAAAGAAAGCAGTCGGCATCGCCGGGATCATGGGTGGAGAAAACTCCATGATCACTGATAATGTACACACAGTACTTTTTGAAGCAGCATGCTTCAACGGAACGAACATTCGCCTTTCTTCCAAGAGAATCGGACTTCGTACAGATGCATCCGGTAAATTTGAAAAAGGGCTTGATCCGAATAATGCAAAAGCAGCAATTGACCGTGCATGCCAGCTGATGGAAGAACTGGGAGCAGGTGAAGTTGTAGGAGGATGTGTAGATATCTGCAATGAAGTAAGAGAACCTTCCAGAGTACCATTTGAGCCGGAACGCATCAATGCACTTCTGGGAACAGATCTTACAAAAGAAGAAATGCTTGCATACCTTGCAAAAGTAGAGCTTACTCTTGATCCGGAAACAAATGAGATCGTAGCTCCTACTTTCCGCCAGGATATCCATTGCATGGCAGATGTTGCAGAGGAAGTTGCAAGATTCTTTGGATATGACAAGATTCCTACCACACTTCCGAATGGAGAAGCTACGACAGGTAAACTTCCATTCAAACTTCGTATTGAGAACGTGGCAAGAGATATTGCTGAATACTGTGGATTCTCAGAAGGAATGACATATTCTTTCGAAAGCCCGAAGGTGTTTGATAAACTTCGCATTCCAGAGAACAGTGATCTCCGTAAAGTGATCACGATCAGTAACCCGCTTGGCGAGGATTACAGTATCATGCGTACAACGACTCTGAATGGTATGCTTTCTTCTCTGGCAACAAACTATAACAGAAGAAATAAAGCAGTCCGTCTGTATGAAATCGGTAAAGTATATCTGCCAAAGGCACTTCCGCTGACAGAGCTTCCAGATGAGAGAACACACTTTACACTTGGTATGTACGGAGCAGGCGATTTCTTTGATATGAAGGGTGTGATCGAAGAATTTTTCGAAAAATCCGGAATGAAGAAAAAAGTTCACTATACACCAGACAGCAACAAAACTTATCTGCACCCGGGCAGACAGGCGAATATCAGCTATGAAGGCAAAGTAGTCGGATATCTCGGGGAAGTGCATCCACTTGTTGCGGATAATTATGGAATCGGAGAGAGAACTTATGTTGCAGTGATTGATATTCAGGATATCCTTGAATTCTGCGGATTCAACCATAAATTTACAGGAATTGCAAAATATCCGGCAGTTACCCGTGACTTAAGTATGGTTGTTCCGAAACATATTCTTGCAGGACAGATCGAAGATGTTCTGGAGCAGAGAGGCGGCAAGATCCTGGAGTCTTATCAGCTCTTTGATATCTATGAGGGTGCTCAGATCAAACCAGGATACAAATCCATGGCTTATTCTGTTGTATTCCGTGATCATGAAAAAACTCTGGAAGAGGCTGAAATCACAGCGACCATGAAGAAAATCCTGAATGGTCTGACAGCACTGGGAATCGAGCTGAGAAGCTGATGAAATTATATATTGTGAGACACGGCGAGACCGTGTGGAATAGGCATCATAAGGTACAGGGCGTGGCGGATATCCCGCTTGCTGAAAATGGAATCCTTCTTGCAGAGAAGACAGGGGAAGCATTAAAAAATGTTTTCTTTGATCTCTGCATTACCAGTCCGCTGGTGAGAGCCAGAAAGACTGCAGAATTAATTCTTGCAAAACAGGCGCATAAAGTACCTGTAAAAGAGGATATAAGGATCCGGGAAATTAATTTCGGTGTGCTGGAAGGCGTTGTGTGCATGAACGATGCACGCGAATATCTGGATCCGCAGATGAAGAAGTTTTTTACAGATCCATGGAATTTTGACCGCCCAAAGGATGGTGAAAGTATTAGGGATGTTCTTGCACGGACAAAAGAGTTCTGGGAGGAACTCATCCATAACCCAAAACTTCAGGACAAGACGATCCTGATCGCATCTCATGGATGTGCAGTAAGGGCACTCCTTCATAATGTGTACAAAGACCATGAGGATTTCTGGCATGGTTTTGTACCCCCGAACTGCAGTGTGAATGTGGTTGAGGTGACAGACGGACAGGCCGTTCTTCTGGAAGATGATAAAGTATATGCATAAGAAACAGATGACAGGCAGTTCCTTTACAGGAGCTGTCTGTTTTTGTGTTTATGAATTCTTTGTGAAGGGCGGGTAAAGTGGAGAAAACAGCTTGTTCGCAAAAATATGATATGATATCATAAAAACAGGCAAAAATACTCTAAGGAGGTCGGCTATGAAGAAAAAAATCGTGAATGTTGTATTGTTTCTGGCTGTGCTTGCGGCAGCACTTGGAATGACTTTTTATGTAGGAAACAATGCGATGAGCGTATTGCTCTATAACTTTATTTTTCTTGGTATTATAGCAGTGGTTTATGTTGTCGGACTGTTCGGAGGAATGTTCCGGATGAACAGACTTGCACAGTCGCTTGGAGATGCGGCACAGGAACTGGAAGATATGTTCAAGATGCCGGGAAGAGTTGCTCCGGACAAGATTGAATCCATGAACGGGATTTTCCATAACCACTATCTGGATGCAAAAATGAAGGCATTTACAGATGGGATTGCCAAGAGCCAGGAAGGAATTGTGGACATCGAGGAATATATCAATGAAGAAGACCTGGATCTTCATATCCACAAGAAACTTCTGGAAATGGCACCGGACCTTTTTACCAGTATCGGTATTCTTGGCACATTCGTGGGACTGGTATGGGGACTCAAAGATTTTCAGCCGGCAAACTACGAAGCAATGACCAGTTCAGTTTCTTCGCTGGTAGATGGTATTAAGGTTGCGTTCCTTACTTCGATCTATGGTATTGCATTTTCTATTGTTTATACTTCGGGAATGAAGAGCGAATATTCCGCTCTTACAGAGAATCTTCAACTGTTTCTGGATAAATTCCATACATATGTGATGCCAAGTGCAGAGACAGAATCCATGAATCTTCTGGTTGCAAGTCAGAAGAATCAGACTGCTGCCATGAACCAGATGGCAGAACAGTTTTCTGTAAAAATGGCAGACAGTTTTGAAAAAGTCATTACTCCGACGTTCAAGAAGATGAATGACTCTTTGGATACACTGGTCTCTTCTGTGACGAAATGTCAGGAAGATGCAGTTAAAGAAATTCTGGATGCTTTTCTGAAAGAGATGAACACATCTTTTGAAATACAGTTCGCAGATTTTGGAAAGGCACTTACACAGCTGAAAGATGCACAGACAGATAATACCAATTATACGACAAATCTGTATCAGGCGATGAGTAAACAGCTCAGTGACGCATATGTGGAGCATGAGCAGACAATGAAAAAAATGATCGAAGAATCCACTGGCCTTCAGAAAGAATACATTACGGCTGCGAACCGTATCCTGCTGGACAACCAGACGATTCAGAAACAGCAGCAGGCAGATTATCAGCATCTTGCAGATTATCTCAAAGAAGCAGAGATGTCATCTGCCAAGTTCTGGGTTGCATGTAACCAGACCATGCAGAAATATGTTGAAGCTGCGGCACAGGGAATGGAACGTATTTCTGCGTCCGGAAAGAGCAATGCAGATGTTGCGGCTGCAAACCGTCAGGTAGTAGAAGAATTTGATCAGAAACTTCAGGAGTTTGCTCAGTATCAGAAGTTATCCTGTAAGACAATGGAACAGGTTCGTCGTCTTCTGACGGACATTTCAGCAGCGGGAAGCAGTGACCGGGTTCAGCTGACAGCAGGACGCAATTTACAGAAAGAATCACTTGAGAAGCTTCAGGAAACCATGCAGACACAGAGCGAGATGCAGCAGGAACTTCTGGAAGAAATCTCCAAAAACATCAGAGAACTTTCCAAAGGAGTTCAGAAAGGCAAATTCGGTTTGTTTAGGTAAGAGGAGAAACAGATGCGCAGAAAGAAAAAATCAGAGAACAATGGATTTAATGTCTGGCGTTCTTATTCCGATATGATGGCAGGTGTGCTTCTGCTTTTTGTGCTGATTATGTGTGTGACTCTTTTTCAGGCGCAGAAAAGCTATAATGAAAGTCTTCAGGAAAGAGATGAAAAAATCGCTCTTCAGGAAGAATACACACAGGAACTGCTGGATAAACAGAATGCGCTGGACAAAAAAGATGAGACACTGCAGAATCAGGATGCTCAGTTAAAAACCCAGGATGAAAAACTTGCAGAGCAGGAACAACAGCTTGCAGCACTCGCTGCCAAACTGAAAGAGCAGGAATCTACACTGAATGCACAGCAGTCGGCATTGGACGAAAAGACCGCGCAGTTAAAAGATCAGCAGGCGCAGATCGACCAGATCATCGGTGTGAAGGCAGACGTAATTGAGGCACTGAAAAATGAATTTTCCAAAAATAATATTAATGTAGATATTGATGCACAGACTGGCGCGCTGACACTGGAAGCAAGTGTTATGTTTGACTATGATCAGGCAGAACTGACAGATGCCGGTAAACAGGCTCTGGAGCAGATCCTTCCGATTTACTGTAAGGTACTTCTTCAGGATGATTATATGAAATATCTTGCAGAGATCATCATTGATGGATATACAGATACAGATGGTGACTACAGCTATAACCTGCAGCTTTCCCAGCAGAGATCACTGGCAGTGGCTCAGTACCTTCTTGACATTCAGGGAAACTTTCTGGATGCCACGCAGTCACAGAATCTGGAAAAATATCTCACAGTCAATGGGCATTCCATGGCAAATCCGGTTCTTGATGCAAACGGAAATGTAGATAAGGATGCTTCCAGACGAGTGGAGGTTAAATTCCGGCTGAAAGATGAAGAAATGATCGATGAACTGAATCAGCTTCTTAGCAGTAATGATGATACTACTGCGGATAACAGCGCATCTACGGATACAACGACTGCAGAAAACACGGAAAACAACTAAAAAACTGCTTGCAATGGACCAGAATGTATAGTATAATCAATAGCGTTGTAAAAAAAGATGGTCCTCTGTTACAGTTCAATGTATTAAGAACATCCAGATAAGAATAGGAGAAAATAAAATGAACGACATCATTAAAAACATCGAGTCTGCTCAGTTAAAAGCAGAAGTACCGGAATTCCGTGTAGGTGACACAGTAAGAGTACACGCACTGATTAAAGAAGGAAACCGCGAGAGAATTCAGATCTTCGAGGGAACAGTTCTTAAAAGACAGGGTGGAAGCACCAGAGAAACTTTCACAGTAAGAAAGAGCTCCAATGGTGTTGGCGTAGAGAAGACATGGCCGATTCACTCCCCACACGTTGTTAAAGTAGAAGTTATCCGTCAGGGTAAAGTTCGCCGTGCTAAGCTGAACTACCTGAGAGACCGCGTTGGTAAAGCTGCTAAAGTTAAAGAACGCGTTAGATAAGAAAATTTCAAAGGTTTCAAAAGAAGGGACAATAACGACAGCTATTGTCCCTCTTTTTCCATTATGGGAGAATAATTATGGAAATAAAAAACTGGAAAGAATATCCCAAAGTACAGGAAGTAAAAGAAAAATTTGAAAATGAAAAAGTCCGCAGTTCCATGCGCTGGGTATTTCAGATCATGGTAACACTGGTGTTTGCAGCTGTTGTTGCGATCATGATGTTTCAGACAGTTACGATGCAGGAAAGCTCCATGGAACCGACGATTTCTGTCGGAGACCGTTTTTTTATAAATAGAGCAGTATATAAATTTTCTTCTCCGCAGAGGGGAGATATGATCGTATTCCGTACAAGTGCAAGTGATGATGCGGCTCTTCATATCCGACGTGTGATAGGGGTGCCGGGAGAAACAGTACAGATAACAGGAGGAAGAATCCTGATCAATGGAGAGGTATATAATGAAGGCAAAGATTTTCCAATGATAACCAATCCAGGCCTTGCTGCAACTGCGGTTACGCTTGAATCTGGAGAATACTTTGTCCTCGGAGATAACAGAAATAACAGTGAGGACAGTCGTTATGCAGACATCGGTATGGTCCGCAAGAGATATATTGTAGGTAAAATCTGGTTCACATGTTCTCCGTTTGAAAAACTGGGATTTACGAAAGGGTAGGTAATATATGAACGTACAGTGGTATCCTGGTCATATGACCAAGGCAAAAAGACAAATGCAGGAAGATCTGAAACTGATCGATCTGATTATAGAACTGGTAGATGCCAGAGTGCCTCTTTCCAGTAGAAATCCGGATATTGACCAGCTTGGACAGAATAAATCAAGACTGATTCTTCTGAACAAAGCAGATCTGGCGGATGAAAGACAAAATGAAGCATGGAAAGAATATTTTCAGAAGAGAGGTTTTCATGTTGTAAAAGTGGATTCCAGAAATGGCTCTGGAATGAAGACCATTCAGAATGTTATACAGGAGGCCTGTAAGGAAAAAATTGAACGTGACCGCCGCCGTGGAATTAAAAACCGTCCAATCCGTGCAATGGTGGCTGGAATCCCGAATGTTGGAAAATCTACGTTTATTAATACATTTGCGGGAAAAGCATGTGCAAAGACCGGAAACAGACCTGGTGTGACCAAGGGAAAACAATGGATCCGCCTGAACAAAAATGTAGAGCTTCTGGACACACCTGGAATTCTCTGGCCGAAATTTGAGGATCAGCAGGTGGGAATCCGGCTGGCCTGTGTCGGTTCGATCAAAGATGATATCCTGAATATGGAAGAACTTGCACTTTGGCTGATTGAACATCTGAGAACAAATTACAGTGGGTTTCTTGAGAAACGTTATGGGATTTCGGAGGAAGGAACGGCTGTTGAAATCCTTGGGAAAATTGCCAGAGCACGTGGATGCCTCAAAAAGGGAGAAGAACTGGATTATGTAAAGGCTTCAGGACTTCTCTTTGATGATTTCCGTGGTGGTAAGATTGGACGTGTGACTCTGGAATGGGCAGAGCAGGAGAAAAGTGAATGAAAACGATCGGTGAGATAAAAGAAGAGTTTTCAGCAGCACGGGAAGCGGACTGGAATGCTATCTGTCAGATGTATGAAACAGATCTTCGGAGCGGCGTGCAGAAATTGGTACAGCAATATCGAAAAAAACTGGATGCGCTGGAAAAAGAAAAGCTTCGTATGGAGCAGATGATGCAGTTTGAACATAAATATGAGCATCTTGGATATCTCTGTGGAATTGATGAAGTGGGAAGAGGACCGCTTGCAGGGCCGGTAGTAGCCTGCGCTGTGATTCTTCCGAAAGATCACCATATTCTGTATCTGAATGATTCCAAGAAACTGACCGCACATAAAAGAGAGGAACTGTATGATGTGATCATGCGAGAAGCAGTTGCAGTAGGACTGGGAATGGCAAGTCCGGCAAGAATTGATGAAATCAACATTCTGCAGGCAACCTATGAGGCAATGCGACAGGCGGTAAGTAAACTTGCGGTTATGCCGCAGCTTCTTCTGAATGATGCGGTTACGATTCCGGGAATTGAAATTCCGCAGGTGCCGATCATTAAGGGAGATGCCAAGAGCGCATCTATTGCGGCTGCAAGTATTGTAGCAAAAGTTACGAGAGACCGTCTGATGGTGGAATATGACAAGACTATGCCGGAATATGGTTTTGCATCTAATAAAGGGTATGGCTCTGCAGAACATATTGCGGCTCTTCAGAAATATGGACCAACACCGATCCACAGGGCAAGTTTTATTACACATTTCGTATAAATTACATAAGATACCTACACATAAATAAGAAATGAGAGAACAAATCTGAGCATTAATAAACGTAAAATAGGCAGCTGCCATGAAGAAGAGGCGGCTGCCTTTCTGAAAAAACAGGGCCTTTTTATTGTAACAAAGAATTTTCGCTGCAAAAGCGGAGAAATTGACCTGATCGTTCGAGATGGAAAATATCTGGTATTTGTAGAAGTGAAGTATCGAAGCAATAAAGAAAGCGGATATGCATCTGCAGCAGTAGATTATCGCAAACAGAAGCGTATCAGCCAGGCTGCACAGTTCTTTTTGCTGCGATATGGCTATGGAGAACCGCCGTGTCGGTTTGATGTAGTAGCGATTGACGGTGAACAGATTCAATGGATCAAAAATGCATTTGATTATTGTGGATGAATGATAAAGGAGCAGAAGATGACAGAAATCAGATGGTATGAGGAAGGAAAACCTCATATGAGGATAAAAGAAAATAAAGGGGTTACCTGGCTGAGCTATCAGGCATTTGAACAGTTTCCGGATATCGTACATGCGTTCAGCACCAGACTTGGCGGAGTAAGTCAGGGAATCTATTCTTCGATGAACCTTAGTTTTACGAGAGGGGATGATGATGCGGCTGTTTATGAAAATTATCGCAGGCTTGCAGAGGCAGTGGGATTTTCGGCAGAAGATATCGTGACTTCTGACCAGACACATACTGCGAATGTTCGTGTAATAACAGAAGAAGACAGAGGAAACGGCATTACGAAGCCAAGGCCGTATACGGATGTAGATGGAATGGTTACAAATGTTCCCGGACTTGTACTGGCAACATTTTATGCGGACTGCGTGCCGTTGTATTTTGTGGATCCGGTACATCGTGCAATCGGACTGTCGCATTCAGGGTGGAGAGGAACTGCTGCGAAGATCGGAAAAATAACGGTCGAGAAAATGAATGAGGAATACGGAACAGATCCAAAAGATATTTACAGTGCAATCGGGCCCTCTATCTGTCAGAAATGTTATGAAGTGAGTGAAGATGTGATTCTGGAATTTCAGAAGTCATTTGAAAAAAAGTACTGGGATTCACTGTTTTATATAAAAGAGAACGGAAAATATCAGCTGAACCTCTGGGAGGCAAACAGGCTTATTATGTTAGAAGCTGGAATAAAGGAAGAACATATTTCCATGCCGGGAATCTGCACCTGCTGTAACCCGGAGTTCCTTTTTTCGCATCGTGCATCACATGGAAAAAGAGGAAATCTGGGAGCATTTCTTGGAATACGTAGAAAATAATATATATAAAATACATTATAATAAAAGCGGGAGCTCCTGTGAAAGGAAGCTCCCGTTTTGGTTTATCGTTTATTGACTTTTTCCATCAGTTCCATAATCTTTTCGTTGTTGGAACGAACTTTTTCTACTGAAACATCATGGTTGATGATATCGATGATACTTGCAAGATATTTGCTCATGTTTGCTTCAATATAATATTCTTTTGTGAGGAGCTCCGGAAGACGATAGTTCAGGTTTGTGGTGATGACTCTGTCAATCCAACCCTTCTCATAATATTCATCAAATTTGGCAAGTCCCTCTGTGAAAAGACCATAAGTAGTACAGATAAATACTCGTTTGGCTTTTCGTTCCTTGATCTGTTTGGCAACATCCAGCATACTTTCTCCGGATGCGATCATGTCATCAATGATAACAACATCTTTGCCCTCTACGGAATCACCGAGGAATTCGTGAGCAACGATCGGGTTTTTGCCGTTGACAACAGTGGAGTAGTCGCGGCGTTTGTAGAACATACCCATATCTACGCCAAGAATATTGGAAAAGTATACGGCTCTTGACATAGCACCTTCATCTGGGCTGATGATCATCAGATGGTCATTGTCCAGTTTGAAATCTTTGACTTCTTTTACCAGAGCTTTCAGGAACTGATAGGTCGGGAAGAAGTTGTCGAAACCATTCAGAGGAATTGCGTTCTGAACACGTGGGTCATGCGCATCAAAAGTGATGAAGTTGGAAACACCCATATCCCTTAATTCCTGAAGCATCAGTGCGCAGTCCATGGATTCGCGTTTGGTACGACGGTGCTGACGACCTTCATACAGAAACGGCATGATAACATTGATTCGATGTGCTTTGCCTGTTGCAGCAGAGATGATACGTTTCAGATCCTGAAAATGATTATCCGGGGACATGTGGTTCTCGTGTCCGCACACTTTGTAGGTAAGGCTGTAATTGGTGATATCTACCATAATAAAAAGGTCGGCACCACGAACAGATTCTTTGATGTGACCTTTGCCCTCACCGGTACCAAAACGGATGATCTCGGAATCAACCAGAAAAGATGGAAGGCTGTAACCCTGTGGAATCTGGCTTGGTTTCTTTTTGGCAACAAGTTCTTTACGGAATTTTACAAGTTTCTTGTCAACCTCATTGGCGAGATCCTGACATCCTGCAAGTGCTGCAATGCGAACAGGCGCAACAGGAGTTGATTTTTCAAGTAACTCTATATTTGGCATAATATTCCTCCTAGGTATAGTTTTCAAACTGAGTCCTAATACATTTATAACATTTGCCCTAAATCCCGTCAAGGAATTTATTGATTTTTCACTACAGAATTGTTATAGTAATGTTATCTGGGGTATTTTGCACTCTTTGGTGCAAACACAGATATGGTAAGGTTAGAAAGGATTTATATGAAGAAAAAGAAACATGTGATTTCCAGGGTTCTTCCAGGAAGTATCGGTGAGGAACTGGAACTGGAGCCGGGAGATATACTGGCAGAGATCAATCACCAGCTGGTGGAGGATGTCTTTGACTATCGTTATCTCATGAATGATGAATATATAGAACTTCTGATAGAAAAAGCCAATGGTGAACTCTGGGAACTTGAAGTTGAGAAGGATTACGATGAAGATCTTGGAATCGAATTCGAGAATGGCCTGATGGATGATTACCGTTCCTGCAGCAATCACTGTATGTTCTGCTTTATCGATCAGATGCCGCCAGGCATGAGAGAAACACTGTATTTCAAGGATGATGATTCCAGGCTTTCTTTTCTGCAGGGAAATTATGTTACACTGACGAATATGAGTCAGGAAGATATTGAACGTGTGATCAAATATCACCTTTCGCCTATCAATGTGTCTTTTCAGGCAATGAATCCGCAGCTTCGCTGCAAAATGCTGCATAATCGTTTTGCAGGAGATGCACTGAAAAAGGTAGATCAGCTTTATGAAGCGGGAATTACCATGAACGGGCAGATTGTTCTGTGCAAAGGTGTGAATGATGGAGAAGAACTGGAATACAGCATTCAGAAAATGTCTGAATATGCACCGGTACTTCAGAGCGTATCTGTTGTTCCGGTAGGGTTGACGAAGTTCCGCAAAGGACTCTATCCACTGGAACCTTTTACAAAAGAAGACGCGAAGGCGGTTTTGGAACAGATCCATCGCTGGCAGAAGATCATGTATGAGAGATATGGTATCCACTTTATCCATGCCTCTGATGAATGGTATATTCTGGCGGGGGAGGAGCTCCCAGAAGAAGATCGCTATGACGGCTATCTGCAGCTGGAAAACGGTGTGGGCATGCTGCGGCTTCTGGGTGCAGAGGTTCGGCAGGCAGTTGTGGAAAGAGATGGAGATGACAGGAAACTTTCGGTCACCGTTGCGACAGGAAGACTTGCAGCTCCTTATATAGCAGGATGTATGGATGTGATCAGGGAAAAATATCCGAACATCACATCAGAGGTAATTGCAATCAAAAATAACTTCTTTGGAGAGAAGATCACTGTTTCCGGACTTATTACAGGGCAGGATCTTATAGAACAGCTTTCCGGACGGAAACTGGGAGACAGGCTTCTGATTCCGTGTAACATGCTTCGAAGCGGAGAAGATGTATTTCTCGATGATATTACAATAACAGAACTTTCCGAAAAACTTGGAAAAGAAATCATAGTAGTGGATCCTGGCGGAGCGGACCTTGTTTCGGCGGTGCTGGATCCGGTTGAACATAAAAAACAGATAAGGAGACAAATGTATGAGCAAACCAGTAGTTGCAATAGTGGGAAGGCCTAATGTAGGCAAATCCACGTTATTTAATGCGCTGGCAGGTGAGATGATATCCATTGTAAAAGATACACCGGGGGTTACCCGTGACAGAATCTACGCAGATGTGACATGGCTGGATAAGTCTTTCACACTGATCGATACAGGTGGTATTGAGCCGGACAGCGGAGATATTATTTTATCACAGATGAGAGAACAGGCACAGATCGCGATTGATACTGCGGATGTCATTGTGTTTATCACAGACGTGCAGCAGGGGCTTGTTGATTCTGATGCAAAAGTGGCAGATATGCTTCGCAGAAGCCAGAAACCAGTCGTTCTTGTTGTAAATAAAGTTGACAGCGTTCAAAAATATATGATGGACGTCTATGAATTTTATAATCTTGGAATCGGAGAGCCGGTAGCAATTTCTGCGGCCAACCGTACCGGTATCGGCGATATGCTGGATGAGATCATTAGGGAATTCCCGGAAAATCTGGATGCAGAAGAAGATGACGATATCCCGAAGGTTGCAGTGGTTGGTAAACCAAACGTAGGTAAATCTTCTCTGATCAACAAACTTCTGGGCGAAGACCGAGTGATCGTTTCTGATATCGCAGGAACTACCAGAGATGCAGTCGATGCCAAAGTAAAATGGAAAGACAGGGAATACATTTTTATTGACACAGCAGGACTTCGCCGTAAAGGTAAGATCAAAGAAGAAATTGAGCGTTACAGCGTGATTCGTACCGTAACAGCAGTTGAACGGGCAGATGTGGTCGTTGTAGTGATCGATGCAACCGAAGGTGTAACCGAGCAGGATGCAAAGATCGCCGGAATCGCACATGAGCGCGGCAAGGGTGTTATCATTGCTGTCAATAAATGGGATGCAGTTGAAAAGGATGATAAAACCATCTACAAACACACCAACCGTATCCGTGAAGTGCTGGCATACATGCCTTATGCGGAGCTTGTATTTATTTCTGCAAAATCAGGTCAGAGACTTCCAAAACTTTTTGAGACTATTGATGCAGTTATTGAAAACCAGACACTTCGTATCCAGACAGGTGTACTGAATGAGATTCTGTCCGAGGCAGTGGCTATGCAGCAGCCACCGTCAGACAGAGGAAAACGTCTCAAGATTTTCTATATGACACAGGTGGGGGTTAAGCCGCCTACATTTGTGATCTTTGTAAATGACAAAGAACTGATGCATTTTTCATATACAAGATATATTGAGAATAAAGTTCGCGATGCGTTTGGATTCCGCGGAACTTCTCTGAAATTTATTATCCGTGAACGCGGGGAAAAGAGCTGAGTGAAATGTTGGAACGTTTGATCTGTATTCTGATAGGCTATGTTTTTGGCCTGTTTCAGACTTCGTACATTATTGGAAAAATACACAAAACAGATATCCGTGAGCATGGAAGCGGAAATGCGGGTACAACGAATGCGCTGCGTACCTTTGGAAAAAAAGCCGGAGCAATGACACTTCTGGGAGACTGCCTGAAATGCGTGTTTGCAATTGTTGCGGTACGACTGATCTTTAAAGAAAAAAGTGCGGATATCCTGCCGCTGCTCTCTGTTTATGCAGCTGCGGGATGCGTGCTTGGACATAATTTTCCGGTAACGCTTGGATTCCGCGGTGGCAAGGGGATTGCTGCATCGGTAGGATTTCTGATCGCATTTGACTGGAGACTGTTTGTTCTCTGTGCAATCGTATTTTTTGTATTATTTTTGGGTACACATTATGTTTCTTTATGTTCTCTGAGCTGTTATCTGGTGGCACTGATCGCAATGATCGTGCGTGGAGAGATGGGCGGCTATGGCATGGACAGAAGTCATACGACAGAAATGTACATAGTAATGGGATTCCTGACGGTGCTGGCTTTCTGGAGACACAGGGCAAATATTGTCCGCCTTGCAAATGGAACAGAAAACAAAGTTTTCCTTGGAAAAACAAAGAAAGGTTAAAGGTAGCGTAATATGGCAAAAATCAGTGTGTTGGGAGCCGGAAGCTGGGGAACTGCACTTTCCGTTCTTTTGAATAATAATGGGCATGAAGTGCGTCTCTGGTCCAGATTTCAGGAAGAAGTAGATACTCTGAAACAAACAAGAGAGCTTACTTCCAAACTTCCGGGGGTTCATATTCCGGAAAACATTGATCTTACTGCAGACGTGAAGAACTGCGTGGAGACGGCTGAGGTGATTGTTCTGGCTGTGCCGTCCCCTTATGTCAGAGGTACAGCTGAATTAATGGCACCTTATGTAAAAGATGAGCAGATTATTGTCAATGTCGCAAAAGGAATTGAAGAAAAAACTCTGATGACCATGACAGATATCATCAGCGAAGAGATTCCGGCAGCGGGTGTTTATGTGCTTTCAGGACCAAGCCATGCGGAGGAAGTGGGAAGAGGGATTCCGACGACCTGTGTGATCAGCGGACCGAAGAGAGAGACAGCAGAATACCTTCAGGGGATTTTTATGAGCCCTGTATTTCGTGTGTATACAACGCCGGATACACTTGGCGTAGAGCTGGGTGGTTCTCTGAAAAATGTCATTGCTCTTGCTGCCGGTACAGCAGATGGACTTGGCTATGGTGATAATACAAAAGCAGCTCTTATTACCAGAGGAATTGCGGAAATTGCACGTCTGGGAACAAAAATGGGCGCACATATGGAGACGTTCTATGGATTGTCCGGGATGGGGGATCTGATCGTTACCTGTGCAAGTGTTCACAGCCGTAACCGCAAGGCTGGTTACCTGATGGGCAAAGGCTATACTATGCAGCAGGCGATGAATGAAGTAAAAATGGTAGTAGAGGGTGTTTACTCTGCGAAAGCGGCCAAGAGTCTGGCGGAAAAATACGATGTGGAAATGCCGATTATTATGGAAGTGAACAAGGTCCTTTTTGAAGATAAGTCAGCAGCGGATGCGGTGCGTGACCTGATGATCCGTGACAAAAAAGTAGAGACTCCGGTGCTTCCGTGGTAGAATGACGCAGACTAAAGAAATCGAAAAAAATATCAGACAAATATAAAACCGGCTGATCCGTCTGCGTACGGACCGGCCGGTTTTTGCTGGCTGAAAAGCAAATCTAAAAAACAATATCTCTCAGATCTTCTGGAATAGATGAACTGTGGTAATTCTGATTCAGAGTATCCAGAAGATCCATATCCTCCTGATCGATCGTAAAATCAAAAATCCTTGCATTAGAAGCAATACGCTCTGGATGAACGGATTTGGGAATGACAGAGATTCCCTTCTGTACAGCCCAGCGAAGACCTATCTGTGCTGGCGTGTGTGCATATTTGGTACCAAGTACACATAAGACATCATTGTCCAGATAAGCGCCTCTGGCCAATGGAGCATATGCCTGTACCTGAATGTCGTTTGCCTGACAGTATTCAATAAGCTCTTTTGGATAACAGAGTGGATGACATTCTATCTGATTGACAGCGGGTACGATGCCGGAAACTCTCCGGAGCTCTTCCAGATGGCGAATTTCAAAATTACTGACACCAATGGATAAAGCCCGTCCTGATTCAAGAATCTTTTCCATATCTTTCCAGGTGTTCAGAAAGCAGCCAGGTACCGGCCAGTGAATCAGATACAGATCGATATAATCAAGACCGAGACGATCCAGACTGCGCTGAAAAGCTCCTTCTACATCACCAAGACGCTGAGCGTTGTTCCAGATCTTGGTTGTGATAAAAAGATCTTTTCTTGGAACACCGCATTTGGCAATTCCACATCCGACGAATTCTTCGTTCTTATATGCAGAAGCGGTATCCAAAAGGCGATATCCATTCTGTACAGCGGCGGCAATCGCATCTTCGGCTTCGACTGCGTCAGTTGTTTTATAAAGGCCAAGGCCCAGAAGAGGCATGGTTCTGTCGTTGTTTAAAAATACGGAAGTTGTCAAAATGAATCCTCCTTGCCTGTAAACTCACAATTTTTGTTTATTATACCATATAATTGTGAAAGAAGAAAATCAAATTTGTTAAAAAAATAATACAAGAGAGGCAAAAAAGGAAATACACAGCTTGTTAATTAAAAAACAAATGCGTTATTTATCTAACAGCATAGAAAACTGGAGAAGTGCACTTTACCATGAAAAAGTATAAAAAAACAGGAAGAAATCTCGAACCCTTTTGTCTATTTTTTCTTATTATATCCTTGATAAACCGAAACAAAAGATGTATAATGGATTTAATTGATAAATTCTTGTCATAAGTGCGCCTGTTTTCAGGTGCCCCGGAGGTAGAACCGGAGAAAGGAGCTTTATATGCATCTTATTAAGGATGAAAACGGAAATCTTGTCCAGCATGGACATGAACATACACCGGAACATTCACATGAACACACACACGCAGATGGCGTGACACATACACATGCTCATACACATGGCGACGGAGATCATACACATTCTCATGGAGACTGTGGATCCTGCGAAGGCGGCGACTGCAAGAAAGAAACGATTGCACTGCTCACCTATATGCTGCAGCACAATGAACACCATGCAGCCGAACTTGATCAGATGGCTGACAATCTTCAGAAAATGGGACTTGATAATTCGGCAAAAACGATCAAAGAAGCAGTGGCTGATTTCCAGAAGGGAAATATGCGCCTTGGACTGGCACTTACTTTGGTAAAAGAAGAAATGAAATGATATACCAGATTTCAAATGACATAACTAGGAGGCAAAATTATGTGTCTTGCAACAGTATATAAAGAAAGTGATGATTCTGTGATATTCAAAAATGTATCCAGAATCGATGTAGATGGAAATAAACTTGTGCTCAGAGATATTATGGGAGATGAGAGGGTAGTCGAAGGACGTATTCTTATGGTAGACCTGGCAAACAGCATTGTAAAACTCAGCTGTGAATAATTTTTTTAAATCAGAATTACTAAATTGCGGATTTATAAATTTCATAAATGCGGAATTAGAGTAGGAGGCACTCTATTATTATGGCACACGTAATTGCTGTCGCCGGAAAAGGCGGCGTTGGTAAAACTACTTTATGCGGAATGCTGATCCAGTATCTCTGCGAACAGGGCAAAGGACCAATCCTTGCAGTGGATGCAGATGCAAACTCTAATCTTAATGAAGTCCTCGGAGTTGAGGTTGAGACCACTCTCGGCGACGTAAGAGAAGAAATCGCACAGGCAGAACTTGTCAAAGAAAGTCCGATCCCTAAGGGAATGTCCAAGGCAGATTATGCAGAGATGCGTTTTGAAGATGCTTTGACAGAAGAAGATGATTTTGATCTGCTGGTTATGGGCAGAACACAGGGAAAAGGCTGCTATTGCTACGTCAATGGTCTTCTTCAGGCACAGCTTGCAAAATATCAGAATCATTATCCTTATATTGTGGTAGATAATGAGGCTGGTATGGAACATATCAGCAGAGGCGTTCTTCCGTCCATGCAGACGGCAATCCTTGTCAGTGACTGCTCCAGAAGAGGAATTCAGGCAGTTGGCAGAATTGCAAAGCTGATCGATGAATGTAATATGCATCCGGAAACAGTCGGTCTGATCGTTAACCGTGCACCGAAAGGTGAACTGAACGACGGAATCAAAGAAGAAATAGAAAAACAGGGACTTCATCTTCTCGGTGTGGTACCGCAGGATGAAACTGTTTATGAGTATGACTGCGAAGGCCGTCCGACAGCAGCTCTGCCGGAGGATAATCCGGTTAAGGTTGCACTGAAAGAAATTGTAAAAAAATTAAATCTTTAAAAAGTCCCTTGCTGTCTTTTGCAGACAGCAGGGGTATTTGTGCTGGAAAAAGGCATATTTTTTAACACGAAAATAACCCATGGGCGGGGATGGGTTCTCTCTTGAGGGTTATTATATAGAAAACATTATAAATACATGAACTCATTCATGTACAAATTAAAGGAGGTCTATAATGAGTGAATTCAAATTAACTACAGTGGAAGAATTTGAAGCTGCTACCGAAAGACTGTTAGAGACAGGTGCGAAGGTAGGCGCAGACGCATGGCAGTTTCGAGTAAAGAATCAGACTCCACACTGTAAGTTCGGTGAGATGGGTGTCTGTTGCCGTATCTGTTCCATGGGACCGTGCCGTATCACACCAAAGGCACCGAGGGGTATCTGCGGATGCGATGTACATGGTATCGTAGGAAGAAACTTCCTTCGTTTTACAGCAGGTGGAGCAGCTACACACTCTGATCACGGACGTGAAATTTGTATCACCCTCGGATATGCAAAAGAGGGAGGCGACTATCAGGTTAAAGATCCTGAAAAACTGATCCGTATCGCAAAAGAATGGGGCGTTGAGACCGAAGGTAAAGATATCTATGATCTTGCTCATGAAATGTCTGACCTTGCTCAGGAAGAATACGGAAAGATCAGAGGTGTATCCAGATGGCTGAAGAGAGCACCGCAGCATACACAGGATCTGTGGCATGCAGCCGGAATCGAACCAAGAGCAATTGACCGTGAGGTTTCCTGTGCATTACATATGACTCATATGGGTAACACATCCAAACCGGAAGCTCTGATCCGTCAGGCCCTCCGTAACGGACTTTCCGATGGATGGGGCGGTTCCATGTGCGGTACAGAATTCTCTGACGTACTGTTCGGAACACCGAAGCCGATCGAAACAGAAGCAAACCTTGGTGTTATGAACGCTGAGAACGTAAACATCGTAGTACACGGACATGATCCGAGTCTTTCAGAGATGATCTGCGAAGTCGCAGACAGCAAAGAAATGATCGACTACGCAAAATCCATGGGAGCAAAAGGAATCACTATCTCCGGTGTATGCTGTACTTCCAACGAAGTAGCAATGCGTCGTGGTATTCCAATGGCAGGTAACTTCCTGCAGCAGGAAAACGTTGTTCTGACAGGCGCCTGCGAAGCAATCGTAGTTGATGTTCAGTGTATCTTCCCTGCATTAGGACCTCTGAGCAAGTGCTTCCATACTAAATTCATCACAACTTCTCCAATCTGTCAGATGCCAGATTCCGAGTTTATTGAATTCAGTGCTGGATCAGCAGGAGAAAAAGCAAAACAGATTGTTAAACTCGCATGTGAAAACTTCAAGAACAGAAAACCGGAACTTGTTTACATTCCGGAAATGAAACAGAAAGCAACTGTTGGATATTCTGTTGAAGCAATCGTTAAGACTCTTGACGGTGTAACAAACTCTCAGGTAGACGAAACAGGAACAACCAAACCACTCCTTGAGTGCATCACATCCGGTGTTATCCGTGGAGCTGTTGCAATGGTTGGATGTAACAATCCGAAGATTAGACCTGACTCCGCTCATATCGAACTGATGAAGAAACTGATCGCAAACGATATCGTGATCATTGCTTCCGGATGTTCCGCACAGGCAGCTGCAAAAGCAGGCCTTATGGACAAAGCTGCCAAAGATCTCTGCGGCGCTGGTCTGAAACGTGTTTGCGAACTTGCAGACATCCCGCCGGTATTACATATGGGATCCTGTGTAGATATCAGCCGTATGTTGATTCTTGCATCCGAACTTGCTAAAGATTCCGGACTGAACATCTCTCAGCTTCCAGTTGTTGGATGTGCTCCTGAATGGATGTCTGAAAAAGCTGTTTCCATCGGAAACTATGTAGTAGCAACAGGTATTGATACCTTCCTTGGCGTAGATCCATATGTATCCGGATCTGACCAGGTAGCAGGACTTCTTACCGAGGGTGTTCGTGACTGGGTAGAAGCTGCTTATACAGTTGAAAAAGATATTGATAAATTAGGCGATCTGATGATCGAGAGAATTGAAGAAAAGAGATCTGCTCTCGGAATCTGATAGCAGGAAAGGCGCGATTAACTTATGAAAATAGCAGTAACCGGTAAAGGCGGAGTAGGAAAGACAACTTTTGCGGCAACACTTGCCAGATTATACGCAGATGAAGGGAAAAAGGTCCTTGCGGCAGATGTAGACCCAGATGCAAACCTGGGCCTGGCACTTGGATTTGATGAAGAAACACTGGATTCCATTGTTCCAATTTCCCGGATGCGAAAACTGGTGGAGGAGCGTACCGGAGCCAACAGTCAGAACCAGTTTTATAAACTGAATCCGAAGGTGGACGATATTCCGGACACCTACGGAAAGACCTGCAACGGTGTAAAACTGCTTGTCCTTGGTACCGTGGAGACAGGTGGCGGTGGATGTGTCTGCCCAGAACATGTCATGTTGAAACGGATCATTAATAATCTTGTGATTCACAGAGACGATGTGGTGATCCTGGATATGGAAGCTGGCCTGGAACATCTGGGCCGTGGCACCACGGAAAGCATGGATGAATTCATTGTAGTGATTGAACCAGGGGCAAGAAGTGTTCAGACTTACAAAAATGTAAAACGACTTGCCAAAGATCTTGGTGTTGCGCAGGTCAAGGTTGTGGCAAACAAGGTAAGAAATGAGGAGGATGAGGAATTTATCCGTTCCAGAATCCCGGCAGAAGACCTTCTTGGCATGCTCCATTACAACACGGAGGTTATAGATGCTGACCGTCAGGGAAAATCCCCTTATGATTTCAGTCAGACCGTAACAGCTGAGATCACAAAAATAAAAGAAAAGATTGATCAGAATTCAAATCTGTAAAAACAGGAGGTATTAAGGTGACTTTATTTGATAGAGTTTTTAGCGGAAATGATGCTGTATTTGGTTTAACAGAGGGCGCTATCGACGGAGCAATCGCTCAGTACGGCGAAGACAAAGCTGTCAGCTTCCCGAATACCGCATACAGCCTTCCATGTTACTACGCTGTAACAGGAACAAAAGTTACAACTTTAAAAGAATTAAAAGAAGCTCTTGGTGTTGTTAAAACACTTATGACAAGAGAAAAAAGATTAAATGATGCATTTATGTCAGGTGTTGCTACAGCACTCTGCGCAGAATTCATCGAAGTTCTGAAATATATCGATGGTGCAACACCATACGAAGAACCATGCTACGGACATCTTGCAGATGCAGTTATCCGTGAACTTGGTGTACCGCTTGTAACAGGCGATATCCCTGGTGTAGCAGTAATCCTTGGATCTGCTCCTACAGTAGAAGAAGGCGTTGCTCTTGTTAAGAGTTATCAGGCACAGGGTATCTTGGTAACACTGGTTGGCGGAATCATCGACCAGGTTGCAGAAGCAGGAATGAAGACAGGTGCAAACGTACGTGTTATTCCGCTTGGAAAAGACGTTACAGCAGTTATCCATGTAGTATCTGTAGCTCTTCGTGCAGCTCTGATCTTCGGTAACGTAACACCTGGAGATGCAGGCACACTGATGAAATACACAATGGATCGTGTACCGGCATTCGTTAACGCATTCAAACCTCTGGATGATGTTATCGTAGCCTGTGGTGCAGGTGCTATCGCACTTGGATTCCCGGTTATTACAAACGAAACAGAAAATATCTTCCGTGTACCAAAGAGCCTGATCGTTCAGGAAGACGTAAGCAAATTCAATGCTACATCTCTTGAAGCACGTGACATTAAGATCAAGATTACAAATATCGATATTCCGGTTGCATTCGCATCTGCATTCGAAGGTGAGATCATCCGTCGTAAAGATATGCAGGTTGAATTCGATGGTTCCCGTGTAGACTGTGCAGAGCTTGTACAGACATGTGACGCTTCTGAAGTAGAAGATCACAAGATCACAGTAGTAGGACCGGAAGTAGACGACATGGAACTCGGAAGCAAGAACAGCATTGCATATGTTGTTAAAGTTGCAGGCAAGAACATGCAGCCTGACTTTGAGCCGGTTATCGAGCGTAAATTCCACAACTACATCAACTGTATCGAAGGTGTATATCATACAGGACAGCGTGATATGCAGCGTATCCGTATCAGCATTGATGCATTCAATGCAGGATTCAAGATCAAACACATTGGTGAAGTTCTTTACGCATCTGTGAAAAATGAATTTGACGCAGTTGTTGATAAATGTGAAGTTGTTATTTATACAGATCCGGCAGAATGTACAAGAGTACGTCACGAAGTTGCAATCCCGATCTTCGACAAACGTGATGAGCGTCTTGATACTCTGACAGATGAATCTGTAGATGTATATTACAGCTGTATCCTCTGTCAGGCATTCTCTCCAAGCCACGTATGTGTAGTAACACCAGAAAGACTTGGACTCTGTGGTGCCGTTTCATGGCTGGATGCAAAAGCAACACATCAGCTGGATCCTAACGGACCTTGCCAGGTAATCACAAAAGAACGTCCGATTGATGAGAACCTTGGTTCTTACGAAGACGTTGATGAAGCAGTTCAGAAATTCTCACAGGGTGCTCTGGAGCACGTTACACTGTACTCCATCATGCAGGATCCTATGACATCATGCGGATGCTTCGAGTGTATCTGTGGTATCGAACCATTCTCCAACGGTGTTGTTATTGCAAACCGTGAGTATGCAGGCATGACTCCTCTTGGAATGACATTCCCGGAAATGGCATCCATGACAGGCGGCGGTGTTCAGACACCTGGATTCATGGGACATGGAAAACATTTCATTTCTTCCAAGAAATTCATGAAGGCTGAAGGCGGTATCGAGCGTATCGTATGGATGCCAAAAGAACTGAAAGAATTCGTTGCTGAACGCCTGAACAAGACAGCACAGGAACTTTACGGAATTGAAAACTTCACAGATATGATCGGTGATGAAACAGTAGCAACAGATCCGGAAGCACTGGTTGAATACCTTACAGAAAAAGGACATCCGGCATTGGCTATGGATCCAATGATGTAATCCCCTCGAGGGCCAGGAGTGCTTGCACTCCTGGCCCGGGGGATTAATCTGGAAATCGAATCACAGCGTAAAGTTGCGTAGCAACGGGCTGCGAGAGATTTTCAGATTTAGCATGGAAATGGCGTAAGCCATAACATGCGTTTGACTCGGAATATTTCCAGACGTAAAGCTGTTGCAAACAGCGGGTTGTGGGAAAATTCAGGGTTTGTAACTTACGCAAACATGAAATGCTTCGCAGGGAACGCGGCTTTGTAAACATTTCAGGTTTAATAAATCAAAGAGTGGAGATGTGCACATGTTAATCAACAGAATCTTTAATGGAAATGATGCAGTATATGGCCTGACCGTCAATGCTGTGGACGAAGCAGTCAAAGAACATGGCGCAGACAAACCAGTGGGCTTTCCCCATACGGCATATTGCCTGCCATGTTATTACGCAGTAACAGGCGTAAAGGTCAAAACATTGGGAGAATTAAAAGAGACCCTGGGCGTTGTAAAGACACTCATGACCAGAAATCATGAGCTGGACGACGCACTGATGTCAGGGGTAGCAACCGCACTCTGCGCAGAATTTATTGAAGCTCTGAAATATCTGGATGGAGCGGAACCATACAGCGAGCCGTGTTATGGACATCTTGCAGATTCAATTATCCGTGAGCTTGGAGTACCGCTTGTAACGGGTGATATCCCTGGCGTTGCTGTTATCCTTGGATCAGCTCCGACTGCACAGGAAGGTGTTGATCTGATCAAGAGTTATCAGAAACAGGGTATTCTTGTAACACTGGTTGGCGGTATTATCGATCAGGCAACAGAACTTGGACTGAAGATGGGGTATAATGTAAGAATCGTACCACTTGGCAAAGATGTAACATCTGTTATTCATGTAGTATCTGTGGCAATCCGTGCAGCACTGATCTTTGGTAATGTAACACCTGGAGATGCCGGCGCATTGCTTACATATACAAAGGACAGAGTTCCGGCTTTTGTAAATGCTTTCAAACCAATTGATGATGTCATTCTTGCGGCAGGTGCAGGTGCAATCAAACTCGGCTTCCCGGTTATTTCCAATGAAGATGAGAATATCGTAGAAGTTCCGGGCGCATTGATTGCATGCCCGGATGTGGCTGATTTCAATAAGGTTTCACTTGAAGCAAGGAGTATCAAGATCAAAATTACAGATATTGATATTCCGGTTGCATTTGCATCTGCATTTGAAGGTGAGATCATCCGTCGTAAAGATATGCAGGTTGAGTTTGATGGTTCACGTGTAGACTGTGCAGAACTTGTACAGACAAAGAATATGGATGAAGTAGAAGACCACAAGATCACAGTTGTAGGTCCTGAGGTAGATACTTTTGAAGAAGGCAGTAAACACAGCCTTGCTTATGTAGTTGAAGTTGCAGGTAAGAAGATGCAGCCTGACTTTGAACCGGTTATCGAACGTAAATTCCACAACTACATTAACTGTATTGAGGGAGTTTATCACACCGGCCAGAGGGATATGTTCCGTATCCGAATCAGCAAAGATGCATTCAATGCCGGATTCCGTGCAAAACATTTTGGTGAAGTGCTTTATGCACAGGTCAAAAATGAATTTGAAGCAGTTGTTGATAAATGTGCGGTTACAATTTACACAGATCCTGCAGAATGTACCAGAATCCGTCATGAAGTTGCAATCCCGACATTTGACAGACGAGACGAACGTCTGGATACTCTGACAGATGAATCTGTAGATGTATATTACAGCTGTATCCTCTGTCAGGCATTTTCTCCAAGTCATGTATGTGTAGTAACACCAGAAAGACTTGGACTTTGCGGTGCCGTTTCATGGCTGGATGCAAAAGCAACACATGAACTGGATCCGAACGGGCCATGCCAGGTGATCACAAAAGAACGTCCGATCGACGAGAATCTTGGCTCTTATGAAGATGTAGATGAAGCAGTTCAGAAATTCTCACAGGGAGCTCTGGAACATGTTACACTGTATTCTATCATGCAGGATCCTATGACATCCTGTGGATGTTTCGAATGTATCTGCGGAATTGAGCCGTTCTCTAACGGCGTTGTTATTGCAAACCGTGAGTATGCAGGTATGACACCGCTCGGAATGACATTCCCGGAGATGGCATCCATGACAGGTGGTGGCGTTCAGACACCTGGATTTATGGGCCATGGAAAACATTTCATTTCTTCCAAGAAATTCATGAAGGCTGAAGGCGGTATTGAGCGTATCGTATGGATGCCGAAGGAACTGAAAGATACTGTAGCAGAACGTCTGAACAAGACAGCACAGGAACTTTACGGAATTGAAAACTTCACAGATATGATCGGTGATGAGACAGTTGCAACAGATCCGGAAGCGCTTGTAGAATTTTTAACAGAAAAAGGCCATCCAGCCTTGTCAATGGACCCAATGATGTAGTATAATATATACGTTTATTAATTAAGAGGAGGCTTATGAGAAATGCCGTTTAATCAGAAACCACAGAAATTTAACGCAAAGATCAACTCTGTCACAATCGGTAACGGAGACAAGACTGTGACTATCGGAGGAGAAAACTCCTTCCCATTTTATAGCTTTGATGCACCAACAGAAAACGCACCGAAGATCGGTGTTGAGATTTCTGACCTTGGACTGGACGAATTTTCCGAAGGCGTAAAGGCTTACTATGAAGGTGCAACTACTATGGCTGATATCGCTAAAAAAGCAGCAGCTATAGAAGGTGCAGATTTTGTTGCCCTGATTCTGGATGGTGGAGACCCGAATGGAGCAAACAAATCTGTTGAAGAACTTATCGGGGTTGTTAAAGAAGTAGCAGATGCTATCGACTGTCCACTGGTTGTAGAAGGCTGCAAGAACGTAGAGAAGGATGCGGAACTTCTCCCAAAAGTTGCAGAAGTACTTCAGGGAAGAAATGCACTTCTTCTTTCCGAAAAAGAAGAAAACTACAAAGCAATCGGTGCAGCAGCAGGTCTTGCTTATAATCAGATCGTTGGTGCTGAATCAGCCGTTGATATCAACCTTGCAAAACAGCTGAACGTTGTTACTACACAGCTTGGTGTTGATGCGAAGAAGATCGTTATGAACATCGGTAGTGCAGCAGCTGGTTACGGATATGAGTACGTAGTATCTACTATGGACCGTATCAAAGGTGCAGCATTAGGACAGAATGACAATATGCTGCAGATGCCTATTATTACACCTGTATCCGCAGAGACATGGGCAGTTAAAGAAGCAACAGCTTCTGAAGCTGATATGCCTGAATGGGGATCAGCAGATGAGCGTGGAATCGATATGGAAGTTATGACTGCTGCAGCTGACCTTGCAGCTGGTTCTGATGCCGTAATCTTAAGACATCCGGAATCAATTAAGACTATTTCCAAAATGATCAAAGCACTTGTGTAAATAATAGGAGGAATAATTAGCTATGGCACTGAATGGTATTCAGATTTTTAAATTAACACCAAAGAAAAACTGTAAGGAATGTGGATGTCCGACATGTATGGCTTTCTCCATGAAAGTTGCACAGGGCGCAATGAAAATTGAACAGTGTCCACATATGTCTGACGAAGCACTGGCTTCCCTTTCTGAGGCAACTGCTCCGCCGATGAAGACAATCAAGATCGGAACAGGCGATGCAGAGTTCACACTCGGTGGAGAAACTGTTCTGTTCAGACATGAAAAAACATTTGTAAGCAAACCAAGATATGCTGTATCTCTCTGCACATGCATGGATGATGCAGAAGTTGAGGCTAAACTTGCAGAAATCCCACATGTAGACTATGACCGTATCGGTGAAAGAATGCATGTAGAACTTGTATACGTGAACTGCGATGCAGAAGCAGATGCTGCTAAATATACAGCACTTGTAGAAAAAGCAAAAGGTCTGGGAAGAACTCTGATCCTTGGATGCACAGATCCAGAAATCGCAAAAGCAGCTCTTGAAGTATGCAAAGATGGCAAACCGGTTCTTAACGGAGCAAACGCTTCCAACTATGAAGCAATGAATGCTGTTGCAACAGAAGCAGGAGTAGTTCTTGGAGTATCCGGAAAAGACATCAACGAGCTTTACGATACCGTAGCAGCTCTTGAAAAACTTGGCAACAAAAACCTTGTTCTTGATACAACAGGTGCTGACATCAAAGAAACATTTGCAAATACTGTAATGGTTCGTCGTGCAGCTCTGAAAGATCAGAACAGAACATTTGGATATCCATCCATCGTTAACCTGGTTAAACTTGCCAAAGGTGATCATCATTTACAGGCAGCACTTGCTTCCGTATTTACAATGAAATATGGTTCCATCATCGTTATGGAACAGATGACATATGCAGAGGCTCTTCCACTGTTTGGTCTTCGTCAGAACGTTTATACTGATCCACAGAAACCGATGAAAGTAGAGCCGGGTATCTACCCACTCAACGGTGCAGATGAGAATTCTCTCGTTGTTACAACCGTAGACTTTGCTCTTACATACTTCGTAGTTTCTGGTGAACTGGAACGTTCCGGTGTACCGCTTAATCTGGTTATCAACGATGCAGGCGGACTTTCCGTACTGACATCCTGGGCAGCTGGTAAATTCTCCAGCACCAGCATTTCTGAGTACATCAAGACAGAAGTTGAGCCGAAAGTAAAATGCCGTAAACTCGTTATCCCTGGTAAAGTAGCTGTTCTTAAGGGCGACCTTGAAGCAAAACTTCCGGGATGGGAGATTATTGTAGGACCTAGAGAAGCAGTTCAGCTTGTGAAATTCTTAAAAGATATGCAGGCATAAGCCGGCATAAAATATAATTTTTCTCAGGGAGGAGGAAACTCCCTGAGACATTAAAAACCATGTAAAGGAGAACACAGGTATGGCAAAATTTGTTACTATTGGAGAGAGACTTTCCACAACAGCACCAGCAGTTAATAAAGCATTTACAGAGAGAGATCCTGAGCCGATCCTCAAAAGAGCAAAACAGCAGCTCGATGCAGGTGCTACATACCTCGATGTAAATATCGGACCAGCAGAGAACGATGGACCGGAACTGATGAAATGGGCTGTAGAGCTTCTGCAGAGCAACTTTGACAATGTTCCGCTTGCACTGGATACTTCCAACGTTGCAGCTATCGAAGCTGGTATTTCTGTATACAATCGTTCCAAAGGAAAACCGATCGTAAACTCCGCTGATGCTGCAGGAAGAATCGGTTATGTTGATGTTGCAGCTGCTAACGATGCAATCGTTATCGCTCTTTGCAACGGTGAAGGAATTGCAAAAGACAATGATGAACGTATGATGTACATGCAGACTCTGATGGAGAGAGGTATGGAACATGGTATGGACGTTGAGAACGATATGTGGTTCGATCCGTTATTCCTGGTTATCAAAGGAATGCAGGACAAACAGATGGAAGTTCTTGAATTCATCAAAATGATCTCTGATATGGGAATGAAGAGCACCGGTGGTCTTTCTAACAACTCCAACGGTATGCCGAAACATATCCGTCCGATCATGGACTCCGCTATGGTAGCTATGGCTATGATGCAGGGACTTACATCCGCAATCGTTAACCCTAACGACCTGCGTCTGATGGAAACAATCAAATCCTGTGATATCATCAAAAATAATTACCTGTACGCAGATTCCTATCTGGAAATCTAATCAGTCTGACTTTTTTACGGCTGTAGATAAAAAAAGGCTGGAGGCTTCGCGGCCTCTGGCCTTTTTTATAAATATCAATAAGTCTGACGCCCAACGCCACAGCTGAAAGACAAGAATATTCACGAGGCGAGAAAGGTGGTTACCGCATGTTTAAGGTGACATTTGCATTTGAAAATGGCAGTGAGGTAGAAGCATTTGCCAATGCGGGGGATAATCTGCTGGAGGTTGCACGTGGTGCGAACGTGGCAATTGATGCACCATGTTCCGGAAACGGAGCCTGCGGAAAGTGTCGGGTGCAGTTAAAAGGCGGAGAACTGGACTCAAAGAAAACTCTTCATATTTCTGATGAGGAATTTGAAAAAGGATGGCGTCTGGCATGCATGAGCAAAATCTGCGCGGATGTGGAAGTACTTGTGCCGGACATCGCATCTGCTTACAAAAGCAGAATGAAAGTGGCAGACTTAAGTTCTAAAGAAGAAATCGCAATTTTTGAAAAAGCAAAAAATCAGGTCGAAGAGACCGGAATTCAGTTAAGAAACAGTCTGGAAGTTGTAGAACTCCAGATGACTGAACCAACACTGGATGATACCATGCCGGATGTTGAGAGACTGACAAGAGCACTTCGCAAATTTATGAATCTGAAACGGATCAGAGTTCCGTATGCAGTTCTCCGTAAACTTCCGGATGTGCTCCGTGCAAGTAAATTTTCAGTGAAATGTGTGGTCCGCGTAACACCGGATGATATGTTTGTCTATGATATTTTTGATGCAAAAGAAGACGTGATCATGGGTGGACTCGCAGTAGATATTGGTACAACAACTGTTTCTGCTGTCATCATCAATATGGCTACGGGTGAAATCCTTGCCAAGAGTTCCTCCGGTAACGGACAGATCCGTTATGGTGCGGATGTTATCAACCGTATCATTGAGACAACGAAACCTGGTGGAATCAAAAAACTGCAGGATGCAGTGATCAAAGAAACGATCAACCCGATGATTCATGAGATGTGCAGAAGCATTCACCTTCCGGAGAATCAGGTCTATCGTATGTGTGTGGCTTCCAATACGACAATGAACCATCTGTTTGCAGGAATTAATGCAGATTACCTGCGTACAGAACCATATATTCCGGCTTTCTTTAAAACAAATTCGCTGTTTGCATCAGATGTCGGAATTGAGATCAATGGAGACGCCCATATTATTATGGCACCGAACATTGGAAGCTATGTGGGTGGCGATATCACAGCAGGTACACTGGTAAGTATGATCTGGAACAGACCGGAATTTTCACTGTTTATCGACCTTGGTACCAACGGTGAGCTCGTTTTTGGAAACTCTGATTTTATGATGAGCTGTGCCTGCTCTGCCGGACCGGCATTCGAAGGTGGAGATATCAGCTGCGGTATGCGTGCGACAGATGGAGCAATCGAAGCATGTACCATTGATAAAGAAACCATGGAACCGACATACAAAGTTGTCGGTGATCCTGGAACCAAACCGGTCGGTCTTTGCGGTTCCGGAATCATTGATGTGATCAGTGAACTGTTTATGACCGGAATCATTAATCCGAAGGGCAAATTTGTCCGTGAAGGTAAGCGTGTCCGCCATGACCATTATGGAATGGGCAGCTATGTGATCGCATTTGAGGAAGAGGCAGGATCTGTAAAAGATGTTGAGATCACAGAAGTAGATATCGACAACTTCATCCGTGCAAAAGGAGCTATTTTCTCTGCAATCCGCACGATGCTGTCTTCGCTTGATTTTGATGTATCCATGATTGATGATGTTTACGTTGCCGGTGGTATCGGAAGTGGAATCAACATGCAGAATGCAGTTAATATCGGAATGTTCCCGGATGTTCCGCTTGAGAAATTCCACTATATTGGTAACTCATCACTGACAGGTGCTTATCTGATGCTTCTTTCCACACAGGCCGAGAAAAAGACCTATGAACTTGCATCAAATATGACATATATGGAGCTTTCGACAGTTCCGACTTACATGGATGAATTCGTGGGAGCATGTTTTATCCCACATACCGATGCATCTATGTTTCCGAATGTGCATCAAAGATGATATCCAAGGGTGAAAAATACAAATGCTATTCATGCTTGCAGGATAAAGCATTTGTTTAATAACTTAGAAGAGGTGTGTTATGAGTTCTGACGTAAAAACAACAACATTTAGTCCGGCAGAAACAGAATCTGTAGGAGATAAACTGGGATATGGAAAAGACAGCAAAGAGCGTCTCCCATGGGAACATTATCTGAGCCAGTATCAGGAATCAGATCCAAAGGAAATTGCTGCAAGACTTGGCATTTCCTATGATGAAGAACAGAAGTATTTTACTCTGAAATTTCTTGGGACGGTTTATCAGATTTCCTGGCCGGATTTTCAGGTCAGCCACGAAGCGGATGATATGGGATTTTATCCTCTGGAAACCATGACCTATGCCAGAACTCTGACGATTCGTTTTCTGCTGAATGGTGCGGAAGCATCAGGTACCGGGAAATTCAAAACCTACAGAGAAATGCCGTGGGGTGAAGTATATCTTCGGCAGTTTGACGGACGCTGTATCAAGCGGCTGGCATTCTCCTATGGAAACCGTATCAAAGATTTTCAGACAATCATGGAACACATGCACTGTGTTCCGGTGAAGCATGGAGACATTGCTTATCAGCTGGAGATCTTTCCAGATTATCTGGTACAGATGATCCTGTGGGAAGGAGACGATGAATTTCCACCATCCTCACAGATCCTGTTTTCGGATAATTTTCCGATATCTTTTCAGGCAGAAGATATGGCTGTTATGGGCGATGTGATCATCGGATCACTGAAGTCCTTTGCGAAATGTATATAAAAAGGAGGTAACTTTTATGGGATTCAAAAGTGACATCGAAATTGCACAGGAGTGCGAAATGTTGCCAATCACAAAGATTGCAGAAAAAGCAGGTATTGATGATAAATATCTGGAGCAGTACGGAAAATACAAAGCAAAAATTGATTATAATCTTCTGAAAGAAAGTGACAGAAAAGACGGTAAGCTGATCCTTATGACAGCAATCAACCCGACACCGGCCGGTGAAGGAAAGA
>NZ_JAJCKS010000152.1:0-222 GCF_020558815.1 Blautia sp. 210820-DFI.6.14
GAGAGCATCTGCCTTACAAGCAGAGGGTCATAGGTTCGAGCCCTATAGGTCCCATATAAACCATGGGTGGATTCCCGAGTGGCCAAAGGGGGCAGACTGTAAATCTGTTGGCACCGCCTTCGAAGGTTCGAATCCTTCTCCACCCACTAAGCCTTATCATTGGCTAAGCCGATGTGGCTCAATTGGCAGAGCAGCTGATTTGTAATCAGCAGGTTATCGGTT
>NZ_JAJCKS010000153.1:0-221 GCF_020558815.1 Blautia sp. 210820-DFI.6.14
TATGTCAGCAACTCTATCGATATCTCCGTTCAGCAACTTTCTAATCATAACAAATATTCTCCACAACAACATCCTTTATGCTTTTCTCTTTTATCTATTCTATCACAAGCTTACCATTAATCATCGATTTTTTGATATTTTTTCTTTTACCCCACTGTAAAACAGCCTCTGAGCGTTTCGTTATATAGAGGGGTACACATACAGAGCAAGATCCACCCATG
>NZ_JAJCKS010000154.1:0-221 GCF_020558815.1 Blautia sp. 210820-DFI.6.14
TGTTGGTTCAAAAGAAGCAAAAGCTGGGCAAGACTTCTTCCCGCTGTCTGTGCATTATCAAGAAAAAAGTTACGCTGCCGGCCGTATTCCCGGTGGTTATTTGAAGCGTGAAGGCCGTCCATCAGAGAAAGAAACTCTGACTTCTCGTTTGATCGACCGTCCAATTCGCCCACTGTTTCCAGAAGGCTTTTTGAACGAAGTACAAGTGGTTTGTACTGTGG
>NZ_JAJCKS010000155.1:0-218 GCF_020558815.1 Blautia sp. 210820-DFI.6.14
CGTAACAAGGTAGCCGTATCGGAAGGTGCGGCTGGATCACCTCCTTTCTAAGGAAATGGATAAAGTAGGCTGTGAATGCAGCTGAATCAATCCAACTAAAACGGAAGAAGAAGTAGAAAATTGAATGTGTTTTACTGTCTAGTTATCAATGATAACTTAATATTTCTGGTGGCGATGCGCCTGTGGGAAACACCCGTTCCCATCCCGAACACGACGGT
>NZ_JAJCKS010000156.1:0-217 GCF_020558815.1 Blautia sp. 210820-DFI.6.14
AAGTGTGGTAACACATGGAGCTGACTGCTACTAATAGGGTGAGGGCTTGACCAAAGCGAAAGCATGGTCAGATTTGATTCTAAATTGTCAACATGTATGTGGTTTTGAAGATACGATGATTTGAAAAAGAAAGTGGCTAGTAATAGTCACATTTTCTTATATAGGGGATTGGTCAAATGGTATGATAGGGGTCTCCAAAACCTTTGGTGGGAGTTCG
>NZ_JAJCKS010000157.1:0-211 GCF_020558815.1 Blautia sp. 210820-DFI.6.14
CACCAGCCAGTTACAAGAAAGAATATCCCTGGCTGAAAGAGGTGGATTCATTGGCGTTAGCAAATGTACAGATGCATCTGGAAAGCGCATTCCATAAGTTTTTTCGTGAACCATCTGCAGGATTTCCGCGTTTCAAATCAAAGAAGTCATCAAGAAAATCTTATACAACAAACGTAGTGAATGGAAATATCTTTCTGGAAGGAAAATATTT
>NZ_JAJCKS010000017.1:0-76924 GCF_020558815.1 Blautia sp. 210820-DFI.6.14
CAGGCTTTATGCGGCCTGCACGTACTATTTTAATTATGCAACTGTCAAACTCCCGCCGACAAAATGGGTTAGTCATTGATTCTGCCATAAAAAAGTGATATAATTATAAACCAGATTTATATGTAAAGAAAAGCGAGGTACGCAAAAATGAAAAAAATAGAAGATTACGTAAGAAGTATCCCGGATTTTCCGGAACCGGGTATTATTTTCAGAGACATTACAAGTGTTCTGCAGGATGCAGATGGACTTCAGCTTGCAATTGATTCCATGCAGGATTGTCTCAAGGATACGGATGTAGATGTAATCGTAGGAACTGAATCCAGAGGCTTTATCTTTGGTGTGCCGATTGCATATAATCTTCATAAACCATTTGTACCGGTTCGCAAAAAAGGCAAACTTCCATGTGAGACTGTTTCCAGAAGCTATGATCTGGAATATGGAAGTGCAACTATAGAGATGCACAAAGACTCTATCAAACCAGGACAGAAAGTAGCAATCATTGATGACCTGATCGCTACCGGTGGTACGGTGGAAGCTGCAATTAAGCTGGTAGAAGAACTTGGCGGTGAAGTAGTCAAAGTTGTTTTCCTTATGGAGCTTGCAGGATTAAAAGGACGCGAAAGACTCGCTGGTTATGATGTGGCTTCTGTGATCAGATACGAAGGTAAATGATTCTGCGGCGGCAACAGCGTGAACAGTAATAAATAACGGCAGGCAGGTGGGAGATAATGGCAGATAAGAAAGAGAATGTACAGCTTGAAAAAACAATGGACAAGGCAGAACAGGAAAAGCTTGAATCCGTAAAAAAAGCAGATGCAGCGGTCAAAACCATGCAGGATTTTACCAGCCCAGAGGTTTTGTATGAGGAGCTGATAGCCAGTGTGAAGAAATATCACCCTTCTACGGATATTTCCATGATACAGAAAGCCTACGAAGTGGCCAGGGAAGCCCACAAAGATCAGAAGCGAAAATCAGGAGAGCCGTATATCATACATCCTCTTTGTGTGGCAATCATACTTGCAGATCTTGAGCTGGACAAAGAAACGATCGTTGCAGGTCTTCTTCATGATGCAGTTGAAGATACCTGGATGACAATAGAAGAAGTAGAGAAGGAGTTCAGTGCAGAAGTTGCACTTCTGGTGGATGGCGTTACCAAACTGGGACAGTTAAGCTATTCAGCTGATAAAGTAGAACTTCAGGCAGAAAACCTTCGAAAGATGTTTCTTGCCATGGCAAAGGATATCCGTGTTATTCTGATCAAGCTTGCAGACCGCCTGCATAATATGCGCACCCTGCAGTATATGAGACCGGAGAAACAGCAGGAAAAAGCCCGTGAAACGATGGATATTTATGCACCGATCGCTATGAGACTTGGTATCTCCAAAATCAAAGTAGAGCTGGATGACCTTTCGCTGAAATATCTGAAACCAGATGTATACTATGATCTGGTGGATAAAGTTGCTCTTCGTAAAAGTGAACGACAGGAGTTTGTAAACAATATCGTTAAACAGGTCAAGCAGCATATGGATGAGGCATCCATTAAAGCGCAGGTTGACGGAAGAATCAAACATTTCTTCAGTATCTATAAAAAGATGGTCAACCAGGACAAGACGATCGATCAGATTTATGATCTGTTTGCAGTACGTATCCTGGTAGATACTGTCAAAGACTGCTATGCGGCACTTGGCGTCATCCATGAGATGTATAAACCGATTCCGGGCAGGTTCAAGGACTATATTGCCATGCCGAAGCCAAATATGTATCAGTCTCTGCATACGACGCTGATCGGCCCGAACGGACAGCCATTTGAAATTCAGATCCGCACATTTGAGATGCACAAGACTGCGGAATATGGTATTGCTGCACACTGGAAATACAAAGAATCATCCGATGGTAAAGTACCTGTTGATAAGAGAGAAGAAGAGAAACTGAACTGGCTGCGTCAGATTCTGGAATGGCAGAAAGATATGTCTGACAACAGAGAATTTATGAGTCTTCTTAAGAATGACTTAGATCTTTTTGCAGACAGTGTTTATTGTTTCACACCGCAGGGAGATGTCAAGAACCTGCCAAATGGATCTACACCGATTGATTTTGCCTACAGTGTACACAGTGCTGTTGGTAACCGTATGGTTGGGGCACGTGTCAATGGTAAACTGGTTCCAATTGAGTATCAGATCAAAAATGGGGACCGTATTGAGATCATTACTTCACAGAATTCACAGGGACCGAGCCGTGACTGGCTGAATCTTGTCAAGAGCACACAGGCAAAGAATAAGATCAATCAGTGGTTCAAGAAAGAACTGAAAGAAGATAACATCCTGAAAGGCAAAGACATGCTGACACAGTATGCCAAGTCCAAAGGATATAAACTTGGAATCTATACAAAACCGCAGTTCCTGGAATCCGTTATGCGTAAATATGGATTCCGTGACTGGGATTCTGTACTGGCTGCAATCGGCCATGGTGGTCTGAAAGAAGGACAGGTCTTCAATAAGCTGATGGAAGCTTATGATAAAGAAAATCAGAAGAATCTTACAGACGAGCAGGTATTGGAGGCTACTGGGGAAGCACAGGAGAAACTGCATGTTACCAAAAACAAAGGTGGTATCGTTGTAAAAGGTATCCATGATGTTGCAGTTCGTTTTTCAAAGTGCTGCAGTCCGATCCCTGGAGACGAAATCGTTGGATTTGTTACAAGGGGACGGGGAATTACCATTCATCGTACAGATTGTGTGAATGTGCTGAATATGTCGGAAATGGATCGATCCCGTCTGATCGAAGCTGAATGGCAGCCAACGGACAATAAAGGTTCTGAGAAATATATGGCTGAGATTCAGGTCTATGCAAATAACCGTACTGGTCTTCTGGTGGATCTTTCCAAAATCTTTACAGAGAGAAAGATTGATATGAGAAGCATTAACAGCCGTACAAGCAAGCAGGAAAAGGCGACGATTTCAATCAGCTTTGAGATTGGAAGCAAAGAAGAGCTTTCATCACTTGTTGCCAAGATACGTCAGGTAGAAAGTGTGATCGACGTAGAACGTACAACCGGTTGATTTAGATGAGGATAATAGTATGAAAAGACTGGATTTACAGAAATGTATTGTTGGAAGTGTGTTTACGAACTGTTACTTCCTGAAAAATAAAGAAACAGAAGAAATGCTGATCGTTGATCCGGGCGATAATGCCGACAGAATCGAACAGAAGGTTCTTGAAATGCAGGGCAGACCGGTTGCAATTCTTCTGACACATGGTCATTTTGACCATATTCTTGCAGCAGAAGAAATCAAAAAGAAATATAATATTCCAATTTATGCATGTGCCAAAGAAGAAAAGACGCTGCAGGATCCAAGAATCAATCTGACAGCATTTCACACGAGCAGCTATACATTGAAGGCGGATGTGTATCTTACGGATCTTCAGGTTGTGGAACTGGCAGGTTTTTCGGTTCAGATGATCGAGACTCCCGGACATACGTTAGGAAGCTGTTGCTATTATTTGAAAGATGAAGGAGTTTTGTTCAGCGGAGATACTGTTTTCTGTGGGTCGGTGGGAAGAACTGATTTTCCGGAGGGAAGCACCGCGGCAATCGTAAACAGTCTGCACAGACTGCTGGAAGCACTTCCGGATGATACGGAAGTTTATCCGGGACATGATACGTCAACAACGATTGGTTATGAAAAGAGGTATAATCCATTTGTATAAGATTGGTATTCTGTTTCAGGACAGAGAGTTTGAACACGATATATATGAACTGATCCGTGCGTTTTATCCGGGAAGTGAGATTTGTTCTTTCTATGAAGAAGAGGAAGCGGGCTGTGATCTTTATTTTCGGATTGAAAAGCAGGGTGATTCCTGTGTGATCCGGTATGAGGAACATGAGAATAAAGGCGTGACAAGTGCAGAGTTTATAGAAGGGCAGTCTTCGGATGCCCTTATTTCTTGTGTGGATGCTGATGACAGTGAGGCAAAAGAACGTGCACATGCGATTCGTAAGGAGCGTAAGGATATTGTTAAGATTGCACTGTACAAGTTATTAGTAAAGCTGACGGGGAAAACACTTCCGTGGGGAAACCTGACAGGTATCCGGCCGGCGAAACTTGCAATGGGACTGATTGAATCTGGTATGAAGAATACGGAAGCGGCACAGGAAATGAGAGAGCGCTATATGGTGAGTCCGCAGAAAACAGCACTTGCGATCACAATAGCGAACAGAGAAAGAGAGATTCTCAAAGATATTGATTATGAAAATGGTTACAGTCTGTATGTGGGAATCCCGTTCTGCCCGAGTATATGTCTTTACTGTTCTTTCAGTTCCTATCCATTGAAACAGTGGAAGAACCGTGTGAACCAGTATCTGGAAGCACTTTGCAAAGAGATAAAAGAAGTTGCTGCAATCATGAAAGCAAAAGGCAGAAAACTGGATACGGTTTATATTGGAGGAGGTACACCGACAACGTTGGAACCGGAGCAGCTGAAAGTCCTTCTGGATGCACTGATGGAGAATTTTTGCTGCGAGAATCTTGCAGAATTTACGATTGAAGCAGGAAGACCGGACAGTATTACCAGAGAAAAGCTGATGATGATCCGCAATTATCCGATTACAAGGATTTCTGTAAATCCACAGACGATGAATCAGGAAACGCTGGATATTATTGGAAGACGTCATACAGTAGAGGAAACAAAGCAGGCATTTATGCTTGCAAGAGAGTGTGGTTTTGACAACATCAATATGGATCTGATCGTTGGTCTGCCTGGAGAAGATAAGATAATGGTAGAAAACACATTGAATGAAGTGAAAGCACTTGCACCAGACAGCATAACCGTACATTCCCTTGCTGTTAAGAGGGCGGCACGACTGAATATTTTTAAAGATAAATATCAGGAAATGACTTTTGAGAACAACCAGGAGATCATGGATATGACCATGAAAACAGCCTACGAAATGGAAATGGGTCCTTATTATCTGTACAGACAGAAAAATATGAAGGGAAATTTTGAGAATGTTGGCTATGCAAAGGTTGACAAAGCCGGGATTTACAATATACTAATTATGGAGGAAAAACAGCCGATCATCGCTTTGGGGGCCGGCGGTTCTTCCAAGCTTGTCTTTGATCAGGGCAAACGTATTGAACGTGTGGAAAATGTCAAAGATGTTACAAATTACATTGACCGTATTGATGAAATGATAGAACGAAAACGCAAAGGAATCAATACCTGGTTATGACAGCAGGAGGTGGACGTATTGCAGACAGCAGAGAAAGAGCCGGGACAGGCGGAAATATTCAAGTCTGGTGACAGATTGCTGGATTTTGATCTTTCTGAGGAACTGAATCATGGAATTGCTGTCAGTAATCTTGCGTATGCTGTAGCTGCCGAACTGGGGCAGGACGAGGAGTTCTGTTATCAGATGGCGATTGCCGGAATGCTCCATGATATTGGGAAGCTGAAGCTTACCGGCTATATCAACGGACAGGAAAATGATCCCCTTCTGATAGAAGAACTGAAGTATGTCCGTATGCATTCTTCGCTGGGATATGAAGAACTGAAGGATCAGGGGTATTCAGAGCTGGTACTTCAGAGTGTTTTGTATCATCATGAAAATTATGATGGCAGCGGCTATCCGTCGAATCTCAGGGGGGACAGCATTCCGCTTGGGGCCAGAATTTTGCGTGTCTGCGATGTTTATGCGGCACTGAGCTCAGACAGACCTTACAGAAGAGCGTTTGATGTCAGTACAGTGATAGAGCTTATGATCGATGAGATCAAAAATTTTGATATGGAAGTTTTTCTTGCATTTCAGAGAGTTGTACACAATAACAAATAACAGGAGGACAGTATGGCGTTAAAGAAGAAACCGGTTACCGGTATGAAAGACATTTTACCAAAAGAGATGGAAATTCGTAATTATGTGATGAACATGATTCGTGAAACATATGGAAAATTTGGATTTTCTGCAATTGAGACACCATGTGTGGAGCATATCGAAAATCTCAGCAGCAAACAGGGTGGAGAGAATGAGAAACTGATCTTCAAGATTCTGAAACGAGGAGAAAAACTGAAACTGGATACAGCAGAGTGTGAGGCTGATCTGGTTGATTCAGGCCTTCGTTATGATCTGACTGTACCGCTTTCCAGATATTATTCCAACAATGCAGGACAGCTTCCGACTCCGTTTAAGGCACTTCAGATGGGCAATGTCTGGAGAGCGGACCGTCCGCAGAGAGGCCGTTTCCGCCAGTTTATGCAGTGTGATATTGATATTCTTGGTGAGCCTACTTATCTTGCAGAAATTGAACTTGTCATGGCAACAACGACATTGCTTGGCAAACTGGATTTCCATAATTTCACGATCCGTATCAATGACCGAAAAATCCTGAAAGCTATGGCACAGTACAGTGGATTTCCGGAAGATAGCTTTGATACAGTTTTCATCATTCTGGACAAGATGGACAAGATTGGTCTGGAAGGTGTAGCTGAAGAACTGGAAAAAGAAGGTTTCAGCAAAGACAGTATTGATACCTATCTTGCTATGTTCAAAGAAATTACAACTGATATTGAAGGCGTACGTTACTGCAAAGAAAAACTGAGTGATGTTCTGGATCCGAAAGTAGCAGAAGATCTTGAGACCATCATCACAGCAGTTGATTCTGTGAAAAATGCAGACTTTAAGATTTCCTTTGATCCGACTCTGGTTCGTGGAATGTCTTACTACACAGGTCCGATCTTTGAGATCGCAATGGATGAGTTTGGCGGTTCTGTTGGTGGCGGCGGACGTTATGATGAGATGATTGGTAAATTCACCGGACAGAATACATCTGCATGCGGATTTTCCATTGGATTTGAGAGAATCGTTATGCTGCTTCTGGAGAGAGGGTATGAAATCCCGACAAATGCAGCTAAGAAAGCGTATCTGATCGAGAAGAACATGCCGGCTGATAAACTTCTTCCGATTCTGAAACAGGCAGAAGAAGAACGTAAGAATGGTGTTCAGGTCAACATTTCTATCATGAAGAAAAATAAGAAATTCCAGAAGGAACAGATGACAGCGGAAGGATATACAGAATTTGTAGAATTCTTTAATAAATAAGTGCTTCAAAAAGGAGAAAAATCATGGCTGAAAGTATGAAAGGTCTGCACAGGACATGCCGATGTGCAGAAGTAACAAAGGATATGGTCGGCAGCAAAGTAACCCTGATGGGATGGGTGCAGAAGGCACGTAACAAAGGAGGTCTTGTCTTTGTTGATCTTCGTGACCGTTCCGGTATCATGCAGGTAATCTTTGAAAATGGCAGCATTGACCAGGAAGGTTTTGAAAAAGCAGGCAAACTGAGAAGTGAGTTTGTAATCGCAGTTACCGGTACAGTTGAGAATCGCGGTGGTGCTGTAAATGAAAATCTTGCTACAGGTGCACTGGAACTCCGTGCAGAATCTTTAAGAATTCTCGCAGAGTCTGAGGTTCCGCCTTTCCCGATCGAAGAGAACAGCAAGACAAAAGATGAAATTCGTCTGAAATACCGTTACCTTGACCTGAGAAGACCGGACCTTCAGAGAAATTTGATGATGAAGAGCAAAGTAATGATGCTTACCCGTAAATTCTTCACAGATGAAGGATTCCTGGAAGTTGAGACACCAATGCTTGGTAAGAGTACACCGGAAGGTGCGAGAGATTATCTTGTTCCGTCCAGAATTCACCCAGGTTCTTTCTACGGCCTTCCACAGTCTCCGCAGCTGTACAAACAGCTTCTGATGTGCTCCGGATATGACCGTTACATTCAGATCGCACGTTGTTTCCGTGATGAGGACCTTCGTGCAGATCGTCAGCCGGAATTTACACAGATCGATATGGAGCTTTCCTTTGTAGACGTAGACGATGTTATCGATGTAAATGAGCGATTCCTTGCTTATCTGTTTAAAGAAGTTCTGGATGTGGATGTCAAGCTTCCAATTCAGAGAATTACATGGCAGGAAGCTATGGACCGTTTCGGTTCTGACAAACCGGATATGCGTTTTGGGATGGAACTGCATGATGTAAGTGAAGTAGTGAAAGATTGCGGATTCGTAGTATTCAAGAATGCACTGGAGGCTGGTGGAAGTGTCCGTGGTATCAATGCAGAAGGCCAGGGAAGCATGCCTCGTAAGAAGATTGACAAGCTTGTTGATTTCGCCAAGACTTATGGTGCAAAAGGTCTTGCTTACATCGCTATTGCAGAAGATGGTACACGCAAATCTTCCTTTGCTAAATTCATGACAGATGAAGAGATGGATGCTCTGGTTCGGGCGATGGAAGGTAAACCGGGAGATCTGCTTCTCTTTGCAGCAGACAAGAACAAAGTCGTATATGATGTTCTTGGTGCTCTTCGTGTAGAACTTGCAAAACAGATGGATCTTCTTGACAAAAACGAATATCGCTTCGTATGGGTAACAGAGTTCCCGCTTCTTGAGTGGAGTGAAGAAGAAAACCGCTATACAGCAATGCATCATCCATTTACGATGTTGATGGAAGAGGATATCCCACTGATCGAGAGTGGAGATCTTGGAAAAATCCGTGCAAAAGCTTATGATATCGTATTGAATGGTAATGAGATCGGTGGAGGTAGTGTTCGAATCCATCAGAATGATATTCAGGAAAAAATGTTTGAGATGCTTGGATTTACGAAAGATGCAGCTTACAAACAGTTTGGTTTCCTTCTGAATGCATTCAAATATGGAGTTCCGCCTCACGCTGGACTGGCATATGGACTTGACCGTCTGGTTATGCTGATGGCAAAAGTTGACAGTATTCGTGATGTCATTGCATTCCCGAAAGTAAAAGATGCCTCCTGTCTGATGACAGAATCACCGAGTGTGGTAAGCGAACAGCAGCTTGAGGAACTTGGGCTTGAAACAGCTAAAGAAGAAACAACAGAAGAATAAGAGCAGCAAATAGGCTGCAGATATAAAAGAAAACGGCTGTCCCGGATGTGGGACGGCCGTTTTGAAGTATAAAAATTAGTTTTGTTCAGAGGAATCAGCGGTATCGTTTGCTTCTTCGGATACCGGAGTACTGCTGAGTGTTCCGAAAATGGCATTTCCGATTGCAGCATTGCTGTCCTGGAGTTTCCAGGAAACACCATCATTGGTAAGATGGAAAACAGCAGCAGTCTGTACAGTCGCTGTATTTGATTTGATTTTTGACAGAAGCAGCTGCATGGATTTTTCATAACGTTTGACAGAACCATCAATTACAGCATCGGCAGAACTCAGATAAGTATCCAGTTCATTCTGATAGGCAGTAAGGATCGCATTGCTGTCAAAGGTAGTGATCTTAGTCTGAATGACAGCATTGTAGCTTTCTTCGTCACAGCTGGAAATATTGAAATCAAAAGTAGAGTGAAAAAGCTCCACCAGTGCGGCAGCAATAGAATTCTTGTCTGTATCGGAAGTATTGAACAGGCTTTCGATTCCAAGATAATTGCCCATTTGTTCTGTATTCATTGTTTTAAGGGTATTCAGATAGACGGTCAGGGTTTCCTCAGGTGAGAGGAGGTTGTTATCAGACAGATAAGTCATCAGACCGCCGACAAGATTGTTCTCCAGGGAGTGTGAACGTATGATCTCCCATTCGTCTTTGTCATCATTACTTCCCTTATTACAAAGTTTCACAGTACATTCTCGTTCTACGGTAGCATAATTGTTATTGCTGAGGAGTTGATCCAGCAGGAGATAACGTTCTTCCATGGAATCTGTGGTTTTTTCTGTAGCCTGTTCTTCGCTGTCAGCCGCTTTGAGAATTGCATTTTTCAGAGAAGCTTCGCCGTAATCTTTGGCAAGAGAGGCTGCATCTATTGTGGATAAGCGCAGGGAAGCTGTGGCTTCTTTTTTATCGTTGTCGACGTTTACACTCAGAATTTCGTAATCAAAATTCTGGAAGAAGAGAGAAAAGACTTCTTTTACTTCATTTGAGAGTTTGATCTCTTTGGTAGCGTCGGGAAAAAGTTCTTTGTAGGATACATATTTCTGGGTCGTATCAGAGTCCAGATTTTTCAGTAGATCCAGTTCATTTGTGATAACTGCCTGTACATCTGTCTTATCCACGTGGGAACAGCCGGTCAAACATATGACAGCCAGGATAATCAGCAGAAATGGCATCAGACCTTTTGCGATCTTCATAGGTATCTTTCCTTTCAAAAATAATCCTTTATATTTTATCAGATAAGCATGGAAAAGTCAAAAAATGGTAATTTTATGCTGTTTTGGAAGACATTTATGAAAATATTGTGAAAACCGGGATGATTTTGTACAGCTCTTTCATTTTCAGGTGTAATCTGATATGATATATAAGTTAAAAAGTGATTTTTACAAAGTAAACACATGAATAGTGTATCATTAAGTCAGTAATGTCTGGACTGATAGGAGGAAACACAGATTTATGAAAAAACGTATTTTAATCCTTCTCGGGATATTGATAATTGGTGGCGGCGCTGCTGCAGGAGTATGTTGGAAAATGGGCGTATTTGGTCAGCAGGAGACAAGTGGAGATTCTGTATATGTAACCAAAATAAGCGACCTTACCGGACAGACATCAGGAGTTTCCAACCGCTATGCAGGAGTAGTTGAGCCTCAGGAGACTGTTTCTGTAGAACTGGAGAGTGGACGGACAGTAAAAGAAGTCCAGGTTAAGACCGGTGATCAGGTCAAGAAAGGGCAGCTTTTGTTTGAATATGATCTGAGCAGCATTCAGGAGAGCCTGGAAGAAGCACAGCTTGACCTTGACCGCCTGAAAAATGAGGCAAGCAGTCTGAACGAGCGGATTGCCACGCTTGAAAAAGAAAAGAAAAAAGCAAGTCAGGATAATCAGCTTTCTTATACGATTGAGATTGAGACAAACAAAATGAATCTCAAGAAAAATGAATACAGTCAGAAAAGCAAGCAGGCTGAGATTGACAAACTCCAAAGTGCGACCGGCAATACAGAAGTCCGGAGTTCAATTGATGGTGTTATCCAGAAAATCGATACATCGAAGCTGACAACAGAGGATAACAGCAGCGTGGATGATACAGATTCAGGAGATTTTTCTCAGTCTGATGATAGCAGCAGCGGGGGCAGCAATGCATTTATTACAATCCTGAGTACAGGTGCTTACCGTATAAAAGGTACAGTCAATGAATTAAATGTAAACAGCATTGTTGAGGGCGAACCGGTAATCATTCGATCTCGTGTGGATGACAGTCAGACCTGGAAGGGGACCATGGGAACGGTTGATAAGGACAGTGCATCTTCCGGCAATAATAACAATTCTTTTTACGGAATGACGGACAGCAGTGATTCTCAGACGAGTACCAGTACTTATCCGTTTTATGTAAATCTCGATTCATCAGACGGGCTGATGCTTGGCCAGCATGTTTATATTGAGATGGATGAAGGACAGGAAAGTCAAAAGACAGGAATCTGGTTAAGTGAGGTTTATATTGTTGATGCAGATACAGACAGTCCGTATGTGTGGGCAGCAGATAAGAAGGGCAAACTGGAGAAACGTAGTGTGATTCTGGGACAGCATGATGAAGAACTTGGAGAATATGAGATTGCAGATGGTCTTTCCAAGGATGACTGTATAGCATATCCGTCTGATATACTTGAGGAGGGAATGTCTACGACGACCAATATAGAAGATGCAATGGATACAGACAATATAGATATGCAGCCGCTGGATGATAGCAGCTTCAGTGAAGATCCTCTTCCGGATACGGCTGATACAGAGGGTGTCAGTGAATATGAAATGAGCGATGACGGAACCGTTGTTGATGATCCGGAAGCAGTTGATGACAGCATTGTGGATGACAGTTCATCGGATGAAACATATATGGATGAATCAATGGATATGACAGACGGAAGTTCCGATTCAGGTGAGATACTGGATGATAATCTTATGCCGGTAGAGGAGGATACGGAGGAAGCACAATGATTTTGGATTTAAAGGGAATCTTTAAGAACTATCAGCAGGGAAAGATGAGTGTGCCGGTTCTGAAGGACGTTAATTTTTCCATGGAAGAGGGAGAATATGTGGCAATCATGGGACCATCCGGATCAGGAAAAACAACACTCATGAATATTATAGGATGCCTGGATAAGCCGACAGAAGGGAAATTTTTTCTGGATGGACAGGACATTCTCAACTGTTCAGAAAATGATATGTCAGATATCCGACTTAATAAAATCGGATTTGTATTTCAGAGTTTCCACCTTCTTCCAAGACAGTCTGCGCTTGCTAACGTAGAACTTCCATTGAATTATGCCAAAGTCCCGAAGAAAGAAAGACGGGAGCGGGCAATGAAGGCACTGGAAAGAGTAGGACTTGCTGATCGTGTAGACTTTCAGCCGAACCAGCTTTCCGGTGGACAGATGCAGCGAGTTGCGATTGCCAGGGCAATCGTAAATAATCCCAAACTCCTTCTGGCAGATGAACCAACAGGAGCACTTGACAGTAAATCAGGTGCTCAGGTCATGGAGCTTTTCCAGAAGCTGAATGATGAGGGGGTTACAGTCCTTATGATCACTCATGATCCGGACATTGCTGCACATGCAAAGCGGGTTGTGATGATTCGCGATGGAGAGCTGAAGGAAAAAGAGGTGAAGTAGTTCATGAAGAAAAAAATCATCATAGGTATCCTGATCGCAGCTCTGGTCGCAGGAGGATCTGCCGGCGGAGCAGTCTATTATAAAAAGTCTCATCAGAAAACGGTGTCTGTTGTAAGCGTTGACAGTCTGGCCGGTCAGTATTACATGGATGATACAAATCTTAATGGAAATATTGTTACCAGTGCGACGCAGAGTGTTAACATAGACAAAGATATGATCATTAAGGAGGTCTATGTATCAAAGGGGGATTCCGTTAAAAAAGGGGATCAGTTGATGTCTTTTGATATGACACTTGTTCAGATGGAACTGAATATAGCCAAGCTGAAACAAAAACAGCAGGAACAGGATCTGAATAAAGCGATTAACAGGCTGAGCAGCCTGAAAAACGGCGGTAAGATAGAAGAAAGTGATGGGGAGACACTGGATACTTCCGGCAGCACATCGGATGATACAGATACAAGCAGTGCGATGGATGACAGTAATGAAACTGCTTCGACGGGTGGAAGTGTGAAGGGCAATTATCTGGCTGCAATTATCCAGCCGGTTCTGGCGGCTGCTGTGGAGAAGACAGATATAGAATCTGCAAATACAGAAGAGACTGCTGTTGAGGATTCCGAAAGTGCAGCTGCACAAACACAGGGAACAGAGAGCGGCTCTGAGAACAGTTCAGATGGAAATGCAGATTCATCAGACAACAGTAGTACAGATGTGAAGGTTGAGTTTGAAGAGCCGGATACGACAGGAAATGATACCACAGTAACGATCAGTCCGGAGCCGACGAATATACCGGATGATAATGCCGATGAAGATTTCACAGACGAAATCGAGATCGTTGACACAGAACCGGATACTGGAACAGATGATCTGACGGATGGAAGTCCGATGTTTTATCAGGTTCTGGATGAAAATACAGAACCCTATACCGGAACAGGTACAGAGGATGATCCATATGTATTCCTCTGCAGTTCTGCAAAAGGCTATGTAGTTGCGAAGGGATCCTTTTTGAATAAAATGGCTGCTTTTCAGGCTGATGGTACGAAGGAACCTGGCAGAGAAGGATACTGGTATCAGCTGGAGTTTCATCAAAATGATACGATAACAAATCTGCTGGACCGTAAAGAATCCTGCACAGGCTATTATCTTGTAGATGGAGGCCTGCTGGAAAAAATGGTAACCGATAACTCTGAAGTTGAGTTTTCGCTGGACGGGGCATCTCATTATGAGAAGCCACCGGCTGATGGAGGCGGAGACGGAGGCGGCGGTGGAGATGATGGTGGTTCGGCATCTATCTCACGTGATGAGGCGATCAAGATTCAGCAGACTAAGATTGACAGCCTGAAACTGGACATCAGAGAAAGTAAACTGAATATTGAGAAACTCGAGAAAAAAGTAAAAAAAGAGGTAATATACAGCAAGCTGGACGGAACGGTTGCAAAAGTAGGCGATCCGGTGACTGGCGCATCTGATGGAAATTCTTTTATGACGATCAAAAGCAAAGAAGGTTACTACGTAAAAGGTACAGTCAGTGAACTGATGCTGGATCAGGTTAAGGAAGGTACGATACTGAACTGTTCAAGTCAGAATGGTGATTTTGAAGCAGAGGTGATCGATGTATCTGAGTATCCGGTTTCAGGTGATAATTATTCCGGCAATGGAAATCCAAATGTATCTTATTATACATATATTGCAACGATTCCGGACAAAACCGTCAAAGTATCGGACGAAGACTGGCTGACGATTTCTCTGACAAATAATACACAGAGCAAAGGAATTGTTCTGGACAGGGCATTTGTACGGTCAGAAAATGGAGCCAGTTATGTATACAAGGATGACAACGGAGTGCTGAAGAAACAGGTGCTTACCGTAGGTGGTAATGTAAATGGCGGCTACAGTGTACTGATAACCGGTGGAATCACCAGAGATGATAAGATTGCTTTTCCGTATGGTGACACGGTAAAAGAAGGTGCAAAGACCAAGGAAGTTTCTTCCAGTGAGATCTATGGATATTAGAAAGGTGGTATTTTATGCTTGAAAATATGAGGATATCCATTCAGGGAATCTGGTCTCATAAAATGCGATCTTTTCTGACTATGCTGGGTATCATTATTGGTATTGCATCGATCATTGCGATCGTGTCTACGATCAAGGGAACAAGTGAACAGATCAAAGAAGACCTGATCGGTGCGGGAAATAATACAGTTTCTGTGAGTCTGAATTATGGTGACAGTGATTATGATCCGGAGTATGGAATGACCGATGGTACGGAACCGCCGCTTCTCTCAGATCAGCAGAAAGAAGATGTTATGAATCTGGATCATGTGGAGAATGCGACATTCTTTTACAGCCGTACATATACCAGCAGCGTATATTATGAAAATACCAGTTTTCAGGGTGGAAGTATTTATGGAATTGATATGAATTATCTGGATACCTGTGGATATATGGTAAGATCCGGCCGTGGTTTTATACAGAAGGATTATGATGAGATGCGAAAGGTTGTACTGGTAGACAGCAATGCGGCAGATAATCTCTTTGCAGGAAAAGATCCTGTTGGAAAAACAATAGAGATTGGATCCGAACCGTTTACCGTTATTGGTGTGGTAGAACAGAATGATGATTATCAGCCAAATATCAAAACCATTGATGAGTACAATCAATATTATCAGATGATCATGGGAACAGTCATGATTCCGAATAAATGCTGGCCCATGGCATTTAAGTTTGATGAACCTGAGAATGCCGTGATCCGAGCAGATTCAACGGATAATATGAGTTCCGCCGGAAATGCAGCAGCGGATATTATGAATCAGGGAATCAACACCAATACATCCAAGTACAAATATAAAGCGGATGATGTAATGCAGCAGGTCAAGAACTTGCAGAAACTCAGTGAGAGCACCAATACACAGCTGATCTGGATTGCAAGTATTTCATTGTTGGTCGGAGGTATCGGCGTTATGAATATCATGTTGGTATCCGTCACTGAACGAACCAGTGAAATTGGTCTGAAAAAAGCAATCGGTGCACGAAAGAAAGTGATTCTGTTTCAGTTTTTGACAGAAGCCTCCATGCTGACAAGCATTGGAGGAGTGATCGGAGTTATTGTTGGAATTGCACTTTCCAAAGTGGTATCGGAACTGTCGGGGGCTCCGACAGCTATCAGTATACCGGCGATCATTGGTTCCGTTCTTTTTTCCACATTGATTGGCGTGATCTTTGGATTACTTCCGTCAGTCAAGGCTGCCGATTTAAATCCGATTGATGCACTTAGAAGTGAATGACAGAGGTTGGAGTTTGTTGATCAGAGACAGACTCCAATCTCTTTTTCTGTTATGAGGGGCATTTTTGATATTTTAATTGAGATGGAGAAAAAAATGTGTTAGACTATAATCAATATGCAATGATTCAGATATGAAGTAAAATACATGAGGAGATGCAGTATGAGAAAAATTGCAATTGTAACAGACAGTAACAGTGGTATTACGCAGGATGAAGGAAGAAAACTGGGAATCTCTGTTCTGCCTATGCCTTTTTATATTAACGATGTGATGTATCTGGAAGGAATCACTCTTTCACAGGAGGATTTTTATGAACGTCTGAAAAATGATGAATCCATATCTACTTCACAGCCGAGTCCGGCTGAAGTATGTGGTTTATGGGATAATCTGCTGGAAGAGTATGATGAGATTGTACATATTCCGATGTCCAGTGGACTGAGTGCGTCCTGTGATACAGCTACCATGCTTGCCAGAGACTACGATGGCAGAGTACAGGTCGTTAATAACCAGAGAATCTCAGTTACGCAGCGTCAGTCAGTACTTGATGCAATGACATTAAGAGATGCCGGAAAGAGTGCGGCAGAGATTAAAGAAAAACTGGAAGAAGAGAAGATGGAGTCAAGTATCTATATTACTTTGGAAACTTTGAAATATCTGAAAAAAGGTGGAAGAATCACTCCGGCTGCAGCTGCGATCGGAACGGTTCTGAATCTGAAACCTGTTCTTCAGATCCAGGGAGAGAAGCTTGATGCATATGCAAAAGTGCGAGGTAAGAAGCAGGCAAAGAGAGTTATGATGAAAGCAATGCAGGAAGACTGGGATACACGTTTTAAGAAATATGTAGAATCCGGTGAGATGTGTCTGCAGATGGCCTATGCAGGAAACAAAGAAGAGGCCGAGGAATTCAAAAAAGAAGTTCAGGCAGCATTTCCTGGAATAGATATCCATATGGATCCACTTTCTTTAAGCGTTGCATGCCATATCGGACATGGAGCACTTGCTGTTGCATGCGCAAAGAAAGTAACTGTATAAAATAAGGAGTCAGAAAAATGAAAAAACTTATGGAATTAATGGCAGAAGAACTTGCTTCTGCTTTTGAAAAAGCCGGATACAATCCGGAATACGGTAAAGTTACCGTTTCCAATAGACCGGATTTATGTGAATTTCAATGCAATGGAGCCATGGCAGGAGCCAAAGCATATAAGAAAGCACCATTTATGATCGCAGATGATGTAGTTGAACATCTGAAAGACAGTCAGATCTTTGCAATGGCAGAAGTTGTGAAGCCGGGATTTATCAATCTGCAGGTTAAAGAAGAATTTCTTGCTGATTACCTGAAGAAAATGGCAGCAGATGAGAAATATTCTGTAAAAACAGCTGAGAAACCGAAGACGATCATTATCGACTACGGCGGACCGAATGTTGCAAAACCACTTCATGTAGGTCATCTTCGTTCTGCAATCATTGGGGAGAGTATCAAACGTATCGGACGTTTTGTCGGACATAAAGTGATCGGTGATGTACATCTTGGAGACTGGGGACTGCAGATGGGGCTGATCATTACAGAACTGAAACACCGCAAGCCGGAACTGGTTTATTTTGACGATACTTACGAAGGAGAATATCCGAAGGAAGCACCGTTTACCATCAGCGAACTGGAGGAAATCTATCCATGTGCAAGTGGTAAATCCAAAGAAGACGAAGAATACCGTAATGAAGCTCTTGAAGCAACACATCAGCTTCAGCAGGGTAAACCTGGATATATGGCTCTCTGGAATCACATCATGCAGGTTTCTGTTACAGACCTCAAGAGAAACTATGCAAACCTGAATGTTTCCTTTGATCTGTGGAAAAAGGAATCTGATGCACAGCCGTATATTCCGGATATGGTTCAGAAAATGAAAGACCAGGGATTTGCATATGAAGATCAGGGAGCACTGGTAGTAGATGTCAAAGAAGAATCTGATACCAAAGAAATTCCGCCATGTATGTTGTTGAAATCAGACGGAGCTTCTCTGTATACCACAACAGATCTTGCAACGATCGTAGAGCGTGTCAAACTCTTTGATCCGGATGAAATTCTTTATGTAGTAGACAAGCGTCAGGAACTTCATTTCATTCAGGTATTCCGCTGTGCAAGAAAGACCGGACTTGTAAAACCGGAGACGAAACTTTCTTTCCTTGGATTTGGTACCATGAATGGAAAAGACGGAAAACCGTTCAAAACAAGAGAGGGCGGTGTTATGCGTCTGGAAAATCTCATCGCAGATATTGACGAAGAGATGTTCCATAAGATTGTCGAGAACAGAAGTGTCAAAGATCAGGATGCAAAAGAAACAGCGGAGATTGTAGGACTTTCTGCAATCAAATATGGTGACCTGTCCAATCAGGCAACCAAAGATTATGTGTTTGATATTGATCGTTTCACTTCCTTCGAAGGAAATACAGGTCCGTATATCCTGTATACGATCGTTCGTATCAAATCCATTCTCAATCGTTATAAAGAAGAAGGTGGAAACCTTGAAGCAGGAGAAATCCTTCCGGCTGTCAATGCAAGCCAGAAGAACCTTATGCTGGAGCTGACAAAATTCGGAAGTACCATTGAGAATGCTTTCGAAGAAAAAGCACCGCATAAGATCTGTGCATACATTTATGAAGTATCCAATGCATTCAACAGTTTTTACCATGAGACTAAGATTCTCAGCGAAGAAAACCAGGCACAGAAAGAATCCTTCCTGAAACTTCTCGGTCTTACAAAAGATATACTTGAAACAAGCATCGACCTTCTTGGGTTCTCAGCACCGGATCGTATGTAATTGAATTAAAGTCTCACCTCCCATCTGGAAGGTGAGATTTTTTTAGAAAAAATTTATTATTTTCCATTCCTTTTTATGATATACTTATTTCATCTCAAAATTCTATAAGTTGGAATTCCCAACATTTTTCCATACAGATATTTATAAAAATCAGCGAAAGGAGCGATCGATATCGATCTAACAGGAATCATACTGAAAGGACGCTACTGCATCGTTGAACAGATTGGCAGAGGCGGTGAAGGTTCCATGTATCTGGCACGTGATCTGGAACTTGGCATTTTTCGTGCGGTAAAAGAGCTGCCTGCCAGCAGCAGAAGAGAGGCCGGACTGCTCAGACTTCTTGAACATCCCTATCTGCCAAAGATGATTGATTACACAGAGAGGGGTAACTTTTGTTACATCATCATGGAATATATACATGGCAGATCTCTGGAAGAGTATATGCAGGAAGGATATGTTTTTTCCATAGAGGAGATACTGTGCATAGGTGATGTGACCTTGCAGGTACTGGAATATTTTCATTCCAGGAAACCGGCAGTTTTTTATGGGGATCTGAAGCCGGCAAATATAATGATGACAGATCAGAAACGCCCTTATCTGATAGATTTTGGAAGTGCGGTTTTTTCATATAGTGCTTCTTATAAAGAAACAAAGGGAACAAGAGGATATGCTGCCCCTGAACAGCTGCAAGGAAAGATAAGTGCAGCCAGCGATTTTTATGCACTTGGAAAAACAATGGAAGTGCTTTGTGGCAAAAAGAAATTCCGGTATTTTTTGAAATGTCCTGCTTTGGGGAAATTTATTTTCAGATGTTGCCGTACAGAGCCGGAGAAGCGCTGGCAGGGTACCGCGGAGGCAAGAAATGAATTATGTAAAATTCATCCGCTGAATTTGCGGCTGAAAGCTGTACTTTTCCCGCTGGCGGTAGCTTTGGTGGTGTTTGTGGCTGTTCTGGGTTCAGGATTAGACAGAGAAAAACTGCCAGAGCTGTCGCAGATGCTGACACCGGTGACCGCGCAGTATTTTACCATGGAATATCAGACTGGTTCTGCAATATGGAAAGAGAAAATACATGTTCACATAGAAAAAGAGCTGCAGAATTTGCAAAAAGTTTATCAGAAGACACAGGATCAGATTCGAATTCTGGAACTGCTTGCGTGGAACGGGCAGCTGGCAGACAAAGCAGATCATGCAGAAATCTACTATCGGCAACTGTTAACATATGAGCCGGAGTATAGTAAGGGCTATCTGGAATATGGATTATTTTTGTGCAGACAGGGCAGGTATCAGGAAAGCAGAGCAGTATATAGACAGTGGAAAAACAGGGCAGAAGAAAAAAGAATGCAGATAGCAGATGCATTTGCTGAAGAATGGCAGGAATGGAAGAAGGAGGCAGGAATTATTCTTGGAAGGACGAAACAATCTTTTTTGGAAGGTGCTTTTTAGTTTACTGATAATGGCAGTGTATGGAAGTTGTTCAGCTGCATATGCAGCTGAGTTTGGTGGGTTTGAGGTTTCAACAGGGACCGGTGAATATGAAGGAACCGGAGAAGAATGGGAGGATGAGCCGGTATGCAATACACCAGAACAGAATGACAGTAATACTTATGTAGATGAAGCACGAAATGACGGACAGGAATCAGAACAAAATACTTCAGGAACGGTATCCTCATATAATGAGGAGTATGAACAAGTGCCTGTACAGAATTGGAATGCACGGGAAAGTTCCACAACAACTGAAAAAAACCGTTCTTCTGTAACAGAATATGCGGAAAGGTATAGAGGAGAGAACGAAAATGTAAGTAGTTCGATCATGGATGAAGACAGAATCCTCGAGTCTGAGAGTACGGTAGTATCGATTCCCGCAGAAACGAGTCCGACATGGATACCAACCGTGACTCCAACTCCGGTTCCTGCGCCAACAGCAACTTCAATACCGGTATTTACAGAAGTCCCGAAAGAAGAGGTGGAAACAGTAACAGAGTACAAGGAAGAGTACCGTCTGCCGCCTGCAGAATGTCTGCGAAAAATGAAACTCTTATGTTTGAGACAGGAATTGGGAAAGGGAGAATATGCAGAAATTCGAATCAAGAAGAATACAGTGGTAGAAATTGTAAGTGTACGTGTAAACGGACAGGAAAAAGACTGGGATACAGAGGGAGAATTAGTCAGAGTACATGACCTTGTCAATGAGATAAATCTGCTGGAGATTGCAGCTATGATACCGGCAGATTTTACGTGGACGGGAGAGAAAAAGAATGTTATACTGACCTATAATGTTTTTTAGACGAATTTTTTGATACAAAAGAAAAATTATCTGTAAAAAATCGGAGGAATTATGTATAAAGCAATCTTATTTGATCTGGATGGAACGCTGACAGAGTCAGGTGAGGGAATCACAAAATGCGTGCAGTATGCGCTTGAAAAGCTTGGCAGACCAGAGTCGGATCTTGAAAAACTGAAAGTGTTTATCGGACCACCGCTGATGGAGCAGTTTATGAAGTATGCAGATATGGATGAAGCAACTGCGCGCAAAGCAGTGGAATATTACAGAGAGCGTTATTCTACGACTGGAATATTTGAGAATCGTCCATACCCGGGGGTGGAAAAGATGCTTCAGGAATTAAGGAGAAAGAAATACCTTCTGGCAGTTGCATCTTCCAAACCGGAATATTATGTGAAACAGATTTTAGATTATTTTAATTTGACGGAATATTTTGACGAAATTGTGGGAAGTGAAATGAATGGAGCCAGAACAAATAAGACAGAGGTGATTGAAGAAACCTTGAAACGCCTTGGATTGGATCATCACCGTGAGCAGGTGATCATGGTAGGGGATAAGGAGCACGATGTTCTTGGCGCCAGAAAGGCAGGACTTGATTGTGTGGCTGTTTCTTATGGTTATGGGACAGAAGAAGAACTTGCGGCCTCCCAGCCATTGCAGATTGTGGCATCAGCTGAAGAGATACTGGATTTTTTCGCCTGAGCCCCCGACGCAGACAAAGCCATGTCAGACAGATCTGGAGAGTAGCATATCCCTGTGGGATTCATTTTTTGATTTCACAGATCGTTGGCTACGCAGGTCTGTGGCTGATCATGAAATCTGGCGGGGGAATGGATACTTATTATCAAAATGCAATTCTTTTTACAGGGCTGACTGGATTACTTGCTATGATTCCCTGTCTGTGGTTTTACAGTAGAGACCGTGCAGCGAGAAAAATTGGCGGACTTGTAACTTCGCAAAAACCATGGCAGTTGAAAATTCCGGAAATGTTACTGTTGCTTGGAATGGGAGCGGCATTTTCTCAGTTTGCCAATATGCTTGTGGGAATACTGCAGTCGGTTTTGAATTATCAGGAATATCAGGAATCTATGGACCAGCTGATGGAAGGAAAACAAATGTGGTTCCTGATCTTATCTATGGGAATCATAGCACCGCTTGCAGAGGAAATCGTTTTTCGCTGGCTGATCTATCTGAGACTTCGGGATTATATGCGAATGGGAGCAGCTGCTGTAATTTCTGGCCTGATTTTTGGAATCTATCATGGAAATCTGGTACAGGCTGTTTATGCGAGCCTTCTTGGAATAGTGTTTGCATATATTCTGGATATCAGTGGATGTCTGTGGAGCAGTGTGCTATTGCATATGGGGGCTAATATCTGGTCACTGATATCGCCGGATTTGTATACATGGATCATTGCCAGGAATCCGGCTGCAATCATGATATTATTCCTGATCTTACTGATGGTAATGATTTTGGGCTGTTTTTATTTTACAAAAAGAGTACAGGGAAGATCAAAACGAGTTATATAGCAGAGAAAAGTAAAAATTATGATACAAATGAAAAGCTTTCAGATGAAATAAAATCTGGGAGCTTTTTTATATAAAGAAATAATGGTAATTAGATTTCGGGGTTTAGAAAGATTTTATAATTAGAAAGAGATTGCGCTTAAGGGGAATATATGATATCATAAGTGTATTAAAACAATTAATACACTAAATACACATGCGAAAAAATGATTTACAGCAGAAAGGAGGGACAATGATAATACTAGATTATCAGGACAGACGTCCGATATATGAACAGATAACTGAAAAGTTCAGGACGCTGATCTATCAGGGAGCATTGCCGGCCGGTTGCAGACTTCCTTCTGTCCGGCAGCTGGCAATGGAATTATCTATCAACCCGAATACGATTCAGAGAGCTTATATGACACTGGAGCAGGAGGGACTGATCTATCCGGTAAAAGGCAAAGGGAATTTTGTTGCAGAGACGCGGCAGATTCAGGAAAAAAGCAAAGAAGATTTTCGAAAAGAATTTCTGGAACTTGTCAGACGTGGAATCAACACAGGTATGACAGAAGAAGAACTGATGACATTGGTTCAGAAAGGGTATGAGGAGGAACAGAGATGATAGAGATAAGGGGATGCAGCAAAGCATTTGGGACGCTTATGGCAGTCAGTAAGGTTTCGCTGGAAATCGGGGAAAGAGAGGTCTTTGGTCTGGTTGGAAGCAACGGTGCAGGGAAGAGTACACTTCTTCGTATGATTGCAGGAATTCTGAAACCTGATGAGGGTGAAATAAAGATTGATGATATGGCAGTATTTGATAATGAAAAGGCAAAAGAACAGGTTTTCTACATATCTGATGATTGCTATTTTCCGACAAACTATACAGCGTTGGATATGGCTGCGTTCTACCAGCTGCATTATCCGAAATTTGAGAAGCAGAGATTTGCAAAACTGATGAATCAGTTCCAGCTTGATGAAAGAAGAAAAGTCGGCAGCTTTTCTAAGGGTATGAAAAAACAGTTGATGGTACTTCTTGGAATCAGTGCAGGGACAAAATATCTTCTCTGTGATGAAACATTTGACGGATTGGATCCGGTAGTACGTCAGGGGGTTAAGAGTTTGCTTGCAGCAGAAATCATGAGCAGAGATTTTACTCCGGTTCTTGCTTCACACAATTTGAGAGAACTGGAAGACATTTGTGATCATGTGGGACTTTTGCATAAAGGAGGCATGCTTTTGAGTAAAGACCTGGAAGATATGAAATTCCATATTCATAAAGTACAGTGTGTTTTGACAGACAGGAAACAGGAAGAGGAATTGAAAAAAGAACTGGACATATTAAAGGTTGATCATCAGGGATCACTTGTATTGTTTACAGCAAGAGGTACGCGGTCAGAAATTATGGCAAAGATACAGGAGAAGAATCCATTGTTCAGTGAAGTGCTTCCACTGACTCTGGAAGAAATATTTATCAGTGAAACGGAGGTGGCTGGTTATGAGATCCAGAATATTTTCTTCTAAATATATAAAGACGATTTCTAAAGGTCAGATATGGATGCCGGCATTTATAGCACTCGGATTTCTTCTGGCATTTCCGGTGACTGGTATGGTGAAGCTGAGTTCCTGGAGTGATCTGAAATATTCAGCTTTGCAAAGTCAGATTTTGTATAACAATTTGTGGAAGGATGGCTTTGTACTGTCAGGCCTGATCATTGCATCAATAGCAGCTTTCATAAACAGTGTGAATGGATTTATTTACCTGTATTCTGGCAAAAAAACAGACTATTATCATGGACTTCCGATGAAAAGATCAGAAATGTTTCTGGAAAGAATATTTTCAGGATTGGTATATTATCTGATACCATATATCGTTACAGAATTTCTGATGATCTGCATTGGAGCAGCGCGAGGATTTTTCAGCTTGAATATTATGGGGATGGCAGTCAGGATGCTTTTCCTGCATCTTATCATCTACCTGGTGATCTATTTTAGCATTGTGCTTATAATCAGTGTGACGGGAAATATGCTGATGGGTATTCTTTGTCTGGGTGGAATGTACTTGTATGGTATTGTGTTGAATCTGATTCTTGTAGCCTATGGACAGTCATTTTGGCAGACCTTCTTCTCGGCGGAATACCAGTATGGTCGCTTTAATGCGCTTTTACATATGGCATCTCCGGGAACGCTGATTCTCAATATGGTCAGTGATTATGCGGAAGGAAAGACAGGAAAATTACTTGCAGCAGTCATTATTCTTGGTGTTATATTTGGAGTCCTGGCATGGACAGCATATAAGAAACGGCCATCAGAATCAGCTGGAAAATCTATGGTTTATTCGTGGATTTCAATCGTAGTGAGATTTATGGTCGTGGTTCCGGGCGGCCTTGCAGTCGGCTGGATATTCTATTCTCTTACTACCGGAAAAGTCAGAATCCTTTGGTGGATTTTCGGAATGATACTTGGAACAGTCATAATACATGGTTTATCAGAAACGATATATCAGATGAGTTTCCAGGGATTTTTTACGAAAAAGTTACAGCTGGTAATTGCAGGGGCACTTGTAGCAGTTTGCGCACTTATTTTCCAGAAAGACCTGCTGCATTTTGACAGCTATATTCCAAAACAGGAAGATATTGCATCCATGAATCTCAACATGATGTCTTTTGACCAGGATTACTATGAGAATGTCCAAAAGACCAAAGATGGAGAATATGAAATAACAGATGCAAATAACTGGGCAGAACCGGCTATGGCATTTGTCGGTAAAAATGGTATAGGTGATCAGACTTATAAGGCTCTTCAGGATATCGTTTCCAGCAATCCCAAAGGTGAGGTGATTGATGGCGATTATACATATTATTCAATTATAAAATATACACTTAAATCAGGAAAAGAGATCTACCGAAAATACTGGATAGGGACGGAGAACTTAAGTGCTCTTGTAAAAGGATTATATGAGGAAGAAAATCTGAAAGAACAGAAATTTGGTTTTCTTAATCTTGATCAGAAATATCTGAAAAATATTGGATTGAATGATGCAAGCGGAAATGGATACAGTATCTTCCAGAATGATTCTGATAAAATGAAACAGCTCCTTGAAGCAATGAAGAAGGATGTCGACGCTGCAACAGCAGAAGATTTCATGCAGGCACCTGAGGTAAAAATGGATTTTGCTTATCAGTTTCCTGGCAAACAGGATGTGAATAATATGATACCAGGTAATACCAATGCAAATGTACAGTATGCGAACTGGATAGTCGGTATTTATCCTTCATTTAAAAATACGCTTGCAATTCTTAAGGAAACAGGTTATCCTCTGACGGTAGAAGATCTGGATATTGAAAAGATCATGCTGAACTATTTTAACGATGAGGATGGTCAGCAGGAAGATGTGACTTATGAGATGCTGGAAGAAATAAAAGCTCTGAAAGAAGCATTGACTGTAAGATATAATGGATACGTTGACAAAGATTCCGAGATCTATCAGAATATTTATGTATCTGTGTATACGGATAAAGGCGAGGCTGTGAATGCATACGGATTGAAGACAGAAAAGCTGCCTGATTTCGTAAAAGAAAAAATTACAGAGATGGGAATCATACAGAGTAGTATGCAGATGGATGCACCGGTAACAAAAGAAGAAACGGTGTATACGGATGACAGCGAAGATATGGTATCACAGGAGATCATAGGTGGAGCAGATGAACCAACTTCAATCTATCTGGAAAGCAGCGGCGATTCAGGTTCATCTGAGACAGAATAAGGAGTAGATATGGCAAAGGCAGTAAGGCTGGACAAATTTCTTGCTGACGCAGGAAAAGGAACCAGAAGTGAAGTGAAAAAATTCATACAGAAAGGGCAGGTTCAGGTCAACGGAGCTCCGGCGAAGAAACCGGAACTGAAGGTTGATCCGGAGAAGGATACCGTTATACTTTCAGGTGAAACAGTCGGTGTGGCACCGGAATTTGTTTATTATCTTCTGAATAAACCAGCCGGCTGCGTCAGTGCAACAGAAGACCGCAATGACAGAACAGTCATGGAATATGTACCTTCCGATCGCAAAGGAATTTTTCCGGTAGGAAGACTTGACAAAGATACAGAAGGATTACTTCTTATTACAGATGACGGTATGCTGGCACATGAACTTCTTGCCCCGGGGAAACATGTGGACAAAACCTATTTTGTCCGCGTGGAAGGAAAGCTTACAGTGGAAAAGATCGAGAAACTGGAAAATGGTGTGGATATCGGCGAAAAAAAACTGACGATGCCGGCTAAGGTAGAAATTGTTGGCGGAAGCTGGGAAGGTGCAGGTGAACCAGAACCAGGGCGCGTCCGCAGAGAAAATCTCCCGGAAGTCTATACAGAACTGCATCTGACGATCCACGAAGGAAAATTCCATCAGGTGAAACGCATGATGGAAGCGGTCGGAACCCCCGTCATTTACCTTAAGAGAATCTCCATGGGTCCCCTCATCCTCCCCGACGACCTTAAAAAAGGAGAATGCCGATCCCTGACAGATGAGGAACTAAGAAAGTTGAAAACATGATACCGATACAACAAATAAAATATCTTTTGAGGAAATTACAGATGAAAAACATCTCCGTGCAGGTATAGAAATACTCACGAGGCTTTCGTCATGAAGTGCAGGCAAGCTGCCGTCATCAAGCGCACTGTCTGAGGCGAAGCCGAGTTTGCGCGACTGACGGCAAATAAGCGCATGCACTGAATAGAAAACACAGTGGTATTTCTGAACCGCACGGAGAAACTTTCATCGTAAAACTCAAAAATAACTCAAAACCCTCTTTACACAGAGGGTTTTCTTATGCTATACTCTAGAAGTTGCAATGTGCGCAAAACCGCACAAATAAAAATCACGTACAGAGATTCCGATGGATGGTGCCCTTACGGTGTGAGGTTGGGTCCGGATAGAAAATGATCTGTACGGAAGAATTTAACCAAAAAGGAGAACAAATCATGAGCGTTATTTCAATGAAACAGCTTTTGGAAGCAGGTGTTCATTTCGGACATCAGACAAGAAGATGGAACCCTAAAATGGCTCCATACATCTACACAGAAAGAAACGGAATCTATATCATCGACCTTCAGCAGTCTGTAGGCATGGTTGACGATGCATACAATGCAGTAGCTGATATCGTAGCTAACGGCGGAAACATTCTTTTCGTTGGTACTAAGAAACAGGCTCAGGATGCTATCAAAGCAGAAGCAGAGCGTTGCGGACAGTTCTATGTAAACGAAAGATGGCTTGGTGGTATGCTTACAAACTTCAAGACAATCCAGAGCCGTATTGCAAGACTGAAACAGATCGAAGCTATGGAAGCTGACGGAACTTTCGAAGTACTTCCAAAGAAAGAAGTTATTGAATTAAGAAAAGAACTTGCTAAACTGCAGAAAAACCTTGGCGGTATCAAAGAGATGAAACGTCTCCCAGACGCAATCTTCATCGTTGATCCTAAGAAAGAAAGAATCTGTGTTCAGGAAGCTCATACATTAGGTATTCCGCTTATCGGTATTTGCGATACTAACTGTGATCCGGAAGAACTGGATTATGTAATCCCGGGTAACGATGATGCTATCCGTGCCGTAAAACTGATCGTTTCAAAAATGGCAGACGCTGTTATCGAAGCAAATCAGGGAACAACAGAAGCTGAAGAAGCAGAAGTTGAAGAAGCTACAGAGGAATAATTAATTTAATAATTCCAGGAGGAAAATACAATGGCTATTACAGCAGCTCAGGTAAAAGAATTAAGAGAAATGACCGGTGCCGGAATGATGGATTGTAAGAAAGCTCTTACAGCTACAGATGGCGATATGGACAAAGCAGTAGAATTCCTGCGTGAAAAAGGTCTTGCTACAGCTCAGAAAAAAGCAAGCCGTGTTGCAGCAGAAGGTCTTTGCAAGACTCTTGTTGCTGATGATGAGAAGAACGCAGTTGTTGTAGAAGTTAACTCTGAGACAGACTTCGTTGCTAAGAATGAAAAATTCCAGAGCTATGTTGCAGATGTTGCAGCACAGGCACTTACAACTTCCGCAGCTGACATCGACGCTTTCCTTGCAGAGCCATGGGCACTTGATACAACCAAGACTGTAAACGAAGCTCTTGCAGCTCAGATCGCAGTTATCGGTGAGAACATGCACATCAGAAGATTTGCTCAGGTGAAAGAAGAAAACGGATTCGTTGCTTCTTACACACATATGGGTGGAAAAATCGGCGTTCTTGTAGACGTTGAAACAGATGTTGTTAACGATGCAGTGAAAGAAATGGCTAGAAACGTAGCAATGCAGATTGCAGCTCTGAAACCGCAGTACACAAGCGACAGCGAAGTAAGTGCTGAATATATCGAGCATGAAAAAGAAATCCTTCTTGCTCAGATCCAGAACGATCCGAAAGAATCCCAGAAACCGGAGAAGGTTATCCAGGGTATGATCACTGGACGTATCAAGAAAGAACTCAAAGAGATCTGCCTTCTTGATCAGGTTTACGTTAAAGCAGAAGATGGAAAACAGACTGTTGCTAAATATGTAGAAGAAGTTGCTAAAGCAAACGGCGCTAAGATTGCAATCAAAGGTTTCGTTCGTTTCGAAACTGGCGAAGGTATCGAAAAACGTCAGGATGACTTCGCAGCAGAAGTTGCAGCTCAGGTAGCTGGTAAATAATTTCTGATCTGATTTAAATCAGAACATTTCAATCCCCTGAAATCCAGGGCACCTCATCGAGGTGCGAGGGTTTTGGGGGATTTTTTGTATGGAAAAGGAATATATCTTGTAATTTTGAGGTTTTTCATTCATAATATATGCAGTACAATTAGAAATGAGTATAAAAATATGGTGAACTACAAAAATGTAAAAATATCAGAAGACGCACGAATAGCGAAACAGTCTGTAATTATTGGTGATGTGACGATCGGACGAGACAGCTGCGTATTATATTATACAGTCATTCGTGGCGATGAAGCACCAATTGTAATTGGTGAGGAGACCAATATTCAGGAAAACTGCACGGTTCATGTAAGTCATAATAAGCCGGTTTCTATTGGAAACAATGTTACAATAGGGCATAATGCAGTGATTCACAGCTGTACGATCGGAGACCGGACGCTGATTGGAATGGGCGCGGTAATTCTGGATGGTGCACAGATCGGAAACGACTGTATCATTGGAGCCGGAAGTCTGGTAACAAAGAATACTGTGATTCCGGATGGTTCACTTGTGTTGGGAAGTCCGGCGAAAATAAAGAGAAATCTTACCTGGGAAGAGAAACTTGGTAATCTCGAAAACAGCAGAGAATACGTTAAGGTTTCCGGTGAGATGAAAGCACAGGGTATTTTGTAAGTTATTTGCAATATAAATGATGAAAACAGAATATAGGAAAAGATAAAGGAGAGTTCTATGGATCACGAAATTCCTGTCCGTATTGTAGACAACCAGGAATACATGAAGGTTGTCCGCTCAATTCTTGAGGAGGGAAAAGAAGTTCCCCTTGTTGTCACAGGAAACAGTATGATGCCGTTTCTTATTGACAGGAGGGATCAGGTGCTGATAAAAAGGATTGAACGTCCTCTGAAAAAAGGAGATATTGCTTTTTTTCAGAGAGAAAACGGACAGTATATTATGCACAGAATTCACTTTATGCGAAAAGATGACAGAACTGGTGAAAACCAGTTCTATTTTATTGGAGATGGACAGAAAAACATAGAAGGACCTATTAAAGAAACTCGGATTTTTGGCGTAATTACCGGGGTTTTGCGGAAAGGGAAATATTTGGATGAACACACATTTACATGGAGATTTTTTGAGAATATCTGGCGTTATGTGATACCATTTCGTCCCCTGATAATAAAAACATATTCACTTTTTAAGCGTTGAATTGCTTGAGAATCATAAAGTGCAGTGCTATAATTTGACCAAGTTGCGGGTAGTGAATTGTAGAGTGATGAGAAATCAGTAAAGATAAGTGGAGTACTATTTTGAAGCGGTGGATAAAGAAAATCATTGTCAGAATCAGAGAAGGATATCTGAAAGAAATATACAAAGAAATGGTGTGGATGTATCAGTATGTAAAACGTTATTGGTTTTCTATATGTTTTTATATCTTGGCAGGAGTCTTCGGTACCGTTATGGGACTTGGAAGCAGTGTTGTGTCCAAGTATCTGATCGATGCAGTCACCGGAGTCAGGAAAGATAAAATCCTTCTGTTCGCTGTGCTGATCATATGCATGACAGCAGCTGGAATTATCTCGAATGCAGTCATCAGCCGTATTTCAGCCAGAATCAATGTGATGATACAGAATGAGATACAGGCAGATATTTTTGAAAAGATCATACATACAGAATGGAAAGAACTCAAAGATTTTCGAAGCGGAGATCTTTTGAACCGCCTTTCAAATGATGCTGTACAGGTGGCTTCCAGCGTGATCAGCTGGATTCCGAACAGTATTACAAAGCTGGTGCAGTTTATTGGTGCATTTGCGATTATTTTTTATTATGATCCGGTCATGGCAGGAATTGCACTTCTCAGTGCTCCGGTTACGGTGATTTTTTCCAGAAAATTCATGGGGAAGATGCGGACCTATAATAATGAAATGCGCGAGATGACCAGCAGTCTGATGTCCTTTCAGGATGATACTTTTCAGAATATCCAGACAGTAAAAGCCCTTGATCTGACAGGAGTATTTGAAAAGAAGCTACAGAGCCTTCAGAACAGATACAAAGAAAAAATGTTGGATTATAATAAATTTACCGTGTATACGTCTTCCTTTATGTCAGCAATAGGAACCGGTGTTTCGTATATCTGCTTTGGATGGAGCGTGTACAGACTCTGGAGTGGGTACATCACCACCGGAACCCTGCTGATGTTTTTCCAGATGGCAAATTCACTGTCTTCCTCGTTTTCCTCACTGATTCAGATCATACCGGCTGCCATCAACGCTGCTACTTGTGCGGGACGCCTGATGTCGGTTTCGGAACTGGAAAAAGAAAATGCTCTGGATATGGAGAAGGTAGATCGAATTCTGGAAAAAGAGTATAAAGGGATCACGATTGAGTTAAAAGAAGTCAATATTCATTATAAAGACGGAGAGAATGTGATTCACAGGGGGGATTTTATTGCGAATGCAGGTGAGATCACTGCAGTCGTTGGTCCGTCAGGCGAAGGAAAGACAACATTGATTCGCGTATTACTTGGACTTCTGCATCCAATGGAAGGAAGGGCTGAACTTAAGAATGCAGAGGGAATAAAATGCAGACTTTCTGCCGGAACACGAGAATTTTTCAGCTATGTGCCGCAGGGCAATACCATCTTTGCAGGAAGTATTGCTGAGAATATGAGGATGGTAAAAGAAGATGCCACAGATGAAGAAATCAGAGAAGTTCTGGAAATGGCCTGCGCCTATGATTTTGTAAAAAAACTTCCGAAGGGCATGGAAACAGTGGTAGGTGAGAAGGGAAGTGGACTTTCGGAAGGGCAGGCACAGAGACTGGCCATAGCGAGGGCACTCCTGAAAAATGCGCCGGTTCTGATTTTGGATGAAGCGACTTCGGCACTGGATATAGATACGGAAGAACGGGTATTAAAAAACATTATGAAGAAGGAGAAAGGCAGGACCTGTGTTGTTACGACACATCGCCCAAGTGTTCTTTCTGTCAGTGATCATATTTATGAAATCAGAGAGAGGCATTTAAAGAAACTGAAATAGGAAGGCGGGACAGAAAGTTATGAATGAGAAAACAAAAAAGGAAGGTTATACAGATCAGTTAAATCAGGAACTTCTTGGCACACTGGGAGAAAAGGCTTCATCTGAACAGATCAGTGCAGCATATGAAAAAAGAGATGTACACAGGGATACAACATATCATAAAACGAATACAAAACATGCCAGTCCGTGGAAAGATACTGCTCCGGTAGAGAATACTTTAAAGACAAGAAAAAAGAAACATAGGAGTTCCAGAGACCGATACTTTCTGTTACTGTCGCTTGGCATTGCGGTAGGAGTACTGACAGCAGCGGGGCTGCTCATTTATGGAAGTCTTTTATTTCTACATTAACGAACAGAAGACCTGCGGGTAAATCTGAAAAGATTTATCTGTGGATCTTTTTTTGTGAAGAGAGATTTGTATTTTTAGAAAAAAGAAGGAAAAAACACATACTTTAGTATGTAGGAGTGGGAAGGAGAAAAGGGTAGAATTATATTCTGTATAAAGTTGTGCTGTAAAAAGGGGACAAAAATGATCGATATACATGCACATATTTTGCCAGATCTGGATGATGGTTCAGAAGATATGGAAGAATCACTTGAAATGGCAGAGCTGTCGGTGGAAAGTGGCGTAGAGATCATGGCAGCGACACCGCACAGCAATCAGATGGGGCGATTTGAAAATTTTCAGTCAGAGCAGCTGTTAGAAAAATACAGACAGCTTCGTACTGCATTGGAAAAAGAAAAAATCCCACTGCATATTCTTGAGGGCATGGAAATTTTTGCCTCAGAGGATATTGCACAGAAGATAAAAAATAAGCAGCTGAGTGGAATCAATGGGACGGATTATTATCTGGTTGAGTTTCCGTTTGACGCAGATCCCTGGTGGATCCGGGAATGTCTGGAGGATATCTTTGATACGGGGAAGATACCATTGATCGCACACCCGGAACGCTATTTTTGTATACAGGATTATCCGGAGCTTATATATGAATGGGTGCAGAATGGATGCGTTACGCAGATGAATAAGGGCAGCATTCTGGGAAGATTTGGGAGAAGTGTTATGGAGACTGCACATATCCTTCTGAAAAATGACCTGATATCATGCATTGCCAGTGATGCACATCATTCTTATATCCGTACACCACATATGAGCGAGACAAAAACAGCCCTTGTTCATATAGGTGGCTATGAATATGCATGGCACCTGACAGAAGAAAATCCGGAACGGATCATAAAAAACATACAGATTCCTCTGCACGGCCGGAGACCGGACAGGAGGAGAAAATATTTCAGACCTGTCTGACAGGTAAAGATCAAGAGGAGAATTACATGAAAAAGTTAAGGATATTTAGCATGGTGGTGTTTGTGATCGCAGCTGCGTCTTTTGGGTATTTCAAATATGAACAGATCAATTCTAAAGACAATCAGGCACCGGCGATCACAATGGATACAGACTCTATTCAGGTATCCTGCCAGGCAGAAGATGGAGAACTTTTGAAAGGAATTAAGGCAACGGATTCCAAAGACGGTGATGTGACGGGAAGTCTGATCGTGGAATCTGTCAGTAATTTTATGGAAAACCATACGCGTAATATGACGGTGGTTGCATTTGATTCAGATAATCATGCGACAAAGGCGGCAAGAAAAATTACATATACAGATTATGTTTCACCAACATTTTCTTTGACAGAACCTCTGCGTTTTGCGGTGAATACACAGGATATCATGGGAACGCTTACCTGTTCGGATGTGCTGGATGGAGATATCACCGGAAAGATTAAAATGTCCAGTGAATATTATGTCCAGGCTGATGTGGCAGGGGAATATCCAATGGTATATCAGGTTGCAAACAGTGCCGGAGATGTACAGAAATTACCGGTTACTGTTGAGATTTATGATCCGTCAAAGGAGGCCCAGAAACCGCAGTTTGAATTATCAGAGTATCTGGTATATACGTCAGTTGGAAATGCAGTTGATCCGTGGTCCTATGTTCAGCAAATCACTATGGGAGGGATTAAATTTGTACGGGGAGAAGATGGTGTTCTCCGTGATCCGAATCCGGCGGAAAAGCAGGAACGTACTGCTATTACTGCAGATGAGGTGCAGATCACGAATCAGGCAGATTTTAATACTCCTGGTACATATGAAATCCTGTATCAGATTACGGACGACAGTGGGAAAGAAAGTGTAACCGGTCAGGTACGTCTGATCGTTGTGGTGAGATAGTGGGAAAGAGGAATTTATGGAAGAGAGAATAGACAACGAAACCGTTCAGCAGATAGACCTGATCAGCATGCTGAAAGACATTGGAAGAGAGTGGCTGACCATTCTTTTGCTGGCAATAGCTGCTGCATTGTTTGCAGATATCTGGATCTGTGCGACTTATCAGCCGGAATACCGAACTTCGACAACATTTGTTGTTACGGCAAAAGGGATGAATAACAATATCTATCAGAATCTGAATTCTACGAAAGAGCTTGCATCACAGTTTACAGAAATTCTTGGAAGTAATGTACTTAAGAAAAAAGTTGCCCAGGATCTTGGGATGAACAACCTGAATGTGAAAACTTCTGTAGATCTTGTACCGGAGACGAATCTGATCACATTTTCTGTTAAGGCAGGAACTGCAGCAGAGTCCTACCGAGTACTTCAGTCTGTTATGGAAAATTATAATACAGTTTCTGATTATGCGATAAAAAATGTCATCATTGAGACAATCCAGCAACCATCTGTTGCCATGGCTCCGATCAATCCACTGGATGAAAAAAGAACTGTCATGAAGGTATTTGTTGTGGCAGCCGGATGCCTGATCGCTTTATTGGCAGGAATTTCCTATATACGAGATACCATTAAAAATCCGGGAGAAGTATCCACAAAACTGGATACCCGTTTGCTTGGAACGATTGCCTATGAGAAAAAATCAAAGGCCCTTTCCATGAAAAGAAAGAAGGATTATCTTTCTATGCTGATCCAGAATCCGCTTCGAAGTTTTGCTTATGTGGAATCCAGCAAAATGGCTGCATCCAGAGTAAGAAGCTATATGGATAAAGAGGATGCAAAAGTACTTCTTGTTACCAGTGTGATGGAAAATGAAGGAAAATCCACAGTAGCAGCAAATCTGGCACTGTCACTTGCGCAGGGAGGAAGCAGAGTTATGCTGATAGACTGTGACTTCCGAAAACCGGCACAGTACAAAATTTTTAATGTCCGTGATAATGAAGAGACGGATCTAGGAGATGTACTGATCAACCATGCAAGTACGGAGAAGATTATCCGGAACTGGAATAATTCCGGTCTGTATATGATTTTAAATAAAACTTCTTCAAATGCAATCGAAACTCTGCTGAAAAGCATGACGCTCAAACAGATCATCGCTTTTTGCCGTGAAAAAATGGACTATGTAGTTATCGACACTTCTCCGCTTGCCCTTGTGGCAGATACAGAGGAGCTGGCACAGATGACAGACGCATCTGTGCTGGTGGTAAGACAGGATACAGTATTGACGAAGGACATTAATGATGCAATTGATATCCTGAACAATACCAGAGGAAAAGTACTTGGCTGCATCCTGAATGGTGTGACGTCACAAAATATGGCAGGAAGCGGACATTACGGATATGGAGGACATTATGGGAAGCGAGCGTAATACAGAGATGGATTCCGGAATTCTGTATTTTACTACGATTCTGGATGATATGTGGCGAGGATTTAAGAAGTTTTTCGTCCTGTGTTTTCTGCTTATGGCAGTCTGTGGAGCCGTTATGTATATGAGAGAAAAGACAAATTATACTCCGGTATATCAGGCATATTCTTCTTTTGTTGTGGAGACTAAGACGGCATACGGATACAATCAGAGCTATTCGGATGAAACAACAGCAGGACAGCTCAGTAAAACATTTCCATATATCCTGACCAGTGGTGCACTTTCGGATATTGTGGCAGAAAGTCTCGGGGTTGATTCGATACCAGCAAGTATTTCAGCAGAAGCAATTCAGGATACATCAATTTTTACGATCAATGTAACTGCTTCTGATCCCCAGATTGCTTACGATGTGCTGCAGGCAGTTATCAAATACTATCCGCAGGTTGCAGAATATATTATAGGAGATACACAGCTGACGTTGATGGATGAAAGTGGCATTCCGGAAAAACCACAGAATCCGCAGAATTTTACAGGAGCAGTTGCAAAAGGTGTGGCTGTGGGGGCGGTAGTTAGTATTTTCCTTTTATTTGTATATGCATCAACAAGAAAAACGGTACGAAGGGAAGAGGACCTGAAAAACTATCTGAGTATTGCATATCTTGGAAGCGTGCCAAAATCACATGGAAAAAGACGCAAAAGTAAAAAAACAGTACTTCTTGACGGGAAAGGAAATACAACAGTTCTTCGGGAAAGCTTCCGAACGATTCGCACGCGAGTGACAAAAAATGCAGAAGAGAATGGAATAAAAAGTCTGATTGTGACCAGTGCCATATCCGATGAAGGAAAAACAACAGTGGCAGTAAACCTTGCAATTTCTCTTGCCAAAAAAGGAAAGAAAGTTGCGTTACTTGATGGAGATCTCAGACATCCATCTGTTGCATTGTCTATGGGAATTCGGACAAAAAAGTATGGGATTGCAGATGTTTTGAATAAAAAAACAGATCTCAAATCGGTTATGCTTCGCTATGGCGAGTATGAGCTGGACATTCTGCCGGGAATAGAGATGGTAAAAAATCCAACCGAACTGATTGGAAACGGATATCTGGAACGGCTGTTAAAGGTACTTCGTAAAAATTATGATTATGTGATCGTAGATACGCCGCCATGTGGCATGCTTTCGGACGCATCAGCAATCGCTCGTATGACAGATGGAGCAGTCATGGTAGTACGTCAGGACTCTGCACGCATAGACAGAATTCTGAACGGAGTAGAAAATATTGCAGATACCGGTGTAAATCTGATCGGGTATGTACTGAATGGAACAGAGATGGGAATTACCGGTTATGGATATGGTTACGGATATGGCTACGGGTATGGCTACGGATATGGCTATGGCCATTACGGCTACTATGGGAAAAAAGGATGAAGAGAAAGAAAATAAATTATCAGTTGTTATTAAGAAGAGTCTGTCTGATCGTTCTGGATATCGTATTAATCATTATTTCGTCTCTGATGGCATTACTTACAAGATTTGAATTTGATATCGAACAGATACCAGAAGAATTTCTTGATGTGCTTGTGAGTTATGGTATGTTGATGATCTTTGTGACACTGATTGTTTTTGCAGTGTTTCGAATCTACAGCAGTCTGTGGGAATATGCCGGGTTAGAAGAAACTTTCAAGATCATCGATGCAGTTGCTGTTTCATCTCTGTGTGATATGGCAATCGTCGTTGGATTTGGAAAACATCTTCCGCGAAGCTATTATGTGATCCGCACGTTTTATCTGATCGCGCTGGTAGGTGGAAGCAGATTCTTTTACAGACTGATCCGACTTCGATACCGAAAGAGACAGCATTATTCAATAAAAAAGAAAAAAAAGATCATGCTGATCGGGGCCGGAGAAGCCGGAAGGACATTGATTCAGGAAATTCAGAACAGTCGATATCTGGATCAGAAAGTCTGTTGTGTTATTGATGATAACAGACGTAAGATTGGACGATACATTCTTGGGATTCGTGTTGTCGGTGACCGGCATGCGATAAAAAGAAGTGTTGAACGCTATGGTATTGAACAGATCATCATTGCAATCCCGTCGGCAGGCAGCAGAAAACTCCGGCCGATTCTGGATATCTGTAAGGATACAGGCTGTGAGCTGAAAATCCTTCCGGGGATGTATCAGCTGGTAACTGGAGAGGTCAATGTCAGTAAACTTCGTCCGGTAAATATTGAAGATCTTCTTGGACGAGAAGAAATAAATGTCAACATAGATGAGATCATGGATTATGTATCCGGTAAAAAAATCCTTGTGACAGGCGGGGGTGGGTCAATTGGCAGCGAGCTTTGCCGTCAGATTGCCGCGCACAAACCAGAGCGTCTGATCATATTTGATATATATGAAAACAATGCATATGACATTCAGCAGGAACTGAAAATGAAATATCCAAATTTGAAACTGACTGTGCTGATTGGATCGATTCGCGATGAAGAGCGAGTGGATACAGTTCTTGGAAAGTATCGACCGGATATCATTTATCACGCTGCTGCACACAAACATGTGCCACTGATGGAGGCGAGTCCGAATGAAGCAATCAAAAATAATGTTCTTGGGACTTACAATCTGGTCTTGGCGGCAGACCGCTGGAAAGTAAAAAAATTTGTACAGATCTCTACCGATAAGGCAGTCAATCCGACCAATATCATGGGAGCATCCAAGAGAGTCTGCGAGATGATCATTCAGAGCTTTAACAGACACTCGAAGACAGACTTTGTGGCTGTCAGGTTTGGAAATGTGCTTGGAAGCAATGGAAGTGTTATTCCACTTTTTAAGAAACAGATTGCAGCAGGTGGTCCGGTAACAGTCACCGATCCGGAAATCATCCGATATTTTATGACGATATCCGAAGCAGTTTCACTTGTCCTTCAGGCAGGTGTTTACGCCAGGGGCGGAGAGATCTTTGTGCTGGATATGGGAGAACCGGTGAAGATCCTGGATCTTGCAAAAAACATGATCCGACTTTCAGGGTATATCCCGGAAAAGGATATTGCGATCGAATTTACCGGCCTTCGCCCAGGCGAAAAGCTTTATGAAGAACTTCTCATGGATGAAGAAGGAATGACAGAGACTCCAAATAAGCTGATTCACATCGGACATCCGATCGATGTTGATGAGGACAGACTTTATTATGCACTCCGGGTTATGAAAGAGGCAGCAGCAAATGAGACGGACGACATGCGCCTGCTGATGCAGAGTATTGTATCTACTTATCACATAAAGACAGAGGAAAATCAGCAATGCGAAAGCCTTCAGAAAGCTATTTAAAACTGAAAAAAGCGACCGATAAAATTCTGTCAGGTGCAGGACTGGTGGTTCTTTCACCGGTATTTGCCGGTATTGCAATTGCAATCAAGCTGGAAGATGGAATTACTGCACCGGTATTTTTTAAGCAAAAGCGGGTAGGAATCCACAAGAGTCATTTTATGCTTTACAAATTTCGAAGTATGCAGACCGATACTCCACATGACATGCCGACCCATTTGCTGACAGATCCGGAACAGTATCTGACCGGAACAGGCAGGTGGCTTCGAAAAACCAGTCTGGATGAATTGCCACAGCTTCTGAATATTTTTCAGGGAGATATGGCGGTAGTCGGGCCAAGACCTGCACTCTGGAATCAATATGACCTGTTGGAAGAAAGAGACCGATATGGAGCAAATGATATCCGACCAGGTCTGACCGGATGGGCTCAGATACATGGAAGAGATGAACTGGAAATTAAAGAAAAAGCCAGACTGGATGGTTATTATGTAAAACATATGAGTCCGGTCATGGATATTCGCTGCATTTTGGGAACAATCCGATCAGTGCTGAAAAGTGAAGGTGTGGTAGAAGGCGGAACCGGTGCAATGAAGTCGGAATGTAATGACAGGAAGAAAAAGCTTCTGATCGTAACAAACCATTCGTATATGCTGTACCGATTTCGAAAAGAACTGATTCAGAAATTACAGGAAGATTATAAAATTGTAATCAGTACCCCTTTTGTCGGACATGAAGAGGATCTGCGTAATCTGGGAGTCCGTTGTATCGAAACAGATGTGGAGAGAAGAAGTGTCAATCCTTTTACAGATCTGAAACTGTTTCATACATATAAAACAATATTAAAAAAAGAAAAGCCGGATCTGGTTCTTACATATTCTATAAAACCTAATATTTATGCCGGATATCTCTGTGGAAAAATGAAAATTCCATTTTATGCGAATGTGCAGGGGCTTGGAACTGCATTTCAGAAACCGGTCCTATCAGGAATTGTTACGCAAATGTATCGAATTGCATTTCAGAAAGTAGAAAAAGTCTTTTTCGAAAATCAGGAGAATGCAGCGGAGTTCAGAAAGCGGAAGATTCTACAAGAGGAGCAGGAAGTAATTCTTAATGGAGCAGGAATCAATCTGGAAGAATATAGATATTGTCTTTATCCGGATAATGATAAAATCCATTTTCTGTATCTTGGCAGAATCATGAGAGAAAAAGGAATAGATGAGCTGTTTGAGGCGGCAGAAAGACTGCAAAGAGAAGGCATTGAATTTGTACTGGATCTGGTCGGTTTTTTTGAAGATGAGTATAAAAATCAGGTTGAACATCTTCAGAAAGAAGGAATCGTAAGATTTTATGGATTTCAGGAAAATCCGAAACCTTATTATGCACAGGCAGACTGTGTAGTTCTTCCAAGTTATCATGAAGGTATGAGCAATGTACTTCTGGAGGCGGCAGCTACCGGAAGAGCTGTCATTACAACCGATATTCCGGGATGTCGTGAAGCTGTTGACAATGGAAAAAGCGGCATGCTCTGCAAGGTCAGAAACAGTAACAGTCTGTATAAGGCCATGAAGAGATTTACTGAACTGCCCCGTGTGAAACGAGAAGAAATTGGAAAAGCAGGACGGGCAAAAATGGAACGGGAATTTGATAAAAACAAAGTGGTTGAAGAAACTGTGAATGTATTGAAACAGGAAAGAGGAATGAAATGACACTGACAAATTACTGGTGGCTGCTGATCTGGCTGTTTACCGGCGGAATCGTACTTGCATTATATTTTCCCAAACACCGCGAAATGGTATGCGGAAAGATGGAAACAAGATGGGGCATTGTACCGGCGGTACTGATGGCAGTGCCATATATTGTCTGGGCCGGGTATCGAAGTGATGCGTTTGGAGATACGGCAGCGTATAGAGAGTCTTTCAAGAATGCACCTTCCTCTCTGGCAGAAATAGGCTCTTACATGAATACGGTTACCAAGGATAAAGGATTTTATTGGGTATCAGCTGTACTTAAGAGCATCGCTAATACAAGTGATAAAGGCTATTTTTTGCTTATAGCCGCTTTCCAGATATTAATTTTTGTATGGCTTTTTCGAAAATATTCATCTATGTATTGGATGAGCTTTTTCTTATTTATAGCTTCTACCGACTATCTGTCCTGGGTTCATAATGGCATGAGGCAGTTCATGGCAGTAACAATAATTCTGCTTGCAACTCCGTTCATGATCAGGAGGAAATACATACCGGCAGTTCTTCTGATACTTCTGGCATCTACGATGCATCAGTCGGCGCTTCTGATGCTGCCGTTTATGCTTATAGCTCAGGGAAAGCCATGGAATAAAAGAACACTCTTATTTTTAGCAACAACTTTGTTGGTGATTATTTACATAGGCAAGTTCACAACAATTCTTGATAATGCCATGCAGGAAACACAATACGCAAACATGGTAAGTGACTGGACGAGCTGGCAGGATGATGGAACAAGCCCGATGAGAGTCCTGGTTTATTCAATTCCAGCGATATTGTCTTTTATTGGACTGAAGTTTATACAGCGGGAGAACAATCCTGTGATTAACTTTTGTACGAATATGTCCATAATATCTGCCGGAGTGTATCTGGTTTCTATGGTGACAAGTGGAATTTTTATCGGAAGGCTTCCGATATATGCTTCCCTTTATGGATATATTTTGTTGCCATGGGAGATTGAGCATATATTTATGAAAAAATCTTCAAGAATGATTTTAGTAACAGCAGTAATGGCATATTGTATGTTCTTTTACTATCAAATGCATTATGTGTGGGGACTGATGTAAAATGAGTACAGATAATTATCCTGAAATCAGTATCATAATGGGAATTTATAACTGTGAATCAACTCTAAATGAGGCTGTTGCATCTATAAAAAATCAGACTGTTCAGAACTGGGAATTGATTATGTGCGATGATGGCTCGTCGGACAGGACATATGAAATTGCTGAAAATCTACAAAGAGCAGATAAAAGAATAGTTTTGCTGAAGAATGAGCACAATCTTGGATTGAATATAACGCTAAACAATTGTTTAAAAAAAGCAAGGGGTGCATATATTGCTCGTATGGATGGAGACGATCGTTGTAGATTTGATAGATTCGAAAAAGAATTAAATATTCTGAGGTTACATCCAGATATATCAATTGTAAGCTCTGATATGGAATTTTTCGATAATACTGGAATTTGGGGAAAGATTTCACACCCAGCGGAACCAAAAACAAAAGACTTTGTAAGAGAAAGTCCGTTTTGCCATGCAGCATGTATGGTGCGAAGAGAGGCATACAATATAGTCGGTGGATATACTGTAGCAAATAGACTTATGAGAGTGGAAGACTATCACTTGTGGATAAAGATGTATGCAGCAGGTTTCAGAGGCAAAAACATACATGAACCATTATATCAAATGCGAGATGACAGAAATGCATATAGAAGACGTTCTTTTCGAAATCGAATAAATGAGAGTTATGTAAAATGTATTGCTATCAGGACATTCAAGTTACCATTTTATAATTATATATATGCGCTAAGACCTTTGATAGTAGGTATGATGCCAGAGCGTATTTATGATGTACTACATCGACGCAGGTTAAAAAGCAGGTAAAGTTTTTTTTAAGTGAGGAAACGATATGATACCGAAAAAGATACATTATTGTTGGTTTGGAGGAAAAGAAAAGTCTAAGAAGACAGAACAATGTATTGCAAGTTGGAAAAAATACTGCCCTGATTATGAAATAATAGAATGGAATGAATCAAACTTTGATATTATGCAATATGATTATCTGAAATGGTGCCATGACAACAAGAAGTGGGCGTTTCTCAGTGACCTGGCTAGATTGCTGATTATTTACCAAGAGGGGGGAATTTACTATGATACTGATGTTGAACTAATAAAAAAACCAGATCAGCTTTTAAAAAACGAGGCATTTTATGGTTTTGAGAATGAACAAAATATAGCAACCGGATTAGGTTTTGGGGCATGTATGAATCATCCCTCTCTCCTGGCGATGATAAGGCAATATGAAAATTTGAAACCTGACATACATGGTGATTATACATGTGTTAAATGTCCACAGTTAAATACAGCTGCTTTGCTGGATTACGGACTGATTCTTAATGGAAAGATGCAAGACTGCGGTGGTGCAATAATCTTACCAGTAGAATTTTTTAATCCATATGACGATCCTACAGGCAGATTAAATATTACAGCAAATACAATATCTATTCACTGGTATGGGAAGAGCTGGATAGATAAAAAAACAATATTAAAAAGTAATCTTACAAGACCATTTCATCGCATATTTGGTACGGAGTGTTTTAGATGGGCAAAAAAATTATAATAATTTCGCATTCATTAGAAGTTGGAGGTGCAGAGAGAAGTCTTATAGGACTATTATCTTCGTTAAATCCTAAAAAAGTGGAAATAGATCTTTTTTTGTTAAGGCACGAGGGAGAACTGTATTCGCAAATTCCTCCATATGTAAATATTATACCAGAAGTGCCTGCATATACAGTCTTAGCACGTCCAATGAAAAAAACGTTCAAAGAAGGCCATTACTTATTAACGTCTGCAAGACTCTTGGGAAAAATTATGGCATGGTTATACGATAAAAGAAAACGTTATTCGGATAGCAGTGTTGCACTGGAATATAGCCATAAATATACATGGAGATTGATGCCAGAAATCATGCCAGAAAAAGAATATGATATGGCAATTAGTTTTTTGACACCACATTATATTGGTGTACATAAAGTTCGAGCTAAAAAGAGAATTGCCTGGATTCACACAGATTATTCCAGTGTTCAGGTTAATGTGGAGTCTGAACTTACTATGTGGGACGCATATGACTATATTGCTTCTATCTCAAATTCAGTAACAAAGAGTTTTTTAAAAGTATTTCCAAGTTTGGCAGATAAGATTCTTTTGATTGAAAATATTTTACCAGAAAAATTGATTTTCAATCAAGCGGAGGCCTTTTCTGTAGATTCAGAAATGTTACCAAAAGGAATAAAAATTTTGTCTATTGGACGATTCTGTAAGGCAAAAAATTTTGATAGTGTGCCAGATATCTGTACCAGATTGATTCATTTTGGACTGGATGTGTACTGGTATATAATTGGATTCGGTTCAGATGAGCAATTAATTCGAAGAAGGATTGCTGAATGTGGTATGGAAAACCGTGTTATTTTGTTAGGGAAAAAAGAAAATCCTTATCCATATATTAAAGCATGTGATTTGTATGTTCAGCCGAGCCGATATGAGGGAAAATGTGTTACAGTTCGTGAGGCACAAATGTTAGGAAAGCCGGTTGTCATTACTAATTATGAGACCGCTAAAAGTCAATTAGAAAATGGTGTAGATGGTATAATTGTGCCGTTGGATAATCAGAAGTGTGCCGAAGGAATTTTAAATCTGCTGAAGTGTGATGGTTTACTTGATGCCTTGGTATCGAATTGCCGGAAAAGAGACTACTCAAATGCGAACGAAGTGAAAAAAGTATATAGGATTTTGGAAAATGAATAATCAAGGTGTAAGAAGTAATACATTAGATATTGCCAAGGGAGTCACTATAATACTGATGGTAATTGGGCATTGCTATTCTAGCAATAATTGTATTTTAACATTAATATATGGATTTCATATGCCAGCGTTTTTTATGATCTCCGGCATAATTTTTGGAATGAAATTGATGGACAATGAAAACAAGAAATTTAATGTGCTGCATATCGTAGTGAAATATTTGAACCCGTATTTAGAATATAGTGTATTATTTGCACTGTTTCTCTTTATGTTGAAAATTGCAGGAAGAGAAAAAGTGCAAATAATAGGCGCCGGTTACGTCTGGAAGATTATTTCGATGCAGGGATTAAGTGTATTATGGTACTTACCATGTATTGTTCTTATCGAATTGATTTTCATATATGTTAACAAATTCTACAAGAACTTATTAATACCAATAAGTGTAGGTATATATTTATCTGCATTATTTTTTTGAGTTGGTGGAGAATTAACTGTTTTATGGAGGAGCTTTATAGGATTTGCTTATTTTACTATAGGATACTATATTCCAAGTTGGGAAAATAAGAAAAGAATAAAAATCTCTAATAGATTATTATCGGTAATATGGGCGATAGTTTCAGCTTTATATATCATCCTGGCACTTAAAAATGGAATGGTTAGTCTGGTTGAGTTGAGTTTTAATAATCCGTTGCTATATACTGTGGATTCAATTTTGGGATGTGCATCGTTGTTACTAATGTCGACGTTTCTGTCTACTTGGGCTCATACCTGTTATGTAAATATATTGATTGAGTTTGGTCGTAACACATTATACATTTTAGGTCTGCACATGTTTGTAATAGAAACGATTCGTTTAATAGATTATAAAGTATTTGGAAATATATTGCCTAAGTTGGGGATATTGGAAGGTATTATATTTGGGATTATAGTATGTTCTGTTTTAGGTGGAATATATTCTGTAAAAGGAAAAGTTAAGAAATAGAAGCTTTTACGAAACAAGGAGAAGCTGTAATGTCGATGATAAGTGTTATTGTACCGGTTTACAAAACAGAGAAGTTTCTCTCTGATTGTATAAAAAGCATTTTGAATCAAACATATCATGATTTGGAAGTAATATTAGTTAATGATGGCTCACCTGACTCTAGCGGGCAGATTTGTGAAGAGTATGCGAAGAAAGATAGTCGGATAAAAGTAATTCATCAAGAGAATGCTGGAGTTGCGTCAGCGAGGAATACGGGCTTGAATCTTGCCGCAGGAGAATATATTACTTTTGTTGACAGTGATGACTATATTTGTCCTCAAATGTACGAGGAAATGTTAAAATGCGCGAAAAAAAACCATTGTGATTTAGTCATGTGTGATTGTATGAAAGTGTATTCGGATGGAAGGCAAGAGATGTATTCTCATAATATTCGTGGTGGTTTTTATGACGAAGAACAATTACATATGGAATATTACCCACATTTATTGATTATGCCTTCAATAGAATATCCGGCAACAATTTCAAATTGTGCGTGTATGTTTAAGAATATTGGACAGAGAATGCCACGTTATAAGCCTGGAATTCGCTATTCTGAGGATTGGCTCTTCGGATGTCAAATGATGCTTCAGGTGAAATCGTTCTATTATTTGAAAGGACAGGCATATTATCTTTACAATTGTAGCAATCAGAACTCAGCAACGCATAGTTTTGCTGCTGATAAATGGGATGACTACAAGATTTTGTATTCATGCTTTCAAATAGAGTTTGGAAATAAAGAAATATATGATTTTAGTGGTCAGCTCGATAGGCTGTTGCTGTTTTTGGTTTACAATAGCGTGAGAGATATACTTTATTCAAGCTGGGATTCCCAGAGCCAAAGACGTAAAATTATAAGTAAAATATTGCAAGAAGATATTGTTAAGGATATGTTTAAACGATTGGATATTAGCAAACTGTGTGTTTCAAAAAAACAAAAAATATTGACATTTTGTTATGCACATCCGATAGTAATCCCTTTATTGTTCAGTTATTTTGCAAAGAGGAAGGATAGATAAAATGGAACCGTTAGTTTCTGTTATTGTGCCTGTGTGTAATAAAGTGAAATATTTGAATACTCTTTTTCAGTGTCTGATTAAACAGACATTTACAGATTTTGAGTGCATCTTCATAGATGATGGATCTACGGACGGGTCAGGGGACTTGTGTGATAATCTTTCTATAAATGATAAACGCTTTCAAGTCATTCATATACGGAATAGTGGAGTATCTCATGCTAGAAACGTAGGAATCCAGAAGGCATGTGGTGAGTACATTACCTTTATTGATTCAGATGATCGTATACCACAAAATTATCTGGAACGTTTATATCAAACTATCGTTGAGAGTGGTGCGGATCTTTCAATTTGTGCAATCACCAAAATATGGGATTCTGGAGAATCTCAAAGAATCGAGCCACCTGTTATTGGACTTCGTGATATGTCCAAGCTGCTCCCTGATTTTGCTGATTTTCAAAAAAGGACGGGGATTTATGGATATTGTTGGGGTAAGATGCTTTCAAAAGGTTTGATTGGAAATGTTTGTTTTGATGAGAAGATTCATTTGGCTGAAGATTTCGATTTTTACTTAAGACTGTATCCCAAAATGAACAGTATATGTTTCACGGATCAGACAGAGTATTTCTATCTTCAGGAAGCAGAGAATTCGTCATCGATGGTTGAAGATAGTGCAATAGATTATCGAGCACAATTATCCATCAATATTCATTATAAACATTTTCTTGAAAAGGAAAATGTCTATTCTGGCAATAATCAGATAGTTGTTTCTCAGCTACTAAGCAATTATCTTTTTTATTCATTGCTTTATTGTAGTATTGATAAATTAGAAACTTGTTTTGTTGAGTTAGGTTTAATTATTGAAAGTGAGTGTATTAAAATTAATGGACGAACTGCCTTTGAAAAATGGATTTTAATATTACTACGTAACAATCAATACTATTTGTTAAAGATTAGTTTGCAGTGCTATCGTTTGGTAAGAAATTTACTAAGGGGAAGATGATATGCCTTATTTCACAGTGTTTACTCCGACATATAATCGGGGATATACGCTTTACAGATTATATGAATCATTAAAATCTCAGAGAACAATAGATTTTGAATGGATGATTGTTGATGATGGATCAACAGATAATACATGTCAGTTGGTTGAAAAATGGATACGCGAAGAAAGAAACTTTTCAATTCGTTATATAAAAAAAGAAAATGGTGGTAAACCTAGAGCAATCAATTACGGCATTCAATATGCAAAAGGTAGATTCTTCTTTATAGTAGACTCTGATGACTTTTTATTGCCAGATGCAGTAACAAAAATGCAATATTGGTGTAAGGAGATTGAGAGTGATCCACGATATATTGGTGTAGGCGCTGCAAGAGGCTTGCCGGATGGAGCATATATAAAAGGTGTTGCACCAAATGTGAATAAAAAAGGATATGTGGATGCTACGAATCTGCAGAGAGATAAATATAATCTTGATGCAGATATGTGCGAAGCCTATAAAACAGATATTTTTAAGAAATATCCTATGGCGGAATGGCCAGGCGAAAAATTTGCGCCAGAACAAATTGCTTTAAATGAAATCGCCTTGGATGGATATAAAGTCAGATGGCATGCGGATATTATTTATATATGTGATTATTTGAATGATGGACTTACAAAGGGAAGTCGAATATTGGAAAAAAATAATCCAATGGGATATGCAATGATGTACAACCATATGCTGAAATATCCTGAACTGAACAAAAGAAGAAAGCTTTATGCAGCATGTCAATTTGTAGCTTTGTCTCTATATGGAAAATATCCGCCATATATTTTACAATGCAATAATTTGGCATATATTATTCCTGCATTTTTCATAGGATGCATTTTGGCTGTTCGACGAAGCTGGCAGTATCAGGAGGTTGACAGATGATAAGTGTGATTGTTCCGGTGTTTAATGCGGGAAGAAAATTGCAGAAACTTTTTCAAACTCTTAAGAATCAAACGCTGAATGATCTTGAGATTATTATAGTAAATGACGGAAGTACAGATGAAACGGATTATATATGCGCAGAGGCAGAGAAAACTGACCCAAGAATTCGCTGTATAAAACAGAGGAATAAGGGGACTTCAAAAGCACGAAATCTGGGATTACAGATAGCCAACGGTGAATACATTGCATTTTTGGATGCGGATGATCAGATAAATGAGAACTATTTTGAAGAATTATACAGAAACATTAAAACGTCAGATATTGCGCTCTGTGATGTCTGCGTGGAAGATAGATATGGAAAAGAAATATTTCGATTTTCGGCAGAAAGTCTGGTTATGGATTCTACAATAGCTTTGAATTTATTGCTGACAAGAACCAAAATTAATTCTGGGCCATGTGGAAAACTGTTTCGAAAAGATATTATTAAAGGAATTAAATTCCCAAATATGAAAGTGTATGAAGATATTTTGTATCTAAAAGATGCATTTTCAAATGCGGGAAAGATTGCATCTACAAATCAGACAACATATCATTATATACAGAATGAGAACAGTGTAATGCATACATTAGAAGCGAGATCTCTGGATGACATTGTGACTGCAACAGATATTTTAGCAGATTTTATCATAAAGAAACCTCAGCTTGATGCGAGGTGTTTTTACATTACTTTATCACATTTGTATCAGTATGTTATTGAATATGGACAGAACAATCCTTCTTTTGTAAATGCATGCAGAAATATATATTGGAAGTATTATAGGCAACTTGTACATTGCTCAATCTACACATGGAAAGAAAAAGCTTTATATAGTTTATTTATGATGGGTTTTAAGACATATGAGGAAAAATGAACATGCAGAGAGTATTTTTATATGCACATGGTGGTGCGGGAAATCATGGCTGTGAGGCAATTGTCCGTTCAACTGTAAAAATATTTAAAGAGAACGGATTCGGAGAAATTTCATTGATATCATCCAGGCCAGAAGAAGATAAATATTATGGCCTGGATACGATCTGTAATATTATTCCAGAAAAAAAACAATATACAAAGATTTCTTTTGAATTTATCAAAGCATATCTGAGTTTGAAATTGAAAAAAAATTATCTGCCATTAGACAGAATTGAATATAAGACAGCATTTGACAATATAAAACATGGAGATATTGCAGTGTCTATTGGCGGAGACAATTACTGCTATGCAGACATAAACAGGTATATTATGATGCATGAGATGATGCTGAAAAGAGGGGCAGTAACAATTTTGTGGGGATGTTCAGTAGAACCTGATATTGTGAAAAGACCGGAAGTGTCATACGATCTTGCAAAATATAGTCTGATTACGGCACGCGAGAGTATTTCATATAATGCGTTACGGCGGGTGAATGAGAATACAATGCTTCTGCCAGATCCTGCATTTCTGCTTGAGAGTGTACCGTTGAAACCGACAGCTGGATACGACATAAAAAATATGGTAGGAATCAACCTTAGTCCTATGGTAATGGAAAACGAAAGTATTCAGGGAATTACGATAGCAAACTATCAGAATACAATTGAATATATTCTGGATGAGACAGATATGGGAATAGCATTGATTCCGCACGTTGTATGGCAGGAGGGGGACGATAGAATACCACTTCGACTCCTATATGACAAATATAAAAAATCTGGCCGTATTATGTTTGTAGAAGATCATAATTGTATGGAACTTAAAGGAATTATAGCGCAGTGTCGCTTTTTCATCGGAGCAAGGACACATGCAACGATCGCAGCGTATTCAAGTGGGATTCCGACATTAGTAGTGGGATATTCTGTAAAAGCGCGTGGTATCGCGAAGGACTTGTTTGGTAAGGAAGATGGATATGTGATTCCAGTTCAGTTACTGAAGCATGAGGATGATATTAAAACTGAACTGAAAAAGATAATAGGCAGAGAAAACGAAATAAGAAAAGCGCTGAAGAAGCAGAAAAAGTATGTAGAGATGTACAGGAAGGAATGAAAATCAGGTGAAAAGCGGATATGTTTCTATTATAGTTCCATGCTATAATGCGGCGGCTACATTGGGAAGATTTATGGATTCCGTGATGAATCAGACTTATTCATATATACAGGTCATTGCCATAAACGATGGTTCTACTGATCAAACAGCTGAAATACTGAAAAACTATAAAGCTAAATTTGTGACTTCTGAAAGAGAATTCATAATTATCACGCAGAAAAATTTAGGACTGGGCTCAGCTATTAATTCTGGATTAAAACATATACAGGGAGAATATATCTGCTGGGCTGATCCAGATGATTTTTATATGAAAGATTCTGTTGAAAAACGTGTTACTATATTGAAAAGTAATCCGGATTATGGAGCTGTCAGCAGTGATGCATATTATTATGACGAAGATAATCTCGAAAGGCCTGTAGGGAGAGCATCTGATGGACTGAGAAATTGTAATTCGTCGTATCAGTTTGAATTGCTGCTGGAAGAAGCATCTATTTTCTGCCCTGGGTGTCATATGGTACGATATTCAGTTATGGAAGAGGTAAACCCAAAGTTTTATATTTATCCTGCACGCAGAGGTCAGAACTGGCAGTTGCTTTTACCTGTATATTATAAATACAAACGTTATTTTCTGAATGAACCATTATATGGCTATGTCAGATATTCTGACAGTATGTCGAATGGTGATAACAGTGAAGAAAAGTTAATGTATCGATTAGAAGAACATGAAAAGATAATATTAGAAACGTTAGATGGTATGAGTATGCAGGAGAAAGAGAGAGAAAAATATAAAAATAAAATCAGATGCCGGTACACTTTAAAAAGATTTTATGTTGCAATAGATCACAGGGATTACAAGAGGGTCAGGGAAGAGTATTCAAATATAAAAACAATGCAATGTAATACGATAGCCATAGACAAATTATATAAACAAAACAAATCATTATGCGCAAAAGTAATATATAAAATTTGGCATTTTAGATAGTTGGCAGGAGATTATACAGTATGACATCACGAATAAAGATGACTGCGAAAAACGCATTCTGGAGTTATTTCTCCATGCTTGTATCACTGGTTCTGCAGTTTATTTCCAGAACTGTCTTTATTTATTATCTTGGTGAGGGATATCTGGGGATAAACGGACTTTTTTCTAATATTCTTGGAGTTCTGTCATTTGCAGAACTGGGAATAGGAACTGCGATAAATTTTAGTTTATATAAGCCGGTTGCTGAAAAGGATATAAAGAAAATTAAAGCTTATATGCATTACTACAAATGGGCCTACCGTATGATTGCCGGAGCGATTGCCGTTCTTGGACTTATGCTTGCTCCATTTCTGGATTTACTGATTAAGAATCCAGGTAACGTTGGAAATGTCCATATATATTATTTTATTTATTTGTTTAATACTGTTACGTCGTATCTGGTTTCGTATAAATATAGTCTTGTAAATGCAGAACAGAAAAATTATATTTATACGAATGTAAATTTGCTTATTTCTTCTTCAACAATTATTTTGCAAATCATTACAATCGTCATTTGGAAGAATTTTTTAGTATATTTGTCTGTGACGGCTATATTTGGAATATTTCAGAAAATTTTTATAAGTATTTATTTCAACAGACTATATCCATATTTAAAGGAAAAAAATACAGAGAAACTTACCAAGGAAGAAAAACATCTTTTAATATCCAAGATTAAGGCTTTGATTCTTCATAAGATTGGAGACGTAAGTGTTCACCAGACGGATAATATTATCGTATCGGCTTTTGTAAGTACAAAAATGGTTGGATTATTATCAAATTATAATTTGATAATCAATACTGTGAGTAGTTGTATCAATGTTCTTTTTAATTCTGTGATAGGCAGCCTGGGAAATATGGCTGCAATGGAGTCAAAAGATTATCAATATAAAGTATTTAAGAAATATCGTTTTATAGGTTTCTGGTTTTATGGATTTACATCGATTGCACTGGCGATTCTGATGACTCCATTTATAACCATTTGGATTGGAAAAAAAATGATTGTGGATGTGCTTGTAATCAATCTGTTGGTGATAGACTATTATATGATTGGACAGAGAATCTGTTTGAATAATATAAAATCAGCAGCGGGAGTGTATGAGCCTGATAAATATGTTGCTTTGCTTCAGGCTGCTGTAAATTTAATTTCGTCAGTTATACTGGCAAAAATAATCGGTCTTCCGGGAGTATTTGTCGGAACCATTTTGCAGGGGATGCTTTCAAGTATATTGAAACCGATTCTTTCATACAAAATGTTATTTGGAATCAGTAGTAAATTCTATTTCATTGATTCTGCAAAATATGCTGGAGCAGTAATTGGCGCATATGTTATTTGTTATATATTGTCTAAACTAATAATAGCAGATATTACAGTTGTTAACTTTGCTGTATTGGCAATCTGTGTTGTAATCATACCAAATGTTATGTTTGGATTTCTTTTTTATAAAACTGAGGAATTTCAATATTACTATAACATGCTAAAAAGTATAGCTTTAAAAAAATAATTATCATTGGTAAAGAGGTATTTTGTTTATAGTAGCTTTTGAATTATTGCTAGAAGGGAGTGTGTTCATGTCAGGGTTTCATCTCCAGATAAAAAAATTCTGGCTGATATTTTGGATGTTTGGCTTGTTTCTGATCATTGATATCCTTGTTTCCCGATTTGTTCTTGCAACCACTCATTTTGAACTGACTTCATCAAAAATTGATAGTTTTACAACCCTTCGCATCCTTCAGCTTTCAGATTTACACAACAGTGAGTTTGGTTCGCACAATACTCGCCTTATCGCAACTGTTCAGTCCGAGGCCCCTGATTTTATTCTTCTTACCGGTGATCTTCTGAACTCGGATGAAGAACGTACCGACATCGCAACGAATCTGATCAGGCAGCTTTGTAAAATCGCTCCTGTGTACTGCTCGAATGGAAATCATGAGATAGAGTATCAGCAAAAGTATGGAACGGATGTGGATGAATTATATCGTCAGGCAGGAGCCGTGGTTCTGGAAAAGGAGTATCAGGATGTTGAAGTAAAAGGTCAGAAGATACGAATTGGAGGAATCTATGGATACTGTTTGCCGGGGAAATATCTGGAAACAGGAGAGGCAGATCCGGAGGAATGTGCATTTCTGACAGATTTTCAGAACACAGAATTGCCTACATTTTTGATGTGCCACATGCCGGTCTGCTGGATGATCAATGGAAGTCTGGATGAATGGAAGGTAGATTATGTTTTTGCGGGACATGTGCATGGTGGTGAAGTGATTTTTCCATTCATTGGTGGACTGTATGGACCGGATCTGGGCTGGTTTCCAGGCAGAATGGAAGGCATTTATTCATCAGAAGATGGAACTAGAAGCCTCATATTATCGAGAGGTCTTGGAACGAATGAGAAGATTCCAAGATTTCATAATATTCCGGAGATCGTGGTTGCAGACATTCAGGGAAAGGGATGAATTGAAGATATGGAACGAACAGAAGTGTTATTCATGGAAGCTGTGAAGGCATCTCTGCAAAATAGACGGGTATCGTGGGAGAAACCGCTGACGCTTAAAGAGTGGCAGCGGATATTTTATCTTTCAGAAGCACATCATGTACTGCCAATGGTTTATGAGGCAGTATTTTGTTGTGAGTCAGCCAGGAAAGCAGAACAAAAAGAACTACGGGAATTGTTCCAGCTGTACAGAAGAAAAACCTTGAATCTAGTGATGCTGCAGACGATAAAAACCAAGGAATATCTGGAACTGGTACGCTTTTTGCAGGAAAGGGGAATCCAGATACTTACGGTCAAAGGGATTGTCTGCAGAGAGCTTTATCTGAAACCGGACGACCGTCTTTCCGGGGATGAAGACATCCTGGTGGGGGCAAAACAATTCCGAAAATGTCACAAAGCGCTTCTGGAATATGGTATGAAACTGGCAAAAAAGAATGTAGATATAGACGCAGAATATGAGATTTCCTATAGAAAGCCAGGCTCTCCGCTGTATATAGAAGTACATAAAAGTCTGTTCCCAAAAGAGTCAGAAGTTTATGGGAATTTTAATCGTTTTTTTGAGGATGTTTTTCAAAATCAGGTGCAGATAGAAATAGACGGAATTCAGATTTCTGCTTTAAATTATACAGAGCATCTGTTTTACCTGATCTGTCACGCATACAAACATTTTCTGCACAGTGGTTTTGGAATCAGGCAGGTTTGTGATATTGTCATGTACAGTAACAGATATGGAGAACGGATCAACTGGCAGTTATTATTAGGCTGGTGCAGAGAAATTTATGGAGAATTTTTCACAGCAGCCCTCTATCAGATTGGCGAAAAATATCTTATCTTTGATTATGAAAAGGCATGTTTTCCGGAGGAATGGCGTAAAATAAAAGTAGATGAGTCTATGCTTCTGAGAGATATCCTGGATGCAGGTGTTTACGGATATGAAGGAATGGAACGAGTGCACAGCAGCAATCTGACACTTCATGAAGTTGGGCGGCAATGGAACGGAACAAAAGGAAATCCTGTTCTGAGAACGATTTTTCTGCCATACAAAAGTATGAAAAAAGACTTCACTTTTTTGAAAAAATTCCCTTTTCTGTTGCCACTTGCATGGCTTATCCGTATACTGAAGTTTGGAAAGGAGTTATACAGAAACAATCATAAGAAGCTGACGGGAGCCTTAAAAACAGGGAATCGCCGGATCGAACTTATGAAAAAATACAAAATCATAAAGTAAGTAATATCCGGCGGGATGCTGCTTACATACAAAAGTGAAAACTACTGCTTTGGATAACTCAGTAAAACAGAGGGAGAGAAGCGTAGGAAAAAGAAAAAGATGAAAAAGAAGGAATACTAAAAGGAAAGGAAGGAAATATGTAATGGAAGGAAACATTATTATAGCAGGAGGCTAATATGCAAAAACAGTCAATTGTAATAGAACCTCACGAGGCGATATCGGAATTCCGGTTATATCTTTATGAAAGAGAAAATGCACAGGCAACAATTGATAAATACCTTACAGATATAAGAACGTTCTGTAAATTTTTAAACCAAAATTATGAAATTACAAAACAAAGAGTTCTGGAATACAAGGAATGGTTGCAGGAACATTATGAGATTTCCAGTGCCAACTCTATGCTGGCAGCACTTTCACAGTTTCTGGAATTTCTTGGTGTCAGTTCTATGAAAGTGAAACGGATCAAGGTGCAGAGACAGATGATCCTGCAGGAAAATCAGCTGCTTTCGGAAGAAGAATACCATAGGCTGATCAAGACTGCCTATAAGAAGGGGCAGAAGAGCCTTGGCATGATCATGGAAACGATTGCGGTAACTGGGATTCGAATCAGCGAACTGAGATATTTTACAGTAAATGCGGTAAAACACGGTACGATTATTATTCACAATAAAGGAAAAATCCGACGTATTTTAATACCGGGAGCGATCAGAAAGAAGCTCCTGTACTATTGCTTTATACACAAAATAAATGATGGAATTATTTTTATAACGAAGAATGGAAATGCGCAAAACAGGAGTAATATCTGGACACAGATGAAGAAGATATGCAAGGCTGCAGGTGTTGCAGGAGAAAAAGTATATCCGCATGCGTTCAGGCATTTATTTGCCAGAATGTACTATCAGCTTACCAGTGATATTTCCGGGCTGGCAGACATTCTTGGCCACAGCAGCATAGAAACAACGCGTATTTATACAGCAGATTCTGAGCAGAAATACCTGGTCAGTATGGAACGGCTGGAGCTTATATTAAGTGGGAATAATCCCACGAAAGCTGTGACAGAATAAACAAAAAACACTACATAATAATAATTAAGTAGTGTTTATCGGTCATTCTGTTGTCGATTTTGCATTAAAAACTGATTTTGGGGATTGTATTAACAGAAGAGAGTTTAAAAAAACTTGAACATTATATGCCTATATGTTAAAATACAAAAAGAATGAAGAAAATTTGTTTTTTTATAACATTCACGACACTACTTAATTATTATTATGTAGTGCCAGGCTTTTTACAAAAAAGCAGGACAGTCATTTCACATATAAAATGGCATGATGCAGTGGCAAAAGTCGTGTTTTATAAATGCAAATACAGAACATTCGGAATGATAGAAGACTGATCTGTGTTTTTTTTGCATGCCATAAAATATGTGATTTCTGTTCTGTGCAGTGATTACAGGGAGAAGAAAAATATTATGAAGATCGACAGAAATTTTGTACTTCGAGAGATCGCCGGTGAGTATATTATCATTCCTACAGGAAAAACAGCACTGGAGTTTAACGGGCTGATCACAGTAAATGAGATTGGTATGGAACTCTGGAAGATGCTGCAGGAAGATGTTACTTTTGAAGATCTTCTGAGGGGCATCATGGAAGAATATGATGTGGAAGAAGACGTGGCAAGAGAGGATATTCAGGACTTTCTGGATAAGCTGACTGATGGAGGAATCCTTACAGAAGATGACATTACAGAGAACAGATGAAGTACTTACTTTTACAAAAGAACATTATATAGACAAGACACAGGAGCTGAAGAAGGGGATAGAGACATTCCCTTCTATTTTTATTGAGGGGGCAGCGGAATCAGGGAAAACAGTTGCTGTAAATATGCTTATGAAGGAACAGAAGGACACAGATTTTGTCCTTTTTCTTATGGACAGGGAAAAGGATGATGGAAGTTTTATAAGGAAACTTTCTTTAATCCGAAGGCGAATGGAGAAGGAGAAAATCTGGGTCGTATGTGAAAATATGAATCAGCCTTTATCAGATGCAAAAGCAGAGGCCCTTGTTGAATTTGTAAAGAGACTTGCAGACGGAAACCGTTGCATATTTGTCAGCAGAGAAAAACCTCACAGAAAGATTCTGGAACTGTTATGGAAAGAAAAGATGCATCTGATTTCACAGAAAAGTCTGCTGTTCAGTATTGAGGAAATCGAGAGTATCTGTAAAAGAAATTCACTTGCTGTCCGGGCAAAGGATATTTTCAGAGAGACCGGTGGGTGGCCGGGATGTGTATGCCTGCTAGCGCGAATGTTCAGAAACAAAATGGAAGCAGGGGAATCTGTGACATTGTCAGAAATGAGAAACAGCTATGAAGTTGCGGACTATATCGACTCGGAAATTTTAGGAACGTTGTCTAAAAGAGAAAGTGATTTCCTTGAAATTGGAAGCTGGTGCCCATGGATCAACGGAAAAATGTGCGAGGATATCTGGAAAATCTCAGATGGAATGGAAACGATTAAAAACCTGGAACGAAAAGGTTTTCTGACAGAATGCGGAAAAGAACAGTATGCAACAGCGGCTCTGTTCAGAAAAGAAGCATGCAGACAGAATCCGAAAAGGAAATTCTGGATGACTGTTGGTGCATGGTATGAAGCAGAAGGTTTTATAAAAGAAGGCCTTTTTTGCATGACAAATGCTAACGAAAAGGAAGCTTTAAAAACATTTGCGATTCGTAATTATGCAGAGATTCCGTTTATTGATATGGGATTTGTGGTGGCAGAAAGATGGAAAGAGACAATCCCTGAAATTTGTTTTCTGCGGGGAATGAATTGTTATTTCAGTCAGAATATCGAAGGAATGGACAAAGAAATACGAAAACTGGAAAAACAGATGGAGACAGATTCGAGTATAAAGATCAGAGAAATCTACCTGAACCTTCTGTATATAAGACCTGATTTTCCACTGGATCTGTGGCTGGAACTGATCGGAAAAGATGATTCCTCCAACACGAAAATACGCATATATAACGTACTGGGAGCATCGGATTCTTATCTTTGCGGATTACGTGATCTGTCGGATCTGTTTTCTTGTTCACGAAAAGAAGAAAATCGCAAAATGCGTATCTGGAAAGAAAATCTGGATGCACAGGCATGGGAATGGTATCAGCTCGCACGGAAAGAATATTACATTGAAATCGGGCAGGAAAAACGAGAAAAATTCGAAAATAAAGAGTTGATTCAGCAACTGCGGGATGGGGAAGAAGAGCTTACAGCAGATGTAAAGGAAGAAAATTATCAATTGCTTTGCAGATATGGAAAAGCCTATATGATGATGCGCCAGTATGACAAAGCAGAGAAGATTTTTGAGAAATTAGTACCATTTTTGAAACCGTATCACAAGAACCGCATTCTTTCGGAGATACTTTTTGCACAGGCAGTCTGCATCTGGGAAAAAGGCAGTCACGGACAGGCACTTCGTTATGTGATCGAATCATTTCTTTACAGTGATAATTACAGATATGTGCTTTTTTATACGGAATATGGAAATGCCGGCAAAGAAGTTCTGACAGCCTATGTAGAATGGATGAAGCAGAATTCACCGGAAGGCTGGCACCGTAAAAAGAAATACAATTATGGAAATGTGCGCCGGATGCCAAAAGAAGATTATCTGGAACTGATTCTTCGAATGGCCAGAAAACAATGTTCCCCGGCATCGGAAGTTCAGCAGAAAGCACCAGAAGAACACCTCACCATGATGGAGTCTATTATCCTGGGGCTGATCGGAAAAGGAAGGTCCAATGCAGAAATCTGTGAAGAGCTGAATTTGAAGCTATCTACTGTAAAGAGTCATATATACAGCCTGTATCGAAAGCTTGGAGTGAAGAACAGAATGCAGGCGACCATCAAAGGAAAAGAAATGGGAATTTTAAAATAAACAGAAAAAACATCATACTTTAGTTGGTGGGAATGAAAATGCGCAGATAGTAAAATTTATAACTGTATAGATAGAAATGAAGGCAGGGAGGGATGAGAGTGAGCAGCAGACAAAGTGGAGCAAAGAAAAAAAAATCCGGGTTATGGATTGTCCTAATTCTTGTGATCGTCGGCATTTTGGGAATCGTGATCGCGTTGAACCAGGGTGGGGCGAAACAGGAGCCTTCCACTGAACAGTCTGAAGAAAGTAAGACGGCCAGCGAAGTTACACAGACACCAGAAGATGGGGAAGAACAGGAAGATACAGATGAGTCAGATGCCGGACTTGAGTTCCCATATCATATGGATGAGGACAGACTTCAGGTAGATTCACTGTTTCAGTATTCAGGCATCAACCCGGATGCACAAAATGCAGAATGTGAGGATGTTGCATCAATCCAGATGAAAAATAATTCAGAACAGTATCTGGAATCAGCGGAAATTTCTGTCGAACTGACAGATGGCAGTGCATATTCTTTTACTGTACAGGACATTCCAGCAGGCAAAACTGTGATGGCATTTGATACAGCCAATGCGTCATATGACGGAAAAATAGGAGTCGCATTTATTGATGTAAAAACTTCTTATTCATCAGATACAGGTGTAAAAGAAGATACGGTCAAAATTACTTCTGATGATAATGGAATCCAGTTGGAAAATATTTCTGGAAATGCGCTGGCAGATCTGAAAATAAAATACCATTGCATTCTGGATGATATGTATTTTGGAGGTATCAGCAGTGAAACAGAAGTCGATGGAATAGACGCAGGTGAGAGCATTGTAGTAGATACATCGGACAGTATTCTGGGAGATGCAGAAATCGTCAGTATTACATATTAAAGAAAGAAAAAACAGGAGTGTTAGGTACAACACCTCCGGATTTTAGAGGTGAAAAACTATGTGGAGAGACATCAAAGATTATGAGGGGCTGTATGAAATCAATGAAAACGCAGTCGTACGTCGGGTAGAAGGAAAAGGAATCGATGGACGTAAAGTGACTACGCATGTGGTTGTATCATCCAAGACAAGAAAAGGAACCCGCTATATTGCATTGTGGAAGAATGGAAACAGAAAGACATTCATGCTCCATAAGCTGTATGCAGAAGCTTTTTATATGTCCGAAAATGAAGCCTGCCGACGCCTTTACAAAGGCTTTATCGGTTATGGTCAGGCAGTACAGAATGTCAAAGATATTTTGCTCAAGAACCTGTCGGATCTGGAAAAAGAACAGTCGATTGGAGAGAACAGACACGATGAGATTCTGTATATCCAGCAGTTCCTTGATGAATTAAAAAATGACAAAGTATGCGGCGTGCGCCAGGTTGAAAATATTAAATAAAGCCGCGTGGAAAGGAGTAAGGAATAATTATGAAGAAGGTTTATGAAAAACCACAGGTATATATGGAGAGGTTTGAACTGAGTCAGAATATTGCACTTTGCGATTGGAAATTAGGTTCGGGTGATCCAACTAGCTGCAGAATTGAAAATGACAGATTTGAGGCTGATGGGGGAGATTTTACAGGAGGCTTTGCTACAGAAGGATTATGTGATTTCCCAACATCATCATATTGTTATTCAGATGGGTCAGGCACGCTTCCATCCATTTTTGTATCCTGATGAGTACTATTTATATTTATCTTTCATTTGCAGGCATGATTGGTTCTGTTAAAGCAGAAAATGAGATAAATGTAACCAGAAACTTTCTGCCTTTTTTGGAAGAACCCCAAAACACAGACTATTCTTTTGAGTATATCAGCTGCGAAAAACTTGGAAACTTGCAAGGGAAACTGCTTTATGCAGGAAAAGAATATGATGTTATTCAAAAAGAAAATGGAGACATTATCCGCGTTTTTAAAGATCATCAGGAAGATGATTGTGTGTATGGATATTCAAAATTGGTCCCATTTGAGAACACAGTCAAAATTTTCTATTTAAAAGGAAATGAACAGCATTTTGACGATACGAATAATAGTTTTTTCCATTCGAGTTGGGAACAGGTAATGCTGTGGAATAAAAGAATGATTCTGCATGCTGCACTTATTGATACTGTATATGGTGGAATCCTTTTTTCAGGAAAGTCGGGAGTTGGAAAAACAACCCAGGCAGAGCTCTGGATGCATTTGGAAAATGCACGGCAGATTAACGGAGACCGTCCGATCCTTTATCAAAATAATAAAGAGTGGTTTGGCTGTGGGTCACCGTATGCAGGTTCTTCTGAGTGCTATATCAATGAATGTATTCCGATTAAAGCTATTATTTTACTGGAACAGGGTGACAGGACAGAACTGCAGCAACTAGGTATTTCGGAAACTGTAAAAAGGATATATGCGAACTGTACAGTATACACATGGAATAAAGAATTCATAGAGAGAATCATAAATCTGATCACAGATCTTGCAAGTGAAGTTCCAGTCTACAGACTGGTAAATAAAGCAGACCAGGAGAGTGTTGAGACTGTTAAAAAAGAATTACTGAAGGAAGTTATAAAATGAGTTTTCCTGAAAGATATATCGTAGCACCTTTAACAGAAAAATTGTATCAAAAAGCAGAGAAAAACAAAATTCCGCTTCATGGAACCTTTGAATTGTCACCGATATGTAATTTTTCCTGCAGAATGTGTTATGTACGAAAAACGGCAAAAGAGATAGCTGCATCGGGACGAAAAATGATGACTCTGGAGCAATGGATTCATTTAGGACAAAAAGCACGTGATGCTGGAATGCTGTATTTGCTTCTGACTGGAGGAGAGCCCCTTTTGTGGCCAGATTTCTGGGAATTGTATGATGCCTTATATGAGATGGGACTTTTAATAGGAATTAATACGAATGGTTCTCTGATCGATGATAATGCGATACAGCGATGGAAAGAGCACCCACCATACAGAGTGAATCTGACCTTATACGGAGCCAGCAATGATACATACGAAACATTGTGTCATACCAGAAACGTATACAGTGAAGTAAAAAAAGCAATTATAAAAATGGCTGAAGCTGGTTTAAATATAAAGCTTAACTGTTCACTGACACCGTATAATGCGGCTGACCTGCAGGAAATGGTAGCCTTTGCAAAGGAGAAAAAGATTCCATTGACTGTATCGACTTATATGTATCCGCCTGTCAGACGTGACGCCGGAATGACTGGGCAAAATGACAGATTTCGTCCGGAGGAGGCTGCATGGTATCACATGCAACGCTATTGTTACCAAAAAGGTGAAATGGAATATAGAGAGTTTCTGAAGAATATTCAGAGGAAAATGATAACGCCTCCGGGACTTGATGAAAAGTGTGTGAATCTGGAGAATGGAAAAGTACGATGCAGAGCCGGAACTTCGACATTCTGGGTCACCTGGGACGGATACATGACACCTTGTGGAATGATGCCAGAACCAAAAGCAGATCTGCAGGAAAAATCGTTCAATACAGCATGGAAACAGTTACTTGAGGTAAGCACGAAAATTCACACATCCGGTACCTGTGAAATATGTAAAAATCAGAGGATATGTCATTCCTGTGCAGCGATGGCCTATGCGGAGACTGGAAAAACTTCAGGAATCCCTGTGTATTTATGTGAAATGATGGAGGCTATGAAACAAATTGCTCAAAGGGAGCTGATATCCAGAAATGGAGAATAACTGTGCAGATATCTTGAAGTACAGTTTTTATATAGATTCTTTAATAAAAGTTAAGGAGGATGACTATGAAAAGCAAAGTAAAACGAATACTGTCAATTGTCATGACAGTGTGCATGGTGTCTACGATGATTCCTCTGACTGCTTATGGAGCAGACGTTGATTTTGGAGATGATACGACTGTGGCAGCAGAGGAATCAGAAGACAATATATCTGCTTCAGATCTGGAAGCAGATGAAAATGAGGACTCCGCAGATGTGTCTGTGGAAGAGGATGACAGTGAAATTATAGATGAAGCAGAAGAAACAGAGGACGAAGATTTTTCTTCAGATACATCAGAAGCACTTTTTTCAAGTGATGAGCAGGCCGTTGATGTGGGAAGATCTTTAGCAGGATACAATTATTCGATTGCAATGGTAGACTGTGGACGTAATTATTACAGTGTTGAAAGTCTGGAAAGTATTATCGACAGTGCATCGGATGCTGGTATGCATTATGTTATGCTGGCACTGGGAAATGATGGACTTCGATTCCTTTTAAAAGATATGTCCTTAACTGTTGGTGATCAGAAATATTCAAGCTATGCAGTTACAAAGGCGATTCATGAAGGAAATGAAAAATATCGTAATTTTGAAGTAGATGAACTGACAGAGCATGATATGGAGGCAATTTTATCATATGCAGGAAATAGAGGAGTAGAAATTATTCCTCTGATCAATACACCTGGACATATGGATGCAATCCTGAATGCAGCAACCTCATTGACAGGCACGAATTGTGCATACAGCAGTTCTGCACGGACTATTGATGTAACAAATGGTACGGCAACTGCATTTACGCAGGCTCTTTTGCAGAAGTATATCAGCTGGTTTGCATCAAAAGGATGCACCATGTTTAATATGGGAGCTGATGAATATGCAAATGATGTAAACGGTACACCACATTTTTCTGATCTGATACGAACAGGTGCATATAGTAGTTACATTACTTATTTAAATACAGTTGCTGGAATGATTGAAAATGCCGGTATGACTCCAATGGCATTTAATGATGGTATTTATTATAATAAGCAAACTGGCTATGGAACTATTGATAAAAATATCCTTGTATGTTACTGGTCATCTGGTTGGAGTGGATATGATGTTGCGTCAGCAGAGTACTTGAGCACTCAGGGATTTAAAATGATCAATACGCATGGTGACTGGTATTGGATTGTTGGAGGAAATAAAGTCACAGCAGATAAGGCAGTACAGTTTAATGTAAAATCATTTCCGGGAAGTACGGTAGCAAATCCAAATGGTGCAATGTTCTGCATCTGGAGTGATTATGCATTTGACAGAGATTCATGTGCGACAGATGCAGGAGTGGCAAATGCAGTATCTGGCATTATTTCAAACTTCGGTTCGACTCTTCCGGATACAACTGCAAGAGAATCTCATAAAAACGTAACAGTAGCAGATGAAGCTGTGCCGGAGATTGCGTTTAATGGAACTCTGGAAAAAGGTGGCGATACTTCTGTTTTATCAATGACAGATAATACAGAAGTATGTTGGACAACAAGTAATAAAAATGTCATTATGTTGGAGCAGAATACAGAAGAAAATTCTATCAGTACCAATGCTTTGACAGATTCTGTCATTGGAAATAGTGTAAAGGCTATGGTAGTCGGACCTGGAAATGCAACAATCACTGCAGAGACAGCTACCGGAATTCAGCATACACAGGAAGTTAAGGTAGAAGACGGAGGAAACAGCGGAGAAGCCCGGACAGAAGAAATTAAACTCAAGGTTGGAGAAAAAACTACCAGAGTGCAGTCTGGGGTGAACAATGAAAAGAACTGTAACACAGAGAATTATGATGAGGGAATTGCAAAGGTTGAAGTAAAAGGCGCAGATGCACAGGAAGGAAAAACAACCTATACATCTACAAGCGTTACTATGGGAAATCTGGCAGGAAACAATACTTCCTGGACAAAAACAGCATATTTTTATAAAACTGGGAATAATTATTATCCGGTGTATGCACGTAGAGTATATTACCAATACTATAATCAATACTATTATCAATACTATTATGAGTATGGCTATTCAAGAAATGATTCTGCATCATCTGTAAGCTCTTTAAGTAGTTCCTGGTATGATACAGAGACAGTTATGGTATATAGTGCAACAACATCCGAAGAAACTCCTGCTTCGACAACAATCACTTTCGAGGGTGTGATGCCGGGAACGACTTCTTATACGGTAGGTGAGACAGAGTATACAATTGTTGTAAGTGCAAAAGAAACAACAGAAAACAGAGTATTATATTATACTCAGAGTGAGAAACTTGATATTGAGGCACCGGAAGGCACTTCTGTAAGCTATGAAGTAACTGTTGGTAAAGATATTGTAAGCGTTGACAGTGATGGAACAGTTACTGCCGGAAGTACAGAAGGTTCTGCAACAGTTGTTGCAACTGTAAAGACTGTCAATGATGCAGTATATGCAGTCTATACTTACGAGTACAAAGTAACAGCAGAAGATTTAAGCAAAGTTACTCCATTGGAAATTGAATATTGGATTACGAATACGCATACGAAAGATGTCAATGAAAATGAGGAGTATTCTTTACTGGCTTCTGATGCATATACAGAAGAAGGTTTGGAAGTTAAAGATTTAATGCCAGAAACAACAGTATCTACTGGTAATAATCATACAGATTATTATTGGCAGTGTAGGATTTTGGATCGTTCTGTGAATGAACAGACAACTGCTAATGGTGACGATGAAACAACAAGCGGCCAACAGTTTACAAAGGTAAGATATTATGAGCAAAAATGGTCTGTTTATACGACAGATGGAGCTTGGACAGATATATCGGAGACAAATCAGCTGATAGCATATTATCTGGAAAAGGTGGATATATGCGATGAGGTTACAGCATATACTGCGGACTGGGGAACTATTGGAGATGGAACGAGTAATTGGGGATATTCTCCGGAAAGCACAAGATGTTCTTTGTCAGTGCAGGTTGTGTACGAGGATGCAACAACAAATCCAGCAACTACAAATGCAAATGATATTAAAAGTAAAACTATATTCTATTATGTAGGAAGTAATCGAGGCATTGGTACTGTTTTATTAAATGAAAATAGTGATTATGAAATTTATAAGGTTACTTCTGAAACAGGAACAGAAACAAGTTCAACAAGCGGAAATTATGTTACACTTACAAATTTGACCTTAGATAATAACGAAAAAACAGTATGGGAAGGAACTGCTGTTGAAGGAAAAGTTCCGATTCATAATGATAGCCAGAATCCAGACACATCAGATCCAAAAGATAATTTATATTGGGCAAAAGCTGGTGACGCGATTCTTTTACGTGTATACGTTCGTGCAAAGGTTACAGAGGATTCTCTGAGAGTACATTATATTGATCAGACAGATGGAAGCAGTGACAATGAATTCTACAACTACAATATTGCAGTAAAGAGTGGTACATTATTTGATACTTCCTTTGCATGGGATGAAGATAATAAACAGTTGGTAAGTAACACTGTTAAAAATATTAAGGGCGTAACCCAGACAGTACAGTGGGAACTGGCAAGAATGACGGAAATCGGTGCCCAATATCGTTATAGTACGTATGAATGTGTTGGTGCAAGAAGAAGTGATGATGGCAAAGATGTTTATATCTACTACAAATTTCAAAATTCACATTCCTTTGTAGTGGATTATGGACGGCCGTTAGAAATCACCGCTGAAGATCTGAAATTGGGCGATACAAGCTGGGAGGAATCAGAAGTATCGAAGGCCATGTATGGAGATGTGGATTTGGATACTACGAACCATGTTCTTGTATATACACCAAATAAAGTTATGCTCAGTGCAGAAAATTTAACATTGACTTTAACAGGTAAAGACAGCGAGGGAAAGAAAACACACGCTACTCATACGATTAATATTTATCCAGCAAGTACCGTGTACTATGAAGAAGGATTTTTGAAAACCGCAGGATTTTCCGAAGGCTCAAAAGGAAAGGATAAGCAGAATAAGGCTGTGTTAGGTGAGGATTCTTATAACTATGGTTATGATCCAATTTATAAAGACACGAACGGAAAATCGAATGGTACAGAGGCAGGAAGCAATAAGAGTGGTGATAGTGCAACATTCGACTTTACAGGAACTGGCGTAGATATTTATGCAAATACGACAGCGTCTACTGGCTCATTGACAATTAAGATAACGGATAGGTCATCTGGTGTAACTAAAAATATGGCAATTGTCAATACACAGATGAAGGGTGAAGAGATACAACAGGTAGCGACAGGATATAATGTACCGGTATTTTCTAAAACGAATCTGGCATATGGAGACTATACAGTTACAATTACTCACTCCATGAATGACAGACAGGTTAACATTGATGGTTTCAGAGTATATAACACACTGAAAGACAGCACAGTTTATACAAATGACGAGGAAGATAATCCGAGTTTCCTGGAAGTCAGAGACCTGCAGTTTGGTACGCTTACCAACATCGTAGATTATGGTAAGGACGGCAGAAACGTTTATGCTGTAGGAGAACAGGTTTACAAAGATATTACTGCAGATGTGACGAATGCTAATGCGGTAATTACAGTAAATGGAAAACCAGCGGATGAAGCAGCTCAGAAGGCACTCTACGAAAAGGGTCCGAAGAATGAAGTTTATCTTGCAAAAGGTAGTTCATTGACAATCAGTGTAAATACAGCGAGAAAAGTTCAGCTTGGATTAAAAGGTGTAGATGGATCAACAAGTTATTCTCTTAACACTGGAAAGAATGAAACAGTTTCTACAGTGGATATGTTCTATACGGTAAAAGAAAAAGGTGAAGCAGAGCAACGGACAATTACAATCAAAAACACAGGAGATCATATTCTGTCTGTTACTAAACTGAAAGTATGTGACGATCCAAATGCTCTTCAGCCGCTTTCTGTAGACAGTGTTGTATCAGCATTGTATGCAGCAGGACTGAAAGATCCAGAGCAGCCAACCGCTACTCCGACACCGACCGTAACTGCAACCGCTGCACCAACCCAGAAACCAGTTCAGCAGATCAAGCTCGCAACACCGAAGCTTGGAAAGGTCGTTTCCGCAGGATACAATGCTCTGAAACTGAACTGGAGTAAGGTGAACGGTGCTAATGGATACCGTGTATATGTAAAAGTCAACGGACAGTGGAAAGCACTTGGAAATACCAAGAGTACAACCTATGTTCATAAGAAACTGGAAACAGGTAAGAGCTATACTTATACGGTAAAAGCATACAAGAATACCAAATCTGGTACAGTTTGGAGTTCTTATGACAAGAAAGGTATAACAGGCAAAGCTGCCTTAAGTGCACCGTCACTTCGTAAAGCAAAGAGAACTTCTGCAAAGAAGGCAACTCTTTCCTGGAAGAAAGTAAACGGAGCAAGTGGATATGTTGTTTACCGCAAGACAAACAACGGAAGATGGCAGATTGTCAAGAAAATTACCAAAGGAAATATAACTTCCTTCACAGACAAGAAGTTATCTAAAGGTAAGAAGTATACTTATACAGTAAGAGCTTACCGCACGGTAGGAAAGAAAAATATCTACAGCGGATACAACAAAAAAGGTCTGAAAGTAAAATAAGATAGGACTTAACCCAAAAGGGTCTGGCGAACAATGCCAGACCCTTTTTGAATTTCGAAAATAATTAACGAAAACCTCATACTTTAGTAGGAAGTAAGTACACTCATTAGATAGTAGAATCTAAAAATGTATAAGTAGCTTTAATGCGACTTGCGTTTTGAGGAGAAAGAAAAATATAAGGAGGGTGTGAGAGTGAATTGTGATAAGAAGCTGAGCGAGGAGCGGCGCTGGATGCAATATTATCCGGAAATGATGCTGCGGATGATCCAGAAGCCGGATTGTACTGTGTGGGAATATCTGGAACGCCATTGTCCGGGAATGGATGTGGCTGCAATCCATTATTATGGAGAGGATATCACCTGGAAAACGGTTTTTGAAGAATCAGAAAAGTGTGCAAAATCGTTAAAGGCAATGGGATTTGGTGAAGGAGATCAGATACCGGTATTTTTCCGACTTGTACCGAACTTTATCTATCTCTTACTGGCAGCAGAAAAAATTGGAGCATCCCTGCTTTGCAGAGATAACACACTTCTGGAGAATGTAGAGGCTGTCAGTAAAGCGGATGCAAAAGCAATTTTCGCGCATGATTTTCTTTCTAAGAAAGAGATGAAAGCTTATTGCGAGAATGCAGGAGTGAAGAAAATTATTCTTCTTGACCCGATGTATTACGGGGATCCGAAGACACTTCCGGATTACATAAAGGCATCACTGGATGAATATTATCCGCGGGTTACAGCTGCAGGTGACTGCATTATGAATTGGGATAAGTTCCTCAGTTTAGGTGAATATTACGTGGGTAAAGTAGAAGTGGAAAAAGATCTTTCAAGACCACTGTTTCGTGCGTACACAAGTGGTTCAACCGGACCATCCAAGCAAGTGATTCACTGTGCAAACAGTATTCTTGGAACTATCTGTCAGATGAATTTTTATGGTGGTTCAGATGATTTTCGTCCAACCTGGATGGTTACCTGTCTGCCGCCTGCATTGGTTGCAGTTGTCGTTTCGATGGTATTGCTTCCATTATCTTCCAATAAGCTTTTGATCATGGATCCATTTGTGGATCCGGAGGATGTTGATTTGGAAATGATGCGTTATCGTCCGAATGGATGGCCGATGATTCCGATGTTTATTGAAATGATCATGCGAAATGGACGAGTTCCGGATGATTATGATATGTCACATCTTCTGGCAGCAGGTGCCGGATGTGAGGCGGTAAATAATAATCAGCTTGACCGCGTGCAGAGTTTCCTTGAGAAACACAACTGCAAAGCACGTTTTACGGTTGGATATGGAAGTAGCGAAGGCGGCTCTAATCTGACATTTCAGATGGCACCCAAAGCAATTCATAACGGAAATGTTGGTGTACCAATGCCATTGAATGATATGGGAGTATTCAAGCCGGGAACGCAGGAAGAACTTGGATATAACGAAATGGGTGAGATTTGTACATCAGGACCGGGAAATATGCTGGGCTATGATCGTAGGAGTGCAACGGCCAAAACACTTCAGACGCATGCAGATGGAAAAATCTGGCTGCATACCGGAGACATCGGATATGTAGATGAAGATGGAGTGTTCTATGTATTAAATCGTGGAGCTGCACATCGTTTTGGCGGGGGAGAACTTGCAGTTCTTCCAATGGAAAATCGACTTGCAGATGCAAAAATCAAAGGCATCAAAGATGAATTTTTTGTTTTGATTGAAGATGAGGATCATGATGGATATTTTGTTCCGTATCTTTATGTTGTCCTTGAAGACGGATACTCCGTAGAGGACATTACTGAGGCTGTACAGTTTTGTCTGGAACCGTATATGTTTCCAGTTGAAATATTGGCAATTGATGAAAGACCATTCTTCCATTTTAAGACAAATCGTATTGAATTGTCGAAGGAATTGAAGAAAAAGAGTTCAATTGCAGAATAAATCAGGTTCTGTAAACAGAAAACAGATGGAACTGTAAATTTAAATAAGAAAGAAGGAGAAAAGGAATGAGTAAAAAATTACACTCAGGTCTGAAGCGCACACTGGCATGGATGCTGGTTGTAGCCCTTATGGTTCAGGGCTGTATGGTTGTTTATGCAGATGATTTTTCCAGCGAACCGGAGGCGGTCGTTTCAGATGAAAGTTCTGATGAAGATGCCAGTGCAGAAAGTGACCTGGAAATTACTGAAGATGAAGATACATCAGCAGATGTAGAAGTGTCTGAAGACAGCGACGAAGATATGGATTCAGATGTAACTGTAGAAGAAGAGCAGGAAGATGAAGCCGGAGTAGATGCGTTCTCTGACGGAAGTAATGTCGCAACATTTTCTGATGGCACAGAGGCTGTTGAAACTTTTACTGCTAATGGAAACGAAAACATTCATCCTGAAGATGACACTACAGATTCTGAAGGACGTTGAGTTGGACATGGTAAGGTTGATATTGCAGGAGGACAGCAGTACAGTTATACGCATTTGTATGACTCGCAGGGATATGTCAGATATGCAGTAGGAACTTATCCTGCAAATGGAAGTACTATAACGCTCAATGTTGGAGACCAAAGAGGAATGATTTATCAGTCGGTATATACCTCTACATCTTCGACATATACAGAGGTTACGAAGGCTAGATGGACAGCAGTTAGTGGCAACCAGAGCAATACTATTTACGGAGTAACATGGTCCAGCGATGATGAAAACATTGCGAAAGTTGTTTCTGGCTCATCCTATGGTCCGTATACAACTGGTATGTGGGTTCAGGGTATTAGTGAGGGTACAACAACTATCAGATCTACATGGACACCTGGAAAATATTATAAGGAAAAGGTAGGAACTATTACTAATTCATTTACTGTTACGGTTACGAAAGCAGCAGATACGACAGATATGAATAAGTCCTTTACATTACATGGAACAGCAACTACTCCTTCATTGACAAGCAAGACTACAACAAATGAAGAAAGCTTGTGGGGTAGGACTACAGGAATTACTTATAAGTGCCCTGCTGAGGCAAAAGGACTGGAAGACTGTGATGTGAGTTGGAAAGTGTGGTCAGATACAGGACTTATTGTGCATAGATTTGTTATTGACTTTGGTGAGATGGTAGGTGAAACCACACCATCATCAAGCAAATATACAGCATCGCCAGGAGATAGCATATCAGATAAGTTTGTACGTCCCGTAAATGCTCCAGAGGACAGCATTACTATAAGTTCTGTTTCATCTGATACAACTGGCTTTATGAAAGATGGAAATGTTGTATTTAAAAAAGCATTTGATAATGGCGGAACAGCACTGCATGTTTATCTTGTTGGTGTAAAAGATAAAAAGAAGATCGACTGTTCAAAGATTAAATGGACAAGTAGCGATGATAGCATTGTAAAAGTTTATCAGGTGAATTCAGACAGGGTTCAGTTGAAAGCTTATAAAGTTGGTGGAGTTACAATGACTGGTACCTATCAGGAAACTGATGAAGAAGGAAATCCAATAGGAACTCCATTGACAACTAGTTTTCGTGTGTTTGTTAAGGGATTTTACATTGACGAGTCAGTTGGAAGCGATGGAAAAACTAAAACGGTTGAACTGTCTCTTGATGAAGAAGATGATGCAAAAACAAAAGCAATTAAATACAAATTAATTGATGGTAGTGGTGAAACTGGTGAGGCAGCGACTGCTGGATTAATTTTCTGGAGGATTGATAAGCCAACCGTTGCAACGGTTGACTCCGATGGTATTGTAATAGCTAAATCAGCAGGAGAAGCTACAGTAACAGCGGAATGTGAAAGTTCAAGCACAAAGGATACAGTTAAGATTATTGTTAAAGGATCAGGAAGCCTTGCTTTTGATGCTTCAGAATATAACATCAAGAAAACAGGAACTGCCACAATTAAAACAACAGCAACCTCTAATGGCACTACTGTAAAAAATCCTGAAATCACATGGACAAGCGATGATGATGAGATTGCAACAGTAAGCGGAGGTAAGATCACAGGTGTCAGCGAAGGTACAACAACAGTAAGAGCATCATGGACGGCTGACAATGGAAAGACTTATACAAACAGTGCAACTGTAAATGTTGTATACGATGGTCTGTATTTATCTGACGCGCAGAATGAAGTAACTATGCCTCAGGGAAGTAAACAGGAAATCGTATGGACAATTCAGAATATGGGGAAATATTCCAAAGGTTCTACTGGAGAAGGATATAATCCGTCCTCTGATGTAACTTGGAAATCCAACGATGAAACTGTTGCAACTGTAGATTCTGCTGGTGTTATTACTGCCTGCAATCTTGCAGAAGGTGAAACAACAGCAAGTACAACGGTAACAGTAAGCTACAAAGGAATAAAAGTAAAAGATATCACAGTAAACGTAACCGAAAATCAGAATGTTGTTGTAAACGGCGATCCGGTAGAAATTGCAGGAACGAAAGGTGAAAGCAAGACAAACAGTAAAGGTGAAGACGTTACAGATACATGGAAGATCGGTTATCATGAAAATGGTCATGGAAGTCTGAATGCTCAGTTCTATGGAAACGGTAAAGATAACATTGATATTGTAAGTACTGAAGGAGCCAAAGTAAGTGTTACAGGAAGGACTCCAAGCAGTGGATATATCTATCTGAGTCATAAATATTATGTAGCAGCTGGAAATAAACAGCTTTGTGGTGTATGGCAGACCATTGCAATTAAAGTTAATGGTGAAGCCGGACTGTATCTGGATAAATCTTCCGTATCTATGAAGATGGGTGAAGCTGATACAGCAACCATCATGGGTACTTATATTAAAGCAGATGGAACAGAACTGGGAAGCGATTACTGGGCTAATAAGAGCAATCCGAAGCTTTCCAAACTTGAAATGGTTGATGGAGACACCAGCATTGTTACAGCAGAAGCAGATGAGAAAGATGGAAGATTACTGCACCTTACTGCTGTTTCTCCTGGAAAAACGACAATTACGATTAAGTGCTATCCGTTTGAGCCTACAGCAACTTGCAATGTAGAAGTAACATCTGACGCAAGACTGGTTCTTACTCCGGCAGATAAGCTGAGCGTAGTACAGGGTGATACAGCGACGATTGAAGCAAAAGCATGGGATGGTTCTGCATATGTAGAAAATCCTGAAATTACATGGCAGAGCTACAATACGGCAATTGCAACTGTAGATGACAAAGGTGGAGTTACAGGTATTAAAAAAGGAAACGTTGGTGTAGCTGCAACATGGAATGGTGTCACATCTGATCCGGTACAGGTTACGGTAGTTCCAAGTAGAAATGTCTCTCTGACAACAGAATGGAATGACAGTGACAACCAGGATGGCAGTCGTCCTGAAAAAACAACTGTTCAGTTGACTGCAAATGGACAACTGACAGGTGAACCTGTAGAACTGAATGCAGACAACAATTGGACATATGAATGGAAACAGCTTCTTGCAGAAGATGAAGAAGGAACAAATATTGTATATCGTGTAACAGCAGATGCCCCAGAAGACTATACTGCAAAAGTAACAGGTAGTGCAGATGACGGATTCGTTGTTACTTACTCACATGAAATTGCAAAAACATCCGTTACAGCATCCGTGGAATGGGATGATGCAGATGATAAAGATGGAATCCGTCCGAAGTCTGTAAGCTTCCAGCTGAAAGCAGATGGCGAAAATGTTGGTGATGCTATTACTGTGAATGCTGGCAGCAACTGGACGAAAACCTGGGAAGATCTTCCGGAGAAAAAAGCCGGAAAAGCACTTACTTATACAGTAGAAGTAAGTGACATTCCAACAGAAGAAGATCAATATACTGTAACAACGAGCGGTGATGCAGCAAGTGGATTTGTATTTAAAGCATCTCACGTGTCGACATCTGTTGAGATTCCGGTTTCTGTAACATGGGATGATGCAGAGAATCAGGATGGAGCGCGTATCGAAGCAGTAGAAGCAGAACTTTATGCAAACGGAGAAGCAACAGGAAACAAAGTGACTCTGAATGCAGAGAACAACTGGACAGCAAAATTTGCATCTGTAGATGTGAAGAAAGACGGAACAAGAATCAAATATGAAGTAAAAGGTACAGAGGCAGATGGATATGATGTTTCTGTAGCTGGAGATATTCTTGATGAAAAAGGTCTTGTACTCACTTATAAACATATTCCGGCAGTGGTAAATGTCAGCGCAAGAGTATCATGGAATGACGCAAATAACCAGGATGGAATCCGTCCGACAGATACACTTGTTCAGCTTTATGCAGACGGAACTGCACTTGGTGACAAAGCAGTTATTGAGTCAAATAAAGAATGGACAAAGACCTGGTCAAATCTTCCGAAATATAAAGCCGGAAAAGAAATTGCTTATAATGTGAGCGCGTATGCTGTTTCCGGATATACCGTAAAAGTAACCGGTAATGTTTTAGAGGGATATAAAGCAGAGTACACGCATAATGTACAGAAAATGAATGTGACTGTTCAGAATGCATGGAATGATCTGGATAATGTGGTGGATTCCCGTCCGGCTCAGCTGGTTGTTGAAATCTATGCAAATGGAAAGACAACAGGCAAGAGAGTAACTCTGACAGAAGCAAATAACTGGAAAGCAACCGTTTCGGGTCTTGACAGAAATGCAGCCGGAAAACGAATTCAGTATACCGGCAAGGCAGTTGGAACTCCGGCAGGATACAATATTTCCGTAAGTACAGATACAAATGGAAATATTAAATTAATCAGCAACTTTACAACTTATACGAAAAAGTTGCGACTGAAACTTTCCAAAACATCTTATGTATATAATGGAAAGAATGCAAAACCAAAGGTTACTGTGTATAACGGAAGAAAGAAAGTAAGCAGCAAGTATTATAAAGTAACTTATAAAAATAATAAAAAGGTCGGCTACGCAACCGTGATCGTTAAAGGCAAGGGCAAATTTGCAAAATACGCAGGCAAGGCAGCCTTTACGATCAAGCTTAAGACATTGAAAAAACCTTCTGTTAAAAAAGGTGCAAAGGGAACATTGAATGTAAGCTGGAAACGTGACGGACAGGCAACGAAGTATGTTGTACAGTACAGCCAGAGTAAAAAGTTTAAAGGTAAGTCCACAAAAACTGTAACAATCACGAATAATAAGATTGGAAAGACTGTTCTGAAGGGGCTTACAGGCAAAAAGAATTATTACGTTCGTGTACGCAGCTGCAAGGCCGTAAACGGCAGGAAAATCTGGTCATCCTGGAGCAGCAGATCATCAAAGGTTAAAGTTAAATAAGAAATAAAATCCATTTATGTGTCAGGGGCAGCCGGGTGCTGCCTCTGAAAACGAGGAGGAAGAAAGAAATGTATAGAAAATGGCTGGGATGGAAAAAGGTTGCCGTATGCCTTGTTGGTGCTGCAATGATCATGCAGGGCGCAAGCATTGCCATGGCTTCTGACGAATATCCTACGGAACAGGAAACCACAGCTTCTGACGAAAATGCACAGGAAAGCACAGATACAGATTCTGAAGAAAAAAATACTGACGAAGAGGAAACAAAAGCGGACGAAGAAAAAAGTTCGGAAGAAACGGATTCTGAAGAACAGGATACAGCAGAGGATTCTGAATCAGAAGCTGGCAGTGAAGATGTTGAAAAAGATGCAGAAGAAACAGATGTAACAGAGAATACGATTGACCCGGAGGAGACACCGGAAGAAAGTGAAAAAGTACTTGCAGCAGAAGAGGCTGGTACAGCGGCAGAAGAAACGGGTCTTGCTGTTTCAGGTACAGTCAGTCATATTGACTTGTCAAGAGTGGCATCTGCTTCATTGACGGTTGGAGATAAAACTTTAACTCAGACAGTAGTCTTTGATGAAGGAGATCTTGGAAACATTACAGTTTCTCCGGATTATGTGGGAACAATCGTTATGGGACAGGGACAGATCCACATTGCAGGAGTCTTTCCGACAGGGACATATGCCTGCCCGATTGAATACACAGTATCTATTACAAAAGATGTGACATTTACAGATCCGGAAACGGGAAAAACATATACACAGACAATGACATTTACTTCGTCATTCAATTATTGGGATGAAAGTAATATGTGCCCGAGCCTTGGGGGAAGAGAATACTGGTCTCATGGATTTGTGATTCCGTGGTCCGGTATGGATTTCTGTTTTGGAAGTGCAAGTGATGTGATTCCGGCACCAAGTGAAGCTCCGAAACCAAGTGAGGCACCAAAGCCAAGCGAAGCTCCGAAACCAAGTGAGGCACCAAAGCCGAGCGAAG
>NZ_JAJCKS010000158.1:0-209 GCF_020558815.1 Blautia sp. 210820-DFI.6.14
CTCCTGAATAGTTTTTCTGAATATAGTATATTACCGCACACACCAATCAACCATATACGCATTTTTAATTCAACAAACTTTTGTTTATCTCGTTCTTAAGTTCATCTTTATTCTCGTATGTTCTCACTATCGGAATCGTACTCTGTCTGTTCTACATAATCTGCGGAACAGTCTCGTTTGTACGGATAAAAAAATAAACTGAGCCACGG
>NZ_JAJCKS010000159.1:0-209 GCF_020558815.1 Blautia sp. 210820-DFI.6.14
CAATATATTGTCCCTTTGAAGCTTCAATTCCTTTATTTCTGGTCTTTGCAATGCCCATGTTCTGTTCATTTTTCAGTAAAAAGATTCTTGAATCTTTTTCCATAAAGGCAAGTGCAATATCAATAGAATCATCTTTACTTCCATCATCAATGAGTAATAATTCCCACTTCTGGTAGGTTTGTTCCAGAACGCTTTCAATAGATTTTGAT
>NZ_JAJCKS010000160.1:0-206 GCF_020558815.1 Blautia sp. 210820-DFI.6.14
GTTAAGACACCGCCCTTTCACGGCGGTAACAGGGGTTCAAATCCCCTTGGAGTCACTTCCTTTAAGGAAACAATTAAATTTGGTGCCATAGCCAAGTGGTAAGGCAAAGGTCTGCAACACCACAAACTAGGGAGTCAAATAATATATTTATTCCTCCTTAGCTCAGTCGGTAGAGCATGCGGCTGTTAACCGCAGTGTCGTTGGTT
>NZ_JAJCKS010000161.1:0-206 GCF_020558815.1 Blautia sp. 210820-DFI.6.14
CTAACCCTTGTTTCGTTTCAGGATTAAATGTTGGCCGTTGAGACATGGCAACAATTTCGCCTGTTTTTGCTTCCATTAACATGGCAGTCATAGAAACTGGTTCATATTTTTCATTAACTTGCGTCATTAAATCTTCTAAGGTATTTTGCAAGCGACTATCTAGCGTCGTGTAAATATCTTGACCATCCACTGCTTTTTTCTCTTCC
>NZ_JAJCKS010000162.1:0-204 GCF_020558815.1 Blautia sp. 210820-DFI.6.14
CAGGCTTTATGCGGCCTGCACGTACTATTTTAATTATGCAACTGTCAAACTCCCGTGAATCGTGAAACCTTCTCCATCATCATGATATTCTAATGTGTATTGAAGTCGATTCGCTTCTCCCTTAACTTTGCAATCAAAATCGTGGATTTTTGTTCTGGTACCAGACATATATTCTGAATCAACTAATCGCAAATCCGTTATATC
>NZ_JAJCKS010000018.1:0-75091 GCF_020558815.1 Blautia sp. 210820-DFI.6.14
ACTGTTCTGAGGGAATTTATTGATCGGGGTGTAACATATGTTTGACAAACCTACACATCTCTGTTTTATCTGCGACGTAACAATGTCAAAGATGATCGTTCCATCGTTAAGAACTGTTTTGTCATAAGAAACCTCTTTTCCCTGGAATTTCTTTTTTATATATTCCTCAGGATCCTCAATTTCCACTTCTTCTACAAATACATCCCTCATCTGGTTTCTGGGACATTTGTTAAAAATCTCCCAAATTACTTCATACTCTTTCATACTCTCTCCAAACGCATCACGGTTATCCATTGTTGCTGATCTAAATATCCAGCAGCCATTTGCCTTCGATCTCATCTTCAAATTCAAGTTCAACCTGAGTCAGACATTTCTCCTGCTCTGCCTCTACCGCCCAGGATAAGCCACAGCTTGCAGAAATTTCTCTCGGCACAGGGATCAGTCTTCCCGGAATCTTATGTTTTTTGCAAAATCTCTCTACAGCTATTGCCCCGCTTGTGCTGTGAAATGTCAGCAAATACCTTGGTATCTTCTGAATCATGGTTTTATAACTTTGGAAGCTTTTGCCATTGTCTCTACAATATCATACATATTGGTAACTTCTCCCACGCAGAGTTTCTCTGTCAGGCCATAGTAATTAAGGCAGGTTCCACAGGTCTTGATCGTCACTCCCTGTGCTTCCAGACTCTTCAGATCCTCCAGTGAATCAGAACCTTCTGTCGTCAGTGTTGCGCCTCCATTATAAAAAAGCATGGTCTTTGGAAGTTCATCCAGCTGTGTCACTGCAAAAAGGAATCCTTTCATCAGAACTTTGCCCAGTTCATCATTTCCTCTTCCCATTGTCGCTGTATCCACTGCGACCACGAAATCTCCTTTCACATCCGGAATGCAGGATACTTCTTCGGCCTTTGTGTCTGTCACCGGCTGACGGTCCTTCACACGAATGAACACATGAAATTCTTTGTCACTTTTTTTCTCGGAGAACACTTCTGCACCTGTATTTTTACCCATTCTGGTGAGATTCTGTACCGCTGTTTCATTATCGACCAATACTTCGATCTCGGCATCTCCCTGAATGCTGTCCAAAACTTTTTTTGTCTTTACTACAGGAATCGGGCACTGCTCTCCCATAGCATTGACCGTATATCGCTGTCCGCTCATCTTACTTCCTCCTGTTTTATAATTTTCTGAAATTAATATCATTGTAGCAGACTCTTTTCTCTTTTGCAATGTCCGACCAAAATTGTCCAGTATAAAGGACATTTTCGCCTCCAATATTTTTGTAACTTTACATAAATTTTTGTCGAAAAGAATTGAACTTCTTCGAAGAATAGAGTATCATAGATATAATTTTAGAAAAAACGTTTACAGATCAAAGGAGAGAAATCATGCAGCTTTTAAAGGAGCGTATACTGAAAGATGGAATCGTAAAACCGGGTAATATTTTAAAGGTTGACAGTTTTTTAAATCATCAGATGGATATTACTCTCATCAATGAAATTGGCAAAGAATTTAAGAGACGTTTTGCCGATTGCCCGATTACAAAAATTCTCACAATTGAAGCTTCCGGCATTGGAATTGCCTGCATTGCCGCACAGTATTTTGATGTTCCTGTCGTTTTTGCAAAAAAAGCGCAGAGCCTGAACCTTGATGGAGAAATGTACTGTTCAAAGGTTGAATCCTTCACTCACAAAAAAGTCTATGATGTTATCTTATCCAAGAAATTCCTTGGACCGGAAGATCATGTACTTCTGATTGATGATTTCCTTGCAAACGGATGTGCACTGCTCGGTCTGATCGATATCGTCAAAAAATCCGGTGCAACCCTTGAAGGTGCCGGAATCGTTATCGAAAAAGGCTTTCAGAATGGTGGTCAGAAGATCCGTGATATGGGTGTAAGACTGGAATCTCTTGCAATTGTGGATTCCATGACTGATGATTCTTTGACTTTCCGTGAATAATCCCCAGACATAAAAAACTCCGAATTTTGCTTCGGAGTTTTTTTTATGTAATTTTACTGGTTATGATTTCAGTTTTTGCTTTTTTCAGATTTTTTTAATGTCACCTTTGGTTTCGGAGTTGGTGTTGCCTTTTTTTCATCTTTCTGCTCCGGGGTTGGTGTCACAGTCTCTGTTGATTCTGCAGTTTCTGTCGGAGACGGTGTTACTGTCTCTGTTGGTCCTGCTGCATCTGTGGGTGTCGGCGTTACCGGTTCTTCTGTCGGTGTCGGCGTTGCCAACGGTTTCACTTCATCTTCTGTATAGTATCCATTATCAATCAGGATTTCATAATTCTCACCATCGATCAGCTGTGGCTCACAAAGATAGCTGGCTATGATCTTAATTCCATTATCATACTGTTCATAATCATTGACTTCCGGATCATCTTCCCCATGCAGATAAATGTTTACCATCTCTTCACACTGATCGGCAAGCTCTCTTCGATCCATAAAAATGCTGAACGTCTGTTTTCCCTCTGCAATTCTGCGAACACCTTCCTCATTGCATCCGGCACCACTGATCAACGGCCAGTTTTCGGTTCCCGGAACAAATCCAGCTTCTTCCAGAGCTTCTTCCGTTCCCATCGCAGCATCATCAAATCCGGTGCAGATAATATCCGGAACTGCACCATCTGGATAATATTCTGTAAGAATATCTGTCATTCTCGTTTTGGCGATCTCAGAACTCCAACGAAGAATTCCTGTATCATCGAAAGAGGTTTTGCCGGATTTACATATCAGTGTTCCATCATCGATATACGGTTGCAATGTTTCCATTACTCCATTATAGAGGAACAATGCCTGTGTATCATCCAGAGATCCCATAAAGAATTCTATTGTTTTTGATTCTTTCGCCTCCTGTACTTTGTCAAGTTCCTCACTGTCTATAATCTGTTTTGCTATCATCTGGCCCACCTGACGACCGCCAAATGTAACATAATATTTTATTCCATCCGTATTCATGATCAGATCATCATAGGAAATCACCGGTATCTCTATCTCTGCATCCTTTACATCTGCAAGTACATCTGCCAGACCATAAGGATCTACCGGGGCGATCACCATGGCAGATACCTCTTCGGCTGCCATCTGCTGGATCTGAGACACCTGTTTGGAGCTGTCATTATCTGCATAAAGAAGAATCGGATCATATCCGTCTTCTTCAAACTGTACTTCCAGTTCTTTTGCATCTCTCGTCCAGTTCTGTTCATCTGGAAGAAGTACTGCAATCTTTTCTCTGTTTTCTTCTGTTTCAGAAGCATCCTCTCCTGTTTCCTCAGCGTCTGTACCCTTCTCTGCTTTTTTATCTGTTTTCGTATCCGCTGTTTCATCAGTCTTCTTCTGGTCATCCTCTGCAGAATCAGCTGTTCTCTCTCCGGTTCCTTCCTTTTCGGTCTGTGCGCTTTCGCTGGCAGCCTCTGTTGCCTTGTTTTTACCACATCCGGTAAGCAATGTTCCCGTCAGAAGCACTCCCAGTAACATACATACTGCTTTTTTTTTCATGCTGTTTTCCTTTCTATACACCCTTATACTCTTTTGCAAGAGTTTTCAGATAATCACGGTAAGATGCTGCCGTTTTCTTTGGTTTCAGAATATGAACATCTTTTCCCATCATTGCCAGCCATCCGTAAAATTTTGGTCCTGCAATATGCGGCACCGTTACATGTAAATAGCCGGATTCTTTTAATTTGTACTCTCCATAACTGCCAAAGTACTCCCGGATCTCTTTTTCTCTGGAAGCATCACACTGCAGTTTCATTGCCTTCTCTGTGTTCTGAATTTCTTCTTTATCAAGTGTATTCTCTTTGTAAATGATCACTGGTTCTGATTTTTTTTCTGTCTCTGCATTTTTTGAAATCCCTGCTTCCTCTTTTGTGTGAACTGACTCCGGTGCCGCAGCAATTTCCTGTCCCCCGGCCAGATAATATCCACCTGGTCTGCCTCTTTTGTACTGAACATCCAGTCCAAATTCTCGAAGAGCTTCTATATCATCATAGATACTCTTTCTCTCTGCAGTGATTCCATATTCCAGAAGTTTATCAAGGATTTCCTGCATCGTCACTATCCGGCTTTCTCCTGTTCCCTGGAGAAGATGTTCAATCACCAGGATCTTCCCTTTCTGATTACGTGATTTTGCCATATTCATTCCCTCATTCTCTGTTTCCTGATCAGTTATTTATGCTTTTGTTACTTCAGGTACCTGCTTTACTTTTATTTATTTTCGTGCACAAAGCGATGCACGATATAATCATTGGCTTCCTTTTCCTGACTGTCATCCAATGGTGTCAGCACGGTCTCTTCGCCATATTTTTTCTTAAGTGCATGCTCAATGAGCCAGTCGGCAAGCTGCGGGTTCTTCGGAAGGAGGGGACCATGAAGATAAGTTCCGATCACATTCTTGTAAACAACACCCTCATATCCGGATTTGCCATCATTTCCTGAACCATAAAGTACCTTACCCAATGGTTTGTTGTTATTGATACAGGTCCTGCCGCCATGATTCTCAAATCCTACGACCGGCATATCAAAAAGATCACTTTGCAGTACAATATTACTGATAAGACGTCCTTCTTCCTGTTCCGTATACATATCAACCAGGTCAAGTCCTGTGATCATTCCCTGCTCGGTCTTGTAATATTTTCCCAAAAGCTGGTATCCACCGCAGATTGCGATCACGACACCATTATCCTCAACATATGCCTTAAAGTCTTTCTGAATAGTCTTCAGTTTTTCACAGACCAACATTTGTTCCCGGTCAGATCCGCCTCCGAGAAGTACGATATCCAGCTTGGAAAAATCGATTGTATCATCGATTTCATAGGCAATAGTTTCCGCCTCAATACCACGCCATTGACAACGTTTCATTAAACATTGGATATTTCCTCTGTCGCCATACAGATTCAGAAGATCCGGATATAAATGACCTATTGTAAGTTTCATTTGTGTTCTCCCTCCAGTTTCTTCAGAATATTTCTGGTACTGAACAATGCGGTGTAGTTGACCAGTACATAAAGGTTTCCGGTTCCATCTTCTACACGGTCACGGATTGCCTTTTCTACATCAGCTTCCAGCACAGACGGGATATCCACATATTTCATTCGCAGACGCATATCCTGACAACGGATACCACTGACGGTAATAGAACGTACACTTTCATCGCTGAAACGGTCAAAATCGACATCCCAAAGCCAGGATATATCGATTCCATCCTGTGCATTATCATTGATCGCGATGATCACATCTTTTGGACTACGATCCTGCATGACTGCGGAAATATTCTGGTTAAATCCAGCCGGGTTCTTGGCAAGATTCAGGATCACACTGGTTCCTTTGATGCGGAACTGCTCCATTCTTCCATTCTCCGGATTAAATTTTTTCAGCATATCACTAAAATGTTCAGCCTTAAGTCCGGCTGTCCGGATTCCTGCATAAGCCGCCAGAATATTATATACATTATAAAATCCCTTATAATTCGCTACAATACGTCTGTTCTCAACAGAAAAAGAAAGCTGATCTCCTACTTTTACATCCTCTGCATCAAAGTCAGGTGTTGGACGCTTGAATCCGCATTTCGGACACCTGTAATCACCAAGCTGACTGTAATGATAAAAGCTGTACTGAAGTCTTTCCCCGCAGCATTTACAGAAACGTCCTTCCCGGATTTCGTTTGTTTCATTTTTCATGACCGGACGACTGATTCCGTAATAAATACATGCATTGCCACTGTCCTTGGCAAGATATGCCGACAGTGCATCATCACCATTTACGATCAGTTTCATGTCCGGAACTTTGCGGATCATTTCTTCAAGGATATTCATGGTAATATCAATCTCACCGTAACGGTCCAGCTGATCTCGAAAAAGATTCGTCATAACCATATAATTCGGTTTGATCTTTGTAAAAATATGTCTGGTAGATGCCTCATCTACTTCAATACAGGCATAATCCGCATCAATATGTCCATTCATTCCGGCACTAAGTGCAAACGCAGCCACAACACCGTTCAGCATATTGGATCCGGTGTGATTGCAGATAACTTTGTTCCCTTCTTCCTCCAGAGCTGCACAGAGCATATTATTGGTAGTTGTCTTACCATTGGTTCCACAGACTACAAAAATGTCTTTCCGTACTTCTGCAGCAAGCTCCTGCAAAATCGGTGGATATATTTTTAATGCAATCTTTCCTGCCCAGGTAACACCCTGACGTCCCAGTAGCTTACAGCCGGCACCGGCAGCTTTTGCTGCCCAGATTGCTGCTATTCTTCGTATGTTCATAGTTTGTATCCTTTTGTTGCTGTATCTTCCGCCACAGCAATTCCTTTTTCTATAAATAGTGTTTGTAAATGATTTTACGCTAAAATGCGAAATTTATCAACCTTATGGAATAAATTAACGGGAATAAAAAAAGAGATGCCTCCGAAGAGACATCCCTTGATCATCATAAAGATTATACTAACTCAATGAGTACTTCCATTGCAGCGTCACCTTTACGCGGTCCAATCTTAACGATTCTTGTGTAACCACCGTTACGTCCAGCGTATTTAGGTGCGATTTCCTCGAACATCTTCTTAGTCATATCGATGTCTTTGGTATTTTTCTTTCTGCCAGCACCTTTTGCAGGTACTTCTTTAACAGAATAGAAAACTTTTGCCATCTGACGACGAGCGTGCAGTCTGGACGGAGCATCTTTAGTGATTTCTTTCTGAACTTCATCGTATACAGTAACTTTCTTACCGTCTACAACTTCTTTTACTCTCTTACCATCAGCATCTTTACGTGCAACTTTTGCAGTTACTGTAACTGTCTCAAAATTGTCTTTTTCACGTACTGCCATAGCGATAAGGCTTTCGGCGATCTTGCGAATTTCTTTTGCTTTTGCTTCAGTGGTAACGATTTTTCCGTGGTACAGAAGATTTGTCACCTGGTTTCTTAACAGAGCTTTTCTCTGATCAGAAGTTCTGCTTAATTTTCTATATTTTGCCATTTTATTTTCCTCCATCTGCGGGACATCCATACATGCTTGTTCGGTCTTACTGTATAAATGCTTAGGCATCCCCGCTCATATTTGCTGAATGAAATTACTCTTCAGTCGGCTGAAGCTGTAATCCCAGTTCTTTCAGTTTAGCAAGTACTTCTTCTAAGGACTTACGACCAAGGTTACGAACCTTCATCATGTCATCAGAAGTTTTGTTGCAAAGTTCTTCTACTGTATTGATACCGGCTCTCTTCAGGCAGTTGTAAGAACGAACAGAAAGTTCAAGCTCATCAATGCTCATTTCAAGAACTTTTTCTTTTTCATTGTCTTCTTTCTCGATCATGACTTCTGCAGTCTTAGCATTCTCAGAAAGATCAATGAAAAGGCTGAGATGTTCGCTCAGTACCTTAGCAGCAAGGCTGACAGCCTCATCCGGATCCAGTGTACCATTGGTATATACATCCAATGTAAGTTTATCGTAATCAGTGATCTGTCCAACACGGGTGTTCTGAACAATCATGTTTACTCGGTCAACCGGAGTATAGATTGCATCTACAGCGAGTACACCGATCGGCATATCGTCTGTTTTTCCCTTGTCAGCACTTACATATCCACGTCCACGTGTGATTGTAAGCTCCATAGCCAGTCTGCAGTCTTTGCCACCGTTCAGAGTAGCAATGACCTGATCTGGATTCATGATTTCGATATCCTGATCTGCCTGAATATCAGCAGCAGTTACGACACCTTTGCCCTCACACTCAATGTATGCGGTCTTTGGTTCATTGTCGGCACTGTTATTCTTGATAGCAAGGCTTTTCAGATTCATGATGATTTCTGAAACGTCCTCTTTCACGCCCGGAATAGAGCTGAATTCATGAAGGACTCCATCAATCTTAACCTGGCTGACTGCTGCTCCCGGGAGGGATGACAGCATAATTCTTCTGAGAGAATTACCAAGTGTAGTTCCATATCCTCTTTCCAGAGGTTCTACTACAAATCTGCCAAATTTTTTATCTTCGGAAATTTCCGTAATTTCGATTTTTGGTTTATTAAAATCAAACACTATAAGTCCCTCCTTCTGGGTTTGTCAACATTTGAGGGTATTTAATTTAAAATGCATTATTTAGAGTACAACTCGACGATAAGCATTTCGTTAACCGGAACATCAATAGCTTCTCTTCTTGGAAGTTCTTTTACAGTTCCGCTTAAAGCTTCCTGATTTACATCAAGCCATTCCGGAACAAGTCTTCCACCTGTTACTTCCAGAATTCCTTTGTATCTTTCAGAACCTTTGCATTTTTCTTTGATTTCGATTGTGTCACCAGCTTTTACAAGGTAAGACGGAATGTTTACACATTTTCCGTTTACAAGTACATGCTTGTGGTCAACGATCTGACGAGCTTCACGTCTGGTTCTAGCAAGTCCCATACGGAATACTACGTTGTCAAGTCTGCTTTCCAGAAGAACCATAAGGTTTTCACCAGTCTGTCCTGGCATTCTGTCAGCTTTGTTGTAGTAGTTGTGGAAAGGTTTTTCCAGAACTCCGTAGATGAATTTTGCTTTCTGTTTTTCTCTTAACTGTAAACCGTACTCAGACACTTTTCTGTTTGCACGTTTTAACTGTCTTGTAGATTTTTTATCAATTCCTAAATAAATCGGATCCAGGCCGAGGGATCTGCATCTTTTCAGAACAGGAACTCTATTTACTGCCATTTCAAGCTACCTCCTAAAATTAGACTCTTCTGCGTTTTGGTGGACGGCATCCGTTGTGCGGAACCGGTGTTACGTCACGGATACTTGTTACTTCAAGACCACATGCCTGAAGTGCACGGATTGCAGCTTCACGTCCTGATCCTGGTCCTTTAACCATAACATCAACAGTTTTTAAACCATGAATTAAAGCAGCTTTTGTTGCAGTCTCAGCTGCCATCTGTGCTGCATAAGGGGTAGATTTTCTTGAACCTCTAAATCCCAGACCACCAGCACTTGCCCATGAAAGAGCGTTTCCTTCGCTGTCTGTCAGAGTAACAATTGTGTTGTTAAAAGAAGACTGGATATGTGCCTGTCCGTGTTCAACGTTTTTCTTAACACGACGTTTTGTTGTCGCTTTTCTGGTTGTCTTTGCCATTTTAAAACTAACCTACACTTTCCTTTTTATAATCAATTATCTGTTACTTATTATTTTTTCTTATTTGCAACGGTTCTCTTAGGACCTTTGCGTGTTCTAGCGTTTGTTTTGGTCTTCTGGCCACGAACCGGAAGTCCTTTACGATGACGGATACCTCTGTAGCATCCGATTTCCTGCAGTCTCTTGATATTCAGAGCGATTTCACGACGAAGATCACCTTCAACTGTCATTGTTTCATCAATTACAGCACTGATTTTCTTAACATCATCATCTGTCAGGTCTCTGACACGAATGTCAGGATTTACACCTGCCTGAGCAAGAATTTTGTCAGCGCTTGTTCTGCCGATACCATAGATATAGGTAAGGCCGATTTCGATACGTTTGTCTCTTGGTAAGTCTACACCAGCTATACGAGCCATGTACTGTTTCCTCCATTTTCTTTTTGGATAGTCTTCTGAATTATACCACTTGCTGTCTTGCAAGGTGAAATGGGGTATATCTTCACAAGCTTCCTGATTTTCTAGTTTCCTAATTGGGGTGCCTCGGTAAAACACCCAGCCGCTTTTGGCGTAAAGCGACCTTTCCGAAATTGTGTCCTCACGGACGCTGTTGCCTCTCGGTATTAGGCAATACATGCTTCTTTAATAAGATATTAAAACAGTTCGAACAACCCTTCCGGGTGTATCAAACTGCAGCCGCACGTTTCACAAACTTGTCAATTAACCCTGACGCTGTTTGTGTTTTGGATTTTCACAGATTACTCTGATAGATCCTTTTCTTTTGATGATCTTGCATTTTTCGCAGATCGGCTTTACAGATGATCTTACTTTCACTGGAAATCCTCCTTTTCCGTAATATAGGCTTGAATCTGCAGTTCATACACACAGTCTTTGCGCGTACATATGATATATTAACACTATCGATTGGATTATGCAAGCCCTAATTTTAAATTTTTGTTAATTTTTTTGTTGGAGTAGAATGTAGAAATGGTACGTTACGGAGATGAGAAGGATGGTACTTCCTGACACACTTCGATTTCTATATGATTCGTGCGCTTGTTTGATGCCATTCACGCAAACTCGGCTTCGCCTCAAACAGTGCGTTCGGTGGCATCAGCTAGCACAAATCATATGACGAAATCTACGTTTACCGTCTGGAAGTACCATCCTTCTATCTCCTGACTGTAGCATTTGAATACATAGCAACGGGTGGGTGGTCGCTGACAGTAGTTGGTCGCAGACCGCCTTCGGCTACACCCGTATATAAGAAATATAAATTAATCGGCTTAGCCTGCCTACTTTGGTAACGTAGAATACAGGATTTAGTCGATAGCTTTTATATTTCTGCAAGCTGGAGTTTTGTAATCTTCATAAATGAAAAACTCCCCCTGTAAGCCGGCGTGGCCAAGAGGGGGAGTTTGAGGGGGACATGCGGCCTTCGCAACTGTGAGCCTGTCCCCCTCAAGGTTTTATTTATCTCTCCAGATAATACGTCCCTTAGAAAGATCATATGGAGAAAGTTCTATTGTTACCTTATCTCCAGGAAGAATACGGATAAAGTTCATACGCAGCTTTCCGCTGATATGTGCCAGCACTACATGCTTGTTTTCCAGTTCTACTTTGAACATCGCATTAGGCAGCTTCTCTAATACAGTACCTTCCACTTCGATTACATCTGCTTTAGACATTATAAACCTCCTGTGTCATCTGTCATTTTGTAAGAGTCAGAATTTCCGGTTCTCCATCCGTGATCAGAATGGTGTTTTCATAATGTGCAGAAAGTGAACCGTCCATCGTTACAACCGTCCACTCATCATCTTCCCACGCTACATCTGCGCGTCCAAGATTGATCATCGGTTCGATTGCAAGTGTCATACCCGGCATCAGCTTGATGCCTCTACGTTTCTGTGGGAAATTCGGGATCTGCGGATCTTCATGAAGATGAGTTCCGATTCCGTGTCCTACCAGGTCACGTACGATTCCGTAGTTGAATTTTGCAGCATATGCACCAATTGCCTTGGAAACATCGTTCAGATGATTTCCGGCTTTTGCAAATTTGATTCCTTCAAAAAAGCTCTGCTTTGTAACTTCCATCAGCTGTTTTGCTTCCGGAGATACCTCACCGACTGCATAAGTACGCGCTGCATCTGAATGATATCCTTTATAGATCAGTCCGGCGTCAATCTTTACAAGATCGCCTTCCTGGATGATCTTCTGTCTGGACGGGATTCCATGTACGACTTCATCATTCAGACTGATGCAAAATGATGCTGGAAAGCCCTGATAATTTTTAAAGTTCGGAATGCAGCCCATAGAGCGGATCATATCCTCACCAATTCGATCCAGTTCTTTTGTGCTGATTCCCGGCTTAATGTGAGAAGCCAATTCATCATGAACCTGTTCCAGTAAATGACCGGCATGTCTCATAAGCTCAATTTCATGTTCTGACTTAATAGAAACTGACATCTTTATTCTCCCAAGATTTCGACGATTGCCTGGAAAACTTTATCCAGTGCAGCTGTTCCGTCTACCGTCTTCAAAACACCCTGTTTTGTGTAATAGTCAATCAGCGGCTGTGTCTGTTCATGATAAACCTTCAGACGTTTGGAAACGGTTTCTGGTTTATCGTCATCACGGAGTACAAGATTTTCGCCACAGGTATCGCAAACATCTTCTACCTTCGGTGCAGCATATACAATATGATAAGTTGCTCCACATTTCAGGCATGCTCTTCTTCCTGACATGCGGTTCACAATATTGTCATCCGGTACATCTACATCAATTGCGTAGTCAATTTTGCTTCCCAGTTTTTCAAGAGCGGCTGTCAGGCATTCTGCCTGAGGAATCGTTCTCGGGAAACCATCCAGTACGTATCCGTTCTTTGCATCATCCTGCTGAATTCTGTCTACTACAAGATCACAGGTTAATTCATCTGGTACTAAAAGTCCCTGATCCATATATGTCTTTGCTTTTTTCCCCAATTCAGTACCATTTTTAATGTTTGCACGGAAAATATCCCCAGTGGAAATGTGCGGAATTCCATATTTTTCAGCAATTTTCTTTGCCTGTGTTCCCTTTCCAGCTCCCGGTGCACCTAACATAATAATACGCATAATAAATACCCTCCTTTTTCTTTATGAAGCATAAGCTTTATAGAAATTTCCATAAAGCAAAAAAGACTGTGATGCTTTCACACCACAGCCTTCGTTTTAGCTGTTCAGAAAGCCTTTGTAATTGCGGACAAGCAACTGAGACTCGATCTGCTTCAATGTTTCAAGAACAACACCAACGACGATGATGATAGATGTTCCACCAAATGAAACATGTGCTCCAAATACACCATTGAAGAAGAACGGAATTACTGCCACAATAATCAGGCCTACCGCACCTATAAATATAATATAATTAAGCATTTTAGTCAAATAGTCTGATGTTGGTTTTCCAGGACGAATACCTGGGATAAAACCACCCTGCTTTTTGATATTATCTGCGACTTCCAACGGATTAAATGTGATAGAAGTGTAGAAATATGCAAAGAATACACAAAGTACAATGTATACAAGCAGTCCCCAGCTATACTGTAGCTGGGATGGATTACACCAGTTACTTGAAGAAAGACCTCTCAGAATCTCGCTTCCGATGCCTGTTCCGTTTGTCTTACCGGCAAACTGCGCGATAACACCCGGGAATGACATGATTGAGGAAGCAAAGATGATCGGGATAACACCTGCGGTGTTAACTTTCAATGGGATGTTGGTGGCCTGGCCGCCCATCATCTTTCTGCCAACCATCTTTTTGGAGTACTGAACAGGAATCCTTCTCTCTGCTCCATTAAGAATAAGGACAAATACAACTACAACCATAATAATTGCAAAAATAATCACTCCTGCAAGCATTCCTTTTGCAATTGTTTTTCCCTTAATAAAGTTCTCATAAAGAGTTGTCATATCACTTGGAATTCTGGATACGATATTAACCGCAAGAACGATAGAAATACCATTTCCAACACCCTTTTCTGTGATACGTTCACCGATCCACATCAGCATAGCAGAACCGGCTGTAAGGCTAGCGATTACTACAACTGCCTTTAAGAAATTCATATCTTTTACGATATTTCCACGGCTGAATCCGATTGTCATGGCAATAGACTCAAAAAGAGCCAGACCAACTGTGACATAACGGGTAATCGCAGTCATTTTCTTTCTTCCCTCTTCACCATCTCTGTGCATTTCCTCCAGAGCAGGAATTGCAATTGTCAAAAGTTGGATAATAATGGAAGATGTAATGTATGGTGTGATGTTCAACGCAAAAACAGACATGCTTTCAAAGGAACCACCGGTGAATGCATCAAAGAAATTGAATGCATCACCGGTATTGCTCTTGAACCACTGTTTGAATACGCTGCCATCCACACCCGGGATGGGAAGCTGCGAACCTATACGGATGACAAAGATCATCGCTAACAGGTAGAGAAGCTTACGTCTCATCTCTTTCACTCTAAAAGCACTTTTAAGAGTCTCAAACATTAGATCACCTCTACTGTACCACCTGCAGCTTCGATTTTTGCTTTTGCGGTTTCGCTGACAGCATTTACTTTTACATTAAGTTTTTTGGTCAGCTCACCGTTTCCAAGAATTTTAACACCGTCTCCGGCTTTGGAAATTGCGCGGCTCTCCAGTAAAGTTTCAACGGTAACATCTGTACCATCTTCGAAACGATTAAGAACGTCTACATTGATTGCGATGATTTCTTTAGAATTTCTATTCTTGAAACCTCTCTTCGGAAGACGTCTGTATAAAGGCATCTGTCCACCTTCAAATCCCGGTTTCTTATGTCCGGAACGAGCTAACTGTCCTTTGTGTCCTTTTCCGGCTGTTTTACCGTTTCCGGATCCATGTCCACGGCCTCTTCTGAAGTTATCACTATGTTTAGAACCTTCTGCTGGTCTTAAGTTTGATAATTCCATCTTTGGCACCTCCTTTTATTATTCAATCTCTGGAAATTATTATGCTTCTTCTACTTTTACAAGATGCTGAACCTGCTGGATCATTCCTCTTGTAGCTGCATTGTCAGGCATTTCAACTGTTTTGTGCATTTTTGTAAGTCCCATAGCTGCTACAGTTTTTTTGTGTTTCGGAACTGCACCGATTGGAGACTTAACAAGTGTAACTTTTAATGTGTTTGCCATTATTTTGTCCTCCTTATGCCAGAATCTCTTCTACAGATTTTCCGCGAAGTTTTGCAACTTCTTCCGGAGTTTTCAGTTTGCTTAATCCTTCGATAGTAGCCAGAACTACGTTCTGTTTATTTCTGGATCCCATACATTTTGTACGGATATTTTTGATTCCTGCAAGCTCGATGACTGCACGGGCTGGACCACCAGCGATAACTCCAGTACCTTCCGGAGCACGTTTCAGAAGCATTTCAGCACTTCCGAATTTACCTACATAGTCATGAGTGATGGAATTGTTCTCATCTCTTGCAACTGTAACCAGTTTTTTCATGGCATCTTCTTTTCCTTTGCGGATAGCTTCCGGAATTTCAGCTGCCTTTCCTAAACCTGCACCAACATGTCCGTTGCCGTCACCTACAACAACCAAAGCTGTGAAACGGAAGTTACGGCCACCTTTAACAACCTTGGTAACACGTTTGATTGACACTACTTTATCTTCTAATTCTAACTGACTAGCATCAATAAGATTATTTTTCATGTGTCTTTTTCCTCCCTTTTAGAATTTCAGCCCAGCTTCTCTTGCTGCGTCTGCCAGTGCCTTTACTTTACCGTGATAGATATAGCCTCCTCTGTCGAAGACAACGCTTTCGATACCTGCTTCAACTGCTTTCTTTCCGATTACAGTTCCAAGGTATGCTGCAGCTTTTACATCATCAGTATTTTCCAGTTCAGCTTTTACATCTTTCTGAAGAGTAGAAGCAGATACTAAAGTTTTTCCTACAGTGTCATCAATGATCTGTGCATACATATGCTTGTTGGAACGATATACTGCCAGTCTTGGAGTAGTAGCTGTTCCATTGAGATGATGACGGATTCTTCTATGTTTTTTCTCGCGAATTTCCGCTCTGGATGCTTTATTAATCATATTCTCACTCTCCTTATTTATTTCTTACCAGTCTTACCGACTTTACGTCTGATAACTTCATCAGCATACTTGATACCTTTGCCCTTATATGGCTCCGGTCTTCTCTTATCTCTGATTTCAGCTGCATACTGGCCAACTTTTTCTTTGCTGATACCGGAAACGATGATCTTGTTTCCATCAACTTTGGATTCCAGACCTTCTGGATCTTCCATCTCTACCGGGTGAGAATATCCCAGAGAAAGAACAAGTTTCTTGCCCTGTTTCTGTGCTCTATAACCTACACCGTTAACTTCAAGCTCTTTTGTGTAGCCTTCGCTTACACCGATTACCATATTGTGGATCAGGCTTCTTGTCAGACCGTGTAATGCTTTCATTTTCTTAAGATCATTTGGTCTTGTAACTACTACATGACCATCTTCTACTTTGATTTCCATTTCGGTTGGAAGTGCTCTTTCGAGTGTTCCTTTAGGACCTTTAACGGTTACTACGTTACCTGCAGCTACGCTTACTTCAACGCCTGCCGGGATAGCTACCGGAAGTCTTCCGATTCGTGACATAATATTGTCCTCCTTACTTAAATTGTCGGAGAAGGTACTTCCTTCTCTGTTTTCAGTGCATTAACCACTTAACAAGTACAAGTGCTGTACAAGTTTAGTGTGAAAGTACACCTCGACACTTAATGAGAAAGTCGATGCATTGCGCCGGCTGTCGAATTTAGTGACGATGGTGTTTCCTTCATCTATAAAAATCTGCTTGCAGATTTTTTACCTTACCAAACGAATGCAAGAACTTCTCCACCAACCTGAAGTTTACGAGCTTCTTTGTCAGTGATTACACCTTTGTTTGTGGAAAGAATTGCGATTCCAAGTCCGCCAAGTACTCTCGGGAGTTCATCTTTACCAGCGTAGATACGAAGACCTGGTTTGGAGATTCTCTTAAGTCCTGTGATGATCTTGTCGTTCTTTGTTTCACCATATTTCAGTGTGATGTGGATGGTTTTGAATACACCATCTTCGATCAGATCGTATTTTGCAATGTATCCTTCATCTACAAGGATGTTTGCGATTGCGATTTTCATTTTGGATGCCGGAACATCTACTGTATCATGTTTTGCAGTGTTAGCGTTACGGATTCTTGTAAGCATATCTGCGATTGGATCACTCATTGTCATGTTAGTTTCCTCCTAATTTTTCAGACTTTACATGTCGATATATTTTCTAAATCAAATTACCAAGAAGCTTTTTTAACACCCGGGATCTGACCTTTGTAAGCCAGTTCACGGAAGCAGATACGGCAGATACCGTATTTTCTCAGGTATGCATGTGGACGTCCACAGATTCTGCAGCGGCTGTATTCTCTTGTGGAGAATTTCTGTTTGCGCTGCTGTTTGATTTTCATTGCTGTTTTAGCCATTCGAATTCTCCTCCTTATTTAGCAAAAGGCATATTGAACTGAGTTAACAGCTCACGAGCCTCTTCGTCTGTCTTAGCAGTTGTAACGAAGATGATATCCATACCTCTTACTTTGTCTACCTTATCATACTCAACTTCTGGGAAGATCAGCTGTTCTTTAATTCCCAGTGCGTAGTTTCCTCTGCCATCGAAAGCGTTTGGATTAACACCACGGAAGTCACGTACACGAGGAAGAGCAAGGTTGATCAGACGATCAGCGAACTCATACATCTTCTCGCCTCTTAAGGTAACCTTACAACCGATTGGCATACCCTCTCTGATTTTGAAGTTAGCTACAGATTTTTTAGCTTTTGTTGCGATTGCTTTCTGGCCTGTGATCAGTTCCATATCAGCGATTGCTGCATCAAGAAGCTTAGCGTTTTCTTTAGCTTCACCAACACCCATATTGATAACGATCTTATCGAGTTTTGGCACTTCCATAACGTTTTTATATCCAAATTTTTTGGTCATGGCATCCATGATCTCATTTTTGTAAAGTTCTTTTAATCTACTCACCTGTCATGCCTCCTCTCTTAATTAATCGATAACTTTACCTGTTGCTTTTGCAACACGTACTTTTTTGTCTCCATCCATCTGGAATCCAACTCTTGTAGCTTTTCCGTCAACAACGAGCATTACGTTGGAAATATGAAGAGCAGCTTCTTTTGTTGTGATTCCGCCAGCCTGGTTTGCAGCTGATGGTTTGTTGTGCTTTGTAACCATGTTGATACCTTCAACGATTACGGTGTTGTCTTTTACGTTAACGGCAAGAACTTTTCCTTCTTTGCCTTTATCTTTTCCAGCGATTACTTTAACAGTATCGCCTTTTTTAATTTTCATAGCTGACATTAGGCACCCTCCTATAATACTTCCGGAGCTAAGGAAACGATCTTCATGAATTTTTTCTCACGAAGTTCTCTGGCAACTGGTCCAAAGATACGTGTTCCTTTCGGAGTTAAATCGTCTTTAATGATTACGGCTGCATTTTCATCGAAACGGATGTAAGATCCATCTTTACGACGAGCGCCTTTTTTTGTACGAACTACAACAGCTTTTACTACATCGCCTTTTTTAACAACACCGCCTGGTGTTGCATCTTTAACAGTAGCAACGATAGTATCACCGATGTTAGCATATCTTCTTGTAGAGCCACCCATAACACGAATACAAAGGATTTCTTTTGCACCAGTGTTGTCGGCAACTTTCAGTCTTGTTTCCTGCTGAATCATACTGGTTTCCTCCTTATTTCACTTTCTCTACAATTTCAACCAGTCTCCATCTTTTGTCCTTGGACAGCGGTCTGGTTTCCATAACTTTAACGGTATCACCGATATTGCACTCATTGTTTTCATCATGAGCTTTAAGTTTATATGTTCTCTTTACGATTTTTTTGTAAAGAGGATGTTTTACATGGTCTTCGATAGCAACAACAATGGTCTTGTCCATCTTATTGCTGACAACCTTACCCACACGGGTCTTTCTCAGATTTCTTTCCACGATTATTTCCTCCTATATATCACTATTTCGCAGCGTTTGCCTGCTCAGTGATTACTGTCTGGATTCTGGCAATATTTTTGCGAACCTCTTTGATTCTGCTTGTATTGTCTAACTGATTGGTTGCATTCTGAAATCTCAGATTGAAAAGTTCTTTTTTAGCAGCTACTAATTCTTCATTTAATTCTGCAGCTGATTTTGCCTTTAAATCTTCTACGAATTTATTAATTTTCACTGTTATCACCGCCTTCTAAGTCTGCACGAGAAACGATTTTACATTTACATGGTAACTTGTGCATCGCAAGACGTAATGCTTCACGAGCGATTTCTTCAGAAACGCCTGCGATTTCGAACATTACACGTCCTGGCTTAACAACTGCTACCCAGTACTCAAGGGAACCTTTTCCGGAACCCATACGTGTTTCTGCTGGTTTCGCTGTTACTGGTTTATCCGGGAAAATCTTAATCCAAACCTGGCCACCACGTTTGATATAACGAGTCATGGCAACACGGGCTGCTTCGATCTGATTAGATCTGATCCAGCAAGGTTCGGTAGCAACAAGACCGAATTCACCATAATTGATTTTGTTACCTCTGAGGGCTTTACCTTTCATGGTGCCACGGAACTGTTTACGACGTTTTACTCTTTTTGGCATTAACATTATTTATCGCTCCCTTCCTTATTTCCTTTAGTAGGAAGTACTTCACCGTTGTATACCCAAGCTTTTACACCAACTTTTCCGTAAGTTGTGTCTGCTTCTGCAAATCCGTAATCAATGTCTGCACGAAGTGTCTGAAGCGGAATAGTTCCTTCGCTGTAGAACTCTGTACGAGCCATATCAGCTCCACCAAGACGTCCAGATACGGATGTTTTGATTCCTTTTGCTCCAGCTTTCATTGTTCTCTGCATTGTAGATTTCATAGCACGTCTGAAGGAGATACGGTTCTCAAGCTGCAGTGCAATGTTTTCAGCAACAAGCTGAGCATCTCTGTCCGGTCTCTTTACTTCTTTGATATCTACGATCAGTTTCTTATCTGTATATTTCTGTAATTCAGCTTTAACTTTTTCGATCTCAGAACCGCCCTTACCGATTACGATACCCGGTTTAGCAGTGTAGATGATGATCTTAACTCTGTCAGATGCTCTTTCGATCTCGATTTTAGAAACACCTGCGCTGTAAAGTTTTTTCTTTAAAAATGTTCTGATATTATAATCTTCAACCAGGTAATCTGCAAAATCTGCTTCTGCATACCATCTGGAATCCCAATCCTTGATAACACCGACTCTAAGGCCATGTGGGTTAACTTTCTGTCCCATGCTTTTCCTCCTTATCTTTCATCCAGCACGATGGTGATATGGCTTGTTCTCTTCTCGATTCTGTAAGCTCTACCCTGTGCTCTTGGCTGAATACGTTTCATTGTAGGTCCTTTGTTTGCATAGCACGCTGCAACGTAGAGGTTATCTGCGCTCATTCCGTTATTGTTTTCTGCGTTTGCGATTGCTGACTCAAGCAGTTTCTTCAGAACGCTTGAAGCGTATCTCGGATTATATGTGAGGATACCAAGTGCTGTCTGCACGTCTTTACCACGGATTGCATCTAATACATAGCAGGCTTTCTGAACAGAAATTCTTGCATAAGATAATTTTGCAGACGGTCTTGTCTCTCTATTACTCTCATTTCTGGCTCTCTTAATCTGGCTTCTATGTCCCTTTGCCATTTTAAAGTGCCTCCTTTCCAATTTTTCGATATCTGGTAACACCGCCTTGCTGCCCCTTATGGGACAACAGGCAGATTATTTATTTTAAGTTTAATACTAGCGAACGCCGGATTTCTTTTCGTCTTTTCCGTGTCCTCTGTAAGTTCTTGTTGCAACGAACTCACCAAGTTTATGTCCTACCATATCTTCTGTTACATATACCGGCACATGTTTTCTTCCGTCATGTACTGCGATTGTATGTCCTACGAAGGACGGGAAGATAGTGGAACGACGTGACCATGTTTTGATCACAGATTTATCATTTGCAGCATTCAGAGCGTCAACCTTTTTAAGCAGGCTTGCGTCTGCGAAAGGTCCTTTTTTCAATGAACGAGACATTCTGTACCCTCCTTATTATTTTGATAAAGCTTTTCCATCGCGTCTTCTTACGATGAGCTTGTTGGACTGTTTGTTTTTCTTTCTGGTCTTCAGACCAAGAGCAGGTTTGCCCCATGGTGTACACGGGCCTGGGCGACCGATTCCGGTCTTTCCTTCACCACCACCATGCGGATGGTCATTCGGGTTCATTACGGAACCACGAACTGTAGGTCTGATTCCCATGTGACGTTTACGTCCAGCTTTACCAATGTTAACAAGGTTGTGATCGCCGTTACCAACAACACCGATAGATGCGCGGCATACAAGCGGAACCATTCTCATTTCTCCAGACGGTAATCTTAATGTTGCGTATTTTCCTTCTTTAGCCATCAGCTGAGCACCGTTACCAGCAGAACGAACCATCTGTCCGCCCTTTCCTGGGTGAAGCTCAATGTTGTGTACCATAGTACCAACCGGGATAAGTTCCAGTGGCAGACAGTTTCCTACACGGATTTCTGCTTCCGGACCGTTCATGACTTTCTGTCCGACTTTCAGTCCTTCTGGAGCAAGGATGTATGCTTTTTCACCATCTTCATAGCTGATCAGAGCGATGTTTGCTGTTCTGTTTGGATCGTATTCGATTGTCTTAACAGTAGCATGAATTCCATCTTTTCTTCTCTTGAAGTCGATGATTCTGTATTTTCTTCTGCTTCCGCCTCCGCGGTGTCTAACAGTGATTTTACCCTGGTTGTTACGTCCAGCATTTTTCTTCAGAGATACGACTAAGGATTTCTCAGGGGTACTTGTTGTGATCTCAGAGAAATCAGATCCAGTCATATGTCTTCTGGAAGGTGTATATGGGTTATAGGTTTTGATTCCCATGATGTTTCTCCTTTCGAATATTAGTTATCATGCTTTCCAGCATATATCTTCAGAAAGCGTGGATTATAATCCTTCGAAGATCTCGATATCTTTGCTTTCTTCTGTAAGAGCTACGATCGCTTTTTTAGTTTTAGCTGTTTTACCAACTGTAACACCGCGACGTTTTTTCTTTCCATCCATGTTCATGGTGTTTACGCTCTTTACTTTTGTTCCTTCGAACATTTTCTCAACAGCCTCTTTGATCTGAGACTTGTTTGCTTCCGGATGAACCAGGAATGTATATTTTTTCTCACCCATGGCGTTCATGGATTTCTCTGTGATTACAGGCTTGAGAATTACATCATAATATTTAATATCTGCCATTATGCGTATACCTCCTCAATGGATGCAACTGCGTCTTTTGTAACCACTACTGTATTGTGTTTCATAACATCATATACGTTGATAGTGTTTACAGTTGCAGTCTGTACATCTGCAATGTTTCTTGCAGAAAGAACTACTTTCTGATCATCATCAGCAGTTACAACAAGAGCTTTGTCTGCTTTCAGGTTTGTGAGAACCTTCTGCATTTCTTTTGTCTTTGCTTCTGCAAGTGCAAGGCTGTCAACAACAACCAGTTTATTTTCCTGAACCTTAGAAGTCAGAGCGGATTTCAGAGCTGCTCTTCTTTCTTTTTTGTTCATTTTTACTTCATAATCTCTCGGTACCGGAGCGAATACTACACCGCCGCCAGTCCACTGTGGTGCACGGATGGAACCCTGTCTTGCATGACCTGTTCCTTTCTGTCTCCACGGTTTTCTTCCGCCGCCGCTTACCTCAGAACGTGTTTTTGCTTTCTGAGTACCCTGGCGATTATTTGCAAGCTGACGAACAACAGCAAGATGAACCAGATGCTCGTTGATTTCTACTCCGAACACTGCATCGTTCAGTTCCATTGTTCCAACTTCATTGCCTTCCATATTATAAACTGTTACGTTTGCCATTCTGATGCTCCTCCTTTCTCATTATAAAGACTTTACTGTCTCTTTGATGGTCACCAGAGATTTCTTAGGTCCTGGAACAGCACCTTTCACTAACAGTAAGTTATTTTCTGTGTCAACGCGAACGATCTCAAGGTTCTGAACAGTAACCTGTACATTTCCCATGTGACCCGGCATGTGTTTTCCTTTGAATACTTTACTCGGATCGGAGCAAGCACCATTGGAACCAGCATGACGATGATATTTGGAGCCGTGAGCCATAGGTCCTCTGGACTGTCCATGTCTCTTGATAGCACCCTGGAAACCTTTACCTTTGGAAACAGCAGTTACATCGATGTGATCGCCGTCTGCAAAGATATCAGTTTTAATTTCCTGTCCTACAGTGTATTCTGCAGCATTTTCAAATCTGAATTCTTTTACAAATCTCTTTGCTGCAACACCAGCTTTGTCAAAGTGACCTTTTTCCGGTTTGTTAACCAGTTTTTCTCTGATTTCGCCATAGCCCACCTGAACTGCAGCGTATCCATCGTTTTCCTCTGTCTTAACCTGAGTTACAACGCATGGACCAGCCTGTAAAACGGTTACCGGGATTAACTGGCCATCTTCATTGAAGATCTGAGTCATTCCGACTTTTGTAGCTAAAATAGCTTTCTTCATTTCTTTCTTCCTCCTTATAGCGGATTACCAAAAAGGCAATCATATAGTTTTTTGAAACGCCCAAAGGGCATTTAAAACGAGTTTAAATTATTTTGTTTTCATCTTGATATCGATGTTAACACCAGCAGGCATTTCCAGTCTGGAAAGTGCATCAACTGTTTTCTGAGTTGGTGTCATGATATCGATAAGTCTCTTGTGAGTTCTCTGCTCGAACTGTTCTCTGGAATCTTTATATTTGTGAACAGCTCTTAAGATTGTAACAACTTCCTTCTTAGTCGGAAGCGGAACCGGTCCGCTAACTGTTGCTCCGTTCTTTTTAACAGTCTCGATGATTTTTGCTGCGGATGCATCTACTAACTGATGATCGTAAGCTTTTAATGTGATTCTCATTACCTGATTTGCCATAAAAAAAGTCTCCTCCTATTCGTACTCAATTATGCAGTACGACAAGCGGCGACTGTACACATCTCCGTGTGTGTCTTTCGACTTCTTTACACACGTCCATCCCGTTGATGGTTTCTGAACTTGTACAGTGACTTGTCGTCAGTTTCCTAACTTGACATTCGCTCCACGGAAAACCCGTCATATCCTGACGGCAACCTCGCGCTTCATTGCTATCATGTCACAGCAAGGATTATTATACACAAGGCATTTCACTTATGCAAGTCCTTTTTTCATTTATTTTTGTATTTTTATAAGTACAATTTTATTTATACTCTTTTACCCAGGAATTATCGTTCCAGTTATATCAAAAGCGGCTTCAGGAGTTTCTCCCGAGCCGCTTTCTGCGTTACTTCTTATATATAAGAAGTAATTATTTCTTATAATATGTAACATTTAAATTCAGATATTATTCGTTATCCTCTTCTTCATCATCTTCCCCTGCAATGATATCCGAATAATCAAACAATGTTACTTTTGTAATAGAGTCTCTTACGATATCAGGAGTATCTCCTGCCTTACGCGCTTTATTTGCCAGTTGAGCTGCTGAGCGTCTTGGAATCGCAAGTTTCTTGATTTCAACCTCTTCTTCCTCATCCTCCGGTTCTGTTTCAGCAAGATCGCTTTCGAGAAGCGAAATTCTCTCAGTAAGGTTGCCCGGTGCATCAAAGTAGTCATCCGGAAGTTCCTGGCTGTCATCTGCGGTTGCAGCGGCAATTTCTTTTTTCAGAAGCTCATGTGCCTCGCTTGTTGCAGCCTGCACATTTTGTGTCGGACGTACGGTTGGTTCCTGTTCCTGTGCTTCTTCATCAAGATCATCTTCATAGATTTCATCTACAAAACCGCCTGTACGGATTTTTTTTCTTTTTATCTTTTCCTCTTTTTTGGCACGTTTTTTCTTTTCTTTCTCTCCATAAAGAAGCTCGTTGTCTTCTTCCTTCATTTTTCTTGCACGCGCCTTTTCTTCCATTTTAAGTTCTTTAGAAGTTTTCACATGTCGTGTATCACCCTGAAGATCTTCATATTCATCTTCCGGCTCTTTTTTCCAGAGTTCCGCAATCACATATAATATAATGAGGAAAAGAATTACAAGCCCGAGGATGATCAGGCCTTCAATACTTTCTGTAGCTACAAGCAAATATCCAACAAATGGAATTGTAACTACGATCTTCGGTACCCAGTTCTTGACTGACACTGTGATATTCTGCTGTGCAGATGTTGTAGTATCGATCACTGTACCCGTATTATTTTCCCGATTTACACTTACCAGATTGTAACGATAAGACTTTCCATCTTCCTGGACAAGAATTGGTGTTCCCGCAGCAACGTCTTCTGTTTTTACCGGTATTGCATAGGTCACAGAACCTACTGGCAGATTTGTAGCCTTATCTGACGAATCCATAATAACTGTTCTTACCCCAAAGAATGGCGGCAGAGCCAGTCCAAGAACACACACGATCGTACAAATAACAAAGAAATGTACAATAAATTTCAAAAATTTTGACATTGGTATCTCCTTTGCTTTGGTTCACCTTTTATTAAAAGCATTGCCCTGGAATCGGTCTTCTTCCCGGCAATGCTCTTTTATATTATAGAATAACGAATCCTGATTACTGATTGCTCAAATAATTTTCAATGCTCTTCATTGCGTCCTCTTCATCTTCCCCATTTGCAGAAAGAGTAATTTCTTCTCCCGCATCAAGACCAAGTGTCATCATTCCCATGATACTTTTTGCATTGACTTTTTTTCTTCCAATCTCAACGTAGATCTCACTGTTAAACTGACTGGCAACCTGAACCAGCTGCGCAACTGGGCGCGCTTCAAGTCCTGTAGACAGGTGAATAGTGATTGGTTTTTTAATCATAATAAATCCTCCTCGTTCATCCGCAGTTCATCGGCTATCTCACTTAATTTTCTCAGCCGGTGATTAACCCCTGATTTTCCAACCTGCGGATTTAACATCATTCCTAGTTCTTTAAGTGTGGCCTCCGGGTACTGCAATCTCAGTTCTGCAATTTCTGCCAGTCCTTCGTTCAGATTATGAAATCCTTTTTTCTGTTCGATCAGCCTGATATCTTCGATCTGTTTGACTGCCGCGTTCACCGTTTTATTGATATTTGCTGTTTCACAGTTTACTTTCCGGTTGACGGAATTACGCATCTCCTTCAGGATCCGGATATTCTCCAGATTCATCAGTGCCACATTTGCTTCCATAATTGCCAGCATATCTACGATCTGCGCGCCTTCTTTCACATAGACCACATATGACTTCTTACGCAGCACGATCTTCGCATCGATCTGAAAACTACAGATGATTTCTTGCAAATGCGCAGCTTTTCTCTCATCCTGAGTAACGATTTCAAAATGATACCCTTTTTCCGGATCGCTGATCGATCCGGATGCAAGAAAAGCACCCCGGATAAACGCCCGCTTACAGCAGCTCTGCTGCGTGAGCAATGCATTCTCCGTATATAACGTTTCTCCGTCACCCTCATTCACCGAAAGTTTCGTTCCCTGAAGGACAGTCTCCACCTGTCCGGGATCTGCGATCTCCACATAATACACATTTCCCTTCTTCATCTGACGACTCTCGCGAATGGCTATTTCTGTTTCTATATTAAATGTTTTTTGTAATAAAGTAAAGTACTTTCTCACCACAGCATCATTTTCTGTCTGAAACCGCAGTATCCCTGCGGCAGTCATTTTGCCACAGGCACTGAGCAATGCTGCAATTTCTGCAATCCGGCAGTGTCTTGCCGTGCTGATCTGTCTGGAAAGTTCTTCTTTCACCATCCCCGAAAAAGACATTTCCATTTCTCCTGTTCTGCTACTCTGTTTCGTTACATTTCGATTTGCTCACAGCATCTCTACTTCTTCAGAAGAGCGTCCTTACCGATATCTCTGTGTTCCAGCCGTATTCCATATTCACGCTTCTCCACCAGTCTGTTATACAGAACCCTTGCCAGTGTCACAGATCTGTGTTTTCCTCCGGTACATCCTATTGCAATGACCAGACTTGTTTTGCCTTCCTTCGCATAATTCGGAATCAGAAATTCAACCATATCTTCCAGTTTCTGAGCAAACTGTCTGGCCGTTTCATTATCCATCACATAATTATAAACACCCTCATCCATTCCCGTCTGCGGTCGCAGTTCATCTACATAATACGGATTTGGAAGAAAGCGGACATCAAAGACCAGGTCTGCATCTTCCGGTATTCCATACTTAAATCCGAAAGAAAGAACAGATATCATCATATTACTGAATTTTCCGTTATCAACAAAAATATTATTCAGTTCCTTCTTCAGTTCTCTGGTCAGCAGATGTGTTGTATCTATAATATAATCTGCCCTGTTGCGTAAAAATTCTGTTTTTATACGTTCCAGCCTGATTCCATCATCCACTCTTCCTGTCATGGCAAGCGGATGGCTTCTTCTTGATTCTTTATATCTTTTGACAAGTACTTTATCATCCGCATCAAGAAAAAGGATCTCAAAAGTATGTCCTTCTGCTTTCAGTCTGTCAAGCACAACTTCCAGTTCTTCAAGAGCCCGTCCGCTGCGTGCATCAATACCTATCGCAGCGTTCTGTACTTCTTCATCCTGTGATGTCGCCATCAGCGAGACAAATTTCCCGACAAGCGCGATCGGCAGATTATCTACACAAAAATATCTCGCATCCTCAAGCATTTTCAGTGCAGTAGATTTTCCTGCTCCTGACATGCCGGTAACAATTACAAGCCGCATGTTTTATCTCCTGTTAAAATTCTCCCAGAAATTTCACTTCCGGTTCAAGTGTCACTCCAAATTTAGCATATACAATCTCTGTTACATGCTTCATCAGGCTGCGTACATCTTCAGCAGTAGCGTCTCCTGTATTGATCACAAAGCCACAGTGTTTCTCCGATACCTGGGCTCCACCCACGCGATACCCCCGCAGTCCGCTGTCCATGATCAGTTTGCCGGCAAAATATCCTTCCGGTCGTTTAAATGTACTTCCAGCACTTGGGTATTCCAGCGGCTGTTTCGATGTACGCTGCTCACTGAGCTTTCTGGTCAGCATTTTTATTTCCTCGAGATTGCCTTCTTTAAGAGAGAGTACCGCACCCAGAACAATATATCCTGCTGTTTTTATGATGCTCGTTCTATATCCCATCTGAAGTTCTTCTGCCGGAATCTCAAAAACCTTTCCGCTCTGGTCCATTACCATTACTTTTCGAAGAACATCTTTCATTTCTCCACCGTACGCCCCAGCGTTCATGACCACTGCTCCGCCAAGCGTCCCCGGAATTCCTCCGGCAAATTCAAATCCTGTCAGTGATGCTCTTCTGGCAGCTACAGCAATCGTAGAAAGCAGTGCTCCCGCTGATGCATGGATCTCCGTACCTTCTACTTTTACTTCTCCGAAATTACGGTCCAGCTGAATCACAACCCCCCGGTATCCTCTGTCACTGACAAGAAGATTGCTTCCATTTCCAAGAATAAAATACGGGAGATCTTCTGTCCTGCAGATTTCCAGTATTCTTTGCATCTCTTCAAGATTCCCAGGCATAACAAATACTTCTGCCGGACCGCCGATTCGAAAAGTTGTATGACGTTTCATCGGTTCTTCCAAAAGCACTCGATCACTTCCAAACTCCCGGCAAAACTTCTGTTTTATTTCTTCATTCACAGATTTTGTCCCCTATCTTTCTATTCAGTTAATATCCTTATTTATTTCTTGTTTTCTCCGCCAGCAGGTCTTTCACCACCTCTGCAGATACCAGCATTCCTGCTGTTCCCTGCACAAACGAAATGCTTCCGCTTCCTTCCGACGCCCGGTCGGTATTGTTATCTTTCATTATCCTGCTGTTCTTTTCCTTACGGATTTTTTCACGAGAATATAACACCTTGACTTTTCGGACGTTTTTTTTGCGAAGCTCGACACGAATAGTTTTCGCAAACGGATCATTGCTTACCCTGGAAATATCTGCGATCTCAAGTCTTGCCGGATTCAGTTTGTTTTCTGTCGTGAGACATGAGATCACCGGAACTCCACAGGCTTTTGCCTGTTCGATCAGAAGAATCTTGGATGCCAATGAATTCATCGCATCTACAATATAGTCATACGCCTTCAGATCAAACATCCCTGCTGTATCATTACTATAATATGTTTCATAGGTATGCACCAGAATATCCTCATCAATGTCACGAATATGTTCTTTTGCTACCTGAACTTTTTTGCGGCCTATTGCCGAACGCAATGCATATAACTGCCTGTTGATGTCAGTCAGAGAAATATCTTCATGATCAACAAGTGTAAGGCTTCCAACTCCACAGCGTGCAAGAGCTTCCACCACATACGAACCGATACCACCAATGCCGAACACTGCGATTTTCGCACTGCCAAGCCGTTTCACACCTTTGGTTCCAAGCAGATTTTCCATTCTGGAAAATGCATCGTACATGTGTAAACCTCCTCCTGTTTTTTCATTATTTATTAAAAATTCTCTATCTCCACCCTAACTAAAGCTCATTATACTATCCACACAAAAGAATGTACAGTTTTTCATACTTTTTTTACAATCCGTGCATGAATCATGAACAGTTCCATATACTACTGACATTAACTGTGTTCTTTTGCTTTTCGATTGGCAATAGCCTTCTCATTATATGCATAAATAACGTAAAAGTCAAAAGAAAACCATGTTTTTTACAAATAAATTTTTTTATTCCAAAAATTGTTAAGGAAAGGATGGATTACATGTCAGAAGAAAAACAACGCGAAAAACAGAAAGCATACGAAAAATACGTAAAAAAGATCACTCCTGTTCACAATCTTCCGTTAAACATGCTGAAAGCATTCCTGACTGGCGGACTGATCTGTGTTCTCGGTCAGCTTATCCTGAACACCGCATCTTCTATAGGAGCTGACAAAGAAACTGCCGGAAACTGGTGTTCTCTTCTGCTGATCTTTATCAGTGTTATTCTGACTGGTCTGAATGTTTATTCTAAAATAGGAAAATTCGGCGGTGCCGGAGGGTTGGTCCCTATTACCGGTTTCGCCAATTCTGTTGCCGCATCGGCTATCGAATACCGTGCAGAAGGTCAGGTCTTCGGAATCGGCTGCAAGATTTTCACGATTGCCGGCCCCGTCATCCTGTATGGCATTTTAAGTTCCTGGCTTCTTGGCCTTATTTATTATGTATACAAACTCCTGGAGGTGATCTGATGAATTCCGGAACTCTGCTCGGGAAGGCAAGTATCTCTTTTTCCCGCCCCGTTTATATTCAAAGCTGCGCGTCCGTAGTTGGTCCCAAAGAAGGGGATGGTCCTTTAAAAAACTGTTTTGATATGATCTGTGATGATCCGATGTTCGGAGAAAAGAAATGGGAAGCTGCTGAAAGTGCCATGCAAAAAGAGGCCGCTGTTCTTGCGATCGGAAAAGCCGGTCTTACACCGGATGATATTCGATTTGTCTTCGCTGGTGACCTGCTCGCCCAGACCATTGCTTCTTCCTTTGGTATTGCAGAAATGGGAATTCCATTCTTCGGTCTGTATGGTGCCTGCTCTACAATGGGAGAATCACTCTCTCTTGGAGCTATCGCCGTATCTGCCGGATATGGGCATCACATTCTCTGTGCCACCTCCAGCCATTTTGCCACTGCCGAAAAAGAATTTCGTTTTCCTCTTGGTTACGGCTGTCAGCGCCCTCTTTCCGCTACCTGGACTGTTACCGGAAGCGCTGCCTGTATTCTCAGTCCAGAGGCCCCTCATCCATCAGAAATAGTCGGTTCTTCACTTCTCAGAAGTACCCTCGGATCTGTAGCGATCACCGGAATCACCACAGGAAAAGTCATTGATTTTGGCTTTCGTGATTCTCTCAACATGGGTGGCTGTATGGCTCCTGCCGCATGTGATACCATTTACCGGCATTTTGAGGACTTCGGGCGTTCTGTAAATGACTACGATGCTGTTCTGACAGGAGACCTCGGTGTTGTTGGACGGCAGATCCTTCTCGATCTTCTGAAAGAAAAAAATATAGATCTGTCATCCGTCCATCAGGACTGTGGTCTGCTGATATACGATAACCAGAAACAGGATACACATTCCGGCGGCAGCGGCTGTGGCTGTGCAGCCTCTGTACTTGCCGCCTATATTCTTCCCCGTGTCGTGTCCGGCTTTTGGAAACGTGTCCTCTTTGTACCGACCGGCGCCATGCTTTCCAAAGTCAGTTTTAACGAAGGCGAATCTGTTGCCGGAATCGCCCACGGAGTTGTCATCGAACACATCAGTAAAGAAACGGAGGTCTGACCATGGATTATTTTAATGCATTCTGGGTAGGTGGACTGATCTGTGCTCTTGTACAGATTCTTCTGGACAAAACCAAGCTGCTTCCGGGCCGTGTTATGGTCCTGCTCGTCTGCTCCGGTGCTGTCTTGAGTTTTCTGGGCTTTTACCAGCCTTTTATAGAATATGCAGGCGCAGGTGCCAGTGTTCCACTTCTTGGATTTGGAAATATTCTGTGGAAAGGCATGAAAAAAGCGATCGATGAAAACGGTTTTCTCGGTCTGTTCACTGGTGGTTTCACTGCCTGTGCCGTTGGTGTTTCTGCCGCATTGATTTTTTCATATCTGGCAAGTCTGATTTTTCATCCCAGAATGAAAGAATAATAAATTCCCCATTTGTCTGCCACCAGCGAACATCTGTAAATTATTCTATTGCGTTCTCTGTCCTTTTCGTTTATAATGTACCCTGTTATCATTTTAAAACGTTAAAGGAGTAGAAATATGAAAAAGCTTTGGAACAAATGGACAGACATCGCTCTGGTAAAGCGAATCCTGGTTGGACTGATTCTCGGTGCTATCCTCGGAATCGCTGTACCAGGGGCGACCGGCATCGCAATCCTTGGAGATGTCTTTGTAAGTGCACTTAAGGCGATCGCACCACTTCTGGTATTCTTTCTTGTTATCAGTTCTCTGTGTAACGCAGGTAAATCTCACGGCGGTGTCATCAAGACAGTTATCATACTTTACATGTTCAGTACTGTACTTGCCGCAGTCATTGCCGTATTTGCAAGTATGGCATTTCCTGTAAAACTGACACTTGCCACTGCTGCCACTACAGATGCAGCAGCACCGCAGGGTATTGTCGAGGTTCTCAACAATCTCCTTCTGAATCTGGTTGCCAACCCGGTATCTTCCCTTGTGAACGCAAACTATGTCGGCATCCTTATGTGGGCAATTCTTCTTGGCCTTGCATTCCGTGCTGCCAATAACATGACCCAAAATGTACTTAAAGATGTTGCTGATGGAATTTCCACAGTTGTTACCTGGATCATCAATATGGCTCCATTCGGTATCTTCGGTCTTGTATTCAACACAGTATCTACCAATGGCCTGGATATCTTCACAACATATGGAAAACTGCTTCTTCTGCTTGTCGGATGTATGCTTTTTATCTATTTTGTAACAAACCCTCTTCTGGTATACTGGTGTATCCGCAAGAATCCATATCCGCTGATCTTCCACTGTCTGAAGAGAAGTGCTCTGACTGCTTTTTTCACAAGAAGTTCTGCAGCCAATATCCCAGTCAATATGAAAGTCTGTGAAGAAATGGGACTTGACCGTGATACATATTCTGTAACGATTCCTCTTGGTGCAACGATCAACATGGACGGTGCTGCCATCACGATCACTGTCATGACGATGGCAACCGCCTTTACCCTTGGCATTCATGTAGATATCCCTACTGCAATCATCTTAAGCCTTCTGGCTGCTCTGTCAGCCTGTGGTGCATCTGGTGTTGCCGGTGGTTCTCTGCTTCTGATTCCGATGGCATGCTCCCTGTTTGGCATCTCAGATGATGTCTCCATGCAGGTCGTTGCAGTAGGATTCATCATCGGAGTGATCCAGGACTCTGTAGAAACAGCCCTGAACTCTTCATCCGACCTTCTTCTCTCTGCTTCTGCTGAATTCAGACAGTGGCGATTCGAAGGAAAAGAAATCAAATTCTGATCAGATCAGACATTCACGAAAGCCCCGGCATTAATCTGTCGGGGCTTTTTGCTGCCATTTCATCCTTTCTTTGTATACTTTTGTCTACCATCTTTTCCAGAAAAACAATCCTGCCCCGAAGCCTTTTCCAAGTGCTAACATCAGCACAAACACCGCCAGGTATCGAACGATTCTTGCCCGGCGCATAAATATCGGAAACACATTCAGGATTTCTGCAAGTGCCATAGCCCAGCATCCAACAAAAATTCCTCCAAACAGTCCAAATATCCCAAGGAATATGGAACGTCCCGGCAAATGGACCTCAAAAATCTGAAACAAATTTCCCAGTACAGCACCAGCAGAAACCATATCTTCATAAAACAGGATGTGCTTTGCAGTATGTGTACGGTCAGCAAAATCAGAGATCACTCCCAGTTCCACAATAAAGGAGAACACACCTCCTGCAACAACCATTCCTGCGCTGATACCGATCAGTGCCAGAAACACATTTCGCCACCACATTATCGATCACCCACTTCAAGTTCTTCTTTTCTTCTGGATGCATTTTCTACGAGTGCCGTCTGAATATCATTTTCATAGAGACGCATCTGCACCTCCATCGGAGTCGGATCGACTGTAAATCGTTTTTTACCAAAATGATTAAAAAAGACCAGGATTCCAAATGTCAGTCCAATAGAATATGTGACTTCCAGAACAGTGAAGCCATCACTTTGTTTTCCCATCACAAGTTCATATATCTGACCAAACAGTTTTGTTCCACCCACATCATTATTAAATGCCATGATTGAAAATGCCGAGCCAAAAAAGATAATTGCTGCCACAACTGCCACTTTGAGGATATGCCAGAGATATGGCGGAGTTTTCTGATTTTCGTATGTCACGATAATATCCGCTTCTCCAAGATTCTGCACTTCTACTTCAGGGTACGCAGCATGGATACAGGCAATGATTTCCAGTACAGAGACCACATACCGCTGTTCTCTGTTTCCATGAAGCTTCAGTATCTTTACTGTCTGAAGTTTCGGCAGAAATTTTTTATCGGAACATTCCATGCTGACAATATCCTTCAGAAACACATCCTGTTCTGTCACTTCAACATTGCGGTCTCCTTTTATATAAAGTGTTATATTTTCGGAAGCCATACTTTCATCTGTCCTTTCTTTTTTTACAGGACATTTTGTCCGATATATACAGTATCTTTATATTCAGCAATTTTATACTTCCGTTTTATCCTGTATCTCTTTTTTGAGTCTGTGTAAGATTCTTTTTTCCATTCTCGAAACCTGCACCTGTGATATTCCCAGCCTCTTTGCCACCTCCGTTTGTGTCATATCACAGAAATAACGCATGCAGATCAGCCTTCTTTCTTCTGTTCCCAATATATTTAGTAATTCTTCCAGAAAGATTTTGTCCAGTATTCTTTCCTGCCTGTTTTCCTTCTCCGGAAGCTTGTCCAAAAGCTGCAATTCCGTTCCTTCCCCCTGATGTATAGGACGATAGATTGATTCTACTTCTGTTGCTGCATCCGATGCCATGGCAATTTCCTCCGGTGTCATTCCCAGCTCTTCTGCCAGCTCTGTCACCGTCGGCTCCCTACCCAGATTCTTTTCCAGTTTTTCCCGCATTTTATAAATGCGATATTGATTTTCTTTTATGCTGCGGCTGACCTTCAGCATCCCGTCATCTCGCAGGAAACGTTTGATTTCTCCCGCAATCATTGGTACTGCATACGTAGAAAATTTCACATCATATGACAGATCAAATTTATCTACTGCTTTCAAGAGTCCGATACTGCCAATCTGAAACAAATCTTCCATCTCTGCACCTCTTCCCAGGAATCTGTGTGCAACACTGTAGATCAGTCCTGTGTTTTCATGGAACAAAATGTCTCTTGCTTCTTTATCCCCCTGGTGCGCACGCCCGATCAGGGCAACGGTATCCCAGGTCATTTTTTACCGGCCGATGATTTTTTTCATGTGTACGACAGTTCCTTTATCTGGTTCCGATTCTACTGATAATTCATCCATAAATGCCTCCATAAACGTAAATCCCATTCCAGATCTGTCCTTATCCGGTTTTGAAGTATACATCGGTTCCATTGCTTTCTCCACATCACTGATCCCCACGCCATAATCAGTAATATCTACATAAAGCTCCCGTTCCCTGTAAGACAGGTGCATCTCAATCCTTCCTCTTCTGCCTTCGTATCCATGTATAATACAGTTTGTCACTGCCTCCGAAACAGCAGTCTTCAGATCTGCGATCTCCTCCAGAGTCGGATTCAACTGCGTGCAAAAAGATGCTGCCGTAACTCTTGCAAGCCCTTCATTAACCGGATTACTTTCAAAAATAAGTAGCATCTCATTTGCAGATACTTCATTTGTATCTTCTCTCATGACACTTCCCCCTCCCCTGCTTTCTGGATCACAATGTAACGATGAAGTCCTGACAGACGCAGCAAATGCCCTATATGACCGTTTACGCCGACTGCCTGAATACAGTCCTTTCGCATTCCAAGTGCACGATATCTTCCCATCAGAAGCCCGATGCCTGAACTGTCCATAAACTCTGTCTCCGAAAAATCAAACACAATTGTACGGATATAAGTCCTCCCTGCAATCATTTCTGTTCCTTTCCGGATCAGATCTGCCATCGGATGATCCAGTTCCTGCGGAAGAATGATACGTAATGTAGTCCCCTCCAGTTGAAACATTTCATTCATTTTCTACTCCCCCTTCTGTCCATTTTCAAGAATGCCCGCCACTGATATAATTTTGTTGCTCACCACCTGCAGGTGGGAGTCATCTCACATCTGATATAAAGAAAAGGAGATGTACGTTCTGAAATCGTACATCCCCTTCTCCGAGGTTTTTCTGCTATATCGTTATTTATTCATAATACTCTTCATCATAATTGCTGTAATCCGACTCATCGTAAGAAGTATCCTCATACGAAGTATCTTCAGACGAAGAAGTATCTTCTGTGCTGTCTGACGAATTCTCCTGCCTCTGCACTCCCTCTGTATCTCCGATTCCTGCTACACCGGTCGCATCTCTGATCGTTGTATAAACAGATTTCATGCTGTCTGTCAGTACATCCACATGCACCTTCTGAATCTCCACAGCTGCTTCATCCAGATTCTGCTGCTGATAATACGTATAAGCCTGCAGAAGTGCCTGATAGCTTTCGCTCTTCGCCTGTTCTGTCGTAAGTTCCTGCGTGACAGACTCTACCGTATCTCCGGATTCTTTGGCCTCTCCCTGTGCTTTCGTGAGTTCCGCTCCCTGGCTTGCCAGAGATTCACTGTACTGGACAATCTGCTGGTTCGCCTCCTGATAGATTCCCTGCCGTATCGCAGGTACCGCCAGAAGCCAGAATGCTACTGCACCAGCTGCTATTCCGGCCATCAGAATAAAAAATACAGAAACCTTTGAATGTTCTCTGTACACGGTCGGCTGAGCGACTCTCTCGCTTCCGAGAATATCCGTATCCGGATTTTCTTTAGTCCCGGAGCGAAACAGACCTTTCTTTTTCTTTTCAAGTCTGGTCGTCACTCCTGTCTGCTCATCTACCTCTCGCAGAAAACGAAGGGTTGTTGTGTTTGTTTTGTCAATCCTTGCAGCTTTTTTGAGGATTCTTCGCGCTTTATTCCATTCTCCGTTCTTCATCTGGATTAAAGCCAGCAGATGATATCCCTTGATCAGTTTGGAATTCTGTGTAAGAATCTTTCGCAACTGAATGGCTGCCATATCTTCATGCCCTTCTCGGCAGAGCATTAATGCATGGTTATATTTCTTGATTGTTTCATTGATTGCCGCAAGTTTATTGGGATTTGCCTGCAATTTGTTGATATATTCTGATGCCAGGTTTCTGGTTGGCTGAAGATTCTTACTGATCACCCATTCACTGAGTGCCGAGACAACTTCCCCTGTTTCAAAATATACCAGCCCAAGCAGATTTCTCGCCCTGATGTTTCTTTTGTCATACATAAGACTCTGTTTCAGACAGGCAATCGCACCGGAAAGATCACGGATACTTGCCTTCTCAAGTCCCTGATTATAAAAAATCTTAGACAGATAATCTACCTTTTTCTGAATCAGTACATTATACCCACAATTTGGACAGTAATCCAGATCCATATCTGTAAGAAATGCACCGCAGTTCATACAATTCATGTAGTTCTCCTTGTATCTTATTTTACACGTCTGTTGCTTTTTGCTTCTCTTAATACTTCCTGAAGAACATCCAGGATATCCGTAAGCTCTCTGTCATAGATTGCGCCCTCTGCATCTGTAACATCCAGACATGGCTCAAATTTCTTCAGTTCCTCTTCATAATCAATCATATTATTCTCCTTTATTTACCGACTCCCTGCAGAATAAGTGTCTTGATTTCTCCAACCAGATACAGAGAACCGACACAGAATAACATTCCGTCTTCTCCTTTTGCCGCCAGCGCTTTCTTAAACGCTTCTTCCACATCTTCGCAGGCTTCCGCTGTCGGACAGCCTTTTTCTCTGAATATCTCTGCCAGTTTTTCTGCCGGAACCTTTCGATAGCCTCCAACCTGAGTCACGATCACATGATGGAAAGAAATTTTCCCAAGAATGGTACGGATCATATCTGTATAATCCTTATCATCTACTGCCGAAAAAAGCAGTGTCAGCGGATAATCTTTCTGGAAATGTACTGCTGTCTCCACAAATTTCTCTACACCATCTTCATTATGTGCCCCGTCAACGATCACACCCGGCAACACGGTTTCCATCCTTCCCTGCCAGCGTGTCTCGAGAAGTCCCTTCCTGACCGCCTCCACCGGTATCTTCACCTGGTCTTTTAATACTTCAATCGTCTTCAATGCAAGTGAACTGTTCATCACCTGATACTCTGCAATAAATGGAAGCGTAAAAACTGTATTTCCATAATACTCATTCTCATAAGAAAAATCAATGCCTGCCCTGGTGTTTCGGATGATTTTTGTATCTTCTCTCTTCACTTCAAAATACGGACTTCCCAGTTCCTGTGCTCTTGCTCTGATCACACCTGCTGCAGCCGGATTATTTCCATCATAGATCACAGGCACACCCGGCACAATGATTCCCGCCTTCTCTCCGGCAATTGCCTCAATGGTATTCCCCAGATACTGCATATGGTCAAAACTGATCGACGTAATTACACAGGCACTCGGTTCTTCTACTGCTGTTGTCGCATCCAGTCTTCCACCAAGGCCTGTTTCAAGTATCACATAATCCACATTTGCATCCGCAAAAATCACCATTCCCATCAGAAACAGGAACTCAAAATATGTTGGATGATAACTACCTTCCGCTACCAGCTCATCTGCAAGTTTTTTTACCTTTTCAAATGCTCTGAGGAATGTATCATTGTCAATATTCTTCTCATTGATCTGAAAGCGTTCATTGATCACAACCAGATGCGGAGAGGTAAACAGTCCACAGGAATATCCGGCTTCTCTAAAGACCGAAGTCAGAAATGCACAGGTGCTTCCCTTTCCATTTGTTCCTGCCACATGTACAACCTGAAACTGCTTCTGCGGATTTCCAAGACGCCGCAGGCATTCTTTTGTGTGCTCCAGTTTATTCTTTGTTGTAAATTTCGGAGTTTCTTCAATATAAGCAACCGCTTCTTCGTAATTCATAAAAAAATTCACCACTCATCTAATGTATTCGCAGCTATCTGGTCTTTAAAACCAAACCGCTACGATATCATTATATATGAGTGGTGAAAGATGTCCAGTACTAATCGTAATCTTTTATTCGTCAGAATCAGGATTCATCTGTCGGAAGTTTCCATTTATTTTCAGAATACAACATATAAACCGAACGATCGTAACTCTTGCTCAATGCCTTTCTGGTTGAACTGTTGCTTCGCTGTGATACTGATATTCTGTCAAAATCCTTCAGTTCTGTGCCTGATATCATCAGTGTGGTCGGATTCACATATACAGTATCGATCCATTCCCCGTTCAGCTTAACCTGACTGGATGGTGTGAAGTTTGTTCCCTTTAATCGATATGTAAAATCTATGTCAGAGATAAGATCCATAGAATCCAGACTCACATCATAAATGCCCATTCGCATCTTGGTTCTTTCAAATGTCAGTTCCTTATCTTTGTATGCATACTTTTCTCCATAAAGAAGATCATACTGAAGCGTTTCCAGATCTACCTGGTAATTTCGGGTATTTCTTCTTGCCTGGTGATAACGGAAGATTGTTCCTTCATGTATTCCGGCGCGATCCATAACCTCTGCTGCCATCTGATAAGCTGAGAGATTCACCTTCTTTTTCTCCATACCGAAATTGTCCCACATTACATATTCTGTCTGGAACAGATATTTATTCTTGAGATCTTCAACCGTAAGTCCCATTGTTGGAAGGTGATCGCCGTACATAACCAGGATCACATCCTCCGGATAATCTGCCAGTGCATCTGTCAGCTCTTTAACAAATTTATCCATTTCGTGGATCTCATTGCAGTAATACTCCCACTGGTTGTTCTGCGCTTCTGAAGCAGCACCTGTGACAGTGATCTCCGGATCATCGATCAGCTGTTCTTCCGGATATGCTCCATGTCCCTGCGTGGAGATCGTATATACATAATCCGGACCTTCCGTAGAATCCAGGCATTTGATGATCTCATCAGTGAGAACTTCATCTTTTGTCCAGCCCAGAGGGTTCTTATCATTTTCCTCTGCCATATATTCAGCAGAAGTGAAAGTATCAAATCCAAGGTTCGGGAAGATACCTCTTCTTCCGTAGAAGTTTGCCTCATTATTATGCACTGCATGAGTGCTGTATCCAAGATTCTTCAGGACATATGGTGCGCTTTCGCAGGTTGTCTCTTTCAGAATACTCTTGTACGGATATTCTCCCGGTCCAAAATAATGAAGGCTCATACCTGTGATTGACTCAAATTCCGTATTTGCTGTACCGGCTCCGACTGCCGGAACCTTGTAGTATCCGGATGAATACTCTTTCATCAGCTTGCGGAACGTAGGGATCGGATCTTCGGAGATTTTCAGATAATTGACCAAAGTCGGATCAAAGAAGGATTCGAGCTGCAGGAAGAGAATATTCGGCTGATTTTTCTCATTTGTTGCCGGAAGGTTATCCTCAGTCTTCTCGATTCTCTCAATCTCTTCTTCTGAATAATCACGAGGACAGCTGATGCCGGTGTTAAATATTGTGACACCAAGGCAGTATGGATATCCATAATCTTCATATGCAAATGCAATATTTCCAAAGTAATTGGAAAGCACTCTCTTTTCCAGCGCCAGCTGTGTGATTCCTACAAATGCTGCAATTCCCACAACAACCAGGAGAAGGTCATAGCGGAATTTTACTTTTCGCTGATACTTTGGTCCTTTGACCAACAAAGAAAGAAGAATCAGTACTAATACTCCAAGCACGATCAATGCAACTACCACACCCCAGGACGGCAGATATTTGTTAAGGACTGCCATACCGTCTGTGAGCAGATGCAGATCCGGGCCGGTAAACGGTGTGACCCTGTTTGCCAGGATCACGCCATTGATAATTCCAAGAAGCAGCCAGAATATGGATACCAGAACACGCCAGAAGGTTCTTCGGCGGAACAAATATACAATCAGGCTCGTGGTAAATATAAGGCCTGCGTTATAAGCAAATACCAGTGGTTTTCCTGTCATGTAGGTCCACGCATCGGTAAAAGAATGACGACTGATCGCTTCGATAAGGAAATATCCGGCTGCACTGCAAAGCGCATGAAGCAGCAGGGATATCTTATTGCATATCTTATACAATTTCATCCAAATGCTCCTTTATTACTTGTCCATCTGAGTAAGCTGTGTTTTAACCTTTTCCATCATTTCTTCATATTTCTGAAGTTTTTCTTTTTCTGCATTTACTTTTGCTTCCGGAGCTTTGTTGACAAAGTTCGGATTGCTCAGCATTCCCTGGCATCTTGCGATTTCTTTTGCAAGACGCTCCTGTTCTTTTTTCAGACGCTCGATTTCTTTTTCTCTGTCGACAAGATCTTCAAGCGGCATATATACAACTGCATCGGATACTACTACAGATACTGCATCTTCACCGATACCGTCTTTGTTTTCCTGTACAAGGATTTCTTTTGCAAATGCAAGGTTCACGAAGGATTTCTTGCATGCTTCGTATCTTGCACATGTATCCGCATCCTTACCTACGATGTAAAGGCTGGTTTTGCGGTTCATCGGCACGTTCATTTCTGTACGTGTGTTACGGATACCGCGAATTGCTTCTTTAAAGCTTTCTACTGCTTTTTCTGCCTCCGGGAAGGACCATGCTTCCTGGAATACCGGCCAGTCAGAAATCATGATAGATTCTTCTTCAGGAAGAAGTGTGCAGTAGATTTCTTCTGTGATGAATGGCATGTATGGATGAAGCAGTTTCAGTCCTTCTGTCAGGGCTGTACGAAGTGTCCAGAGTGCATTATTTGCAGCCTTCGGATCTTCTTCTGCTTTCCAGAGGCGAACTTTTGCCATCTCGATATACCAGTCACAGAGCTCATCCCACAGGAAGTCATAAACCTTCTGTACTGCGATTCCAAGCTCATATTTGTCCATGTTGTCTGTAACTTCACGGATCACTGTATTGAGTTTGGAAAGAATCCATTTATCTTCAAGGCAAAGCTCATTTAAATCTGCAGGTTCAGTAACTGTCTTGCCTTCCAGGTTCATCATAATGAATCGGGATGCATTCCAGATCTTGTTTGCAAAGTTACGGCTGGATTCTACTCGCTCCCAGTAGAAACGCATGTCGTTTCCAGGTGCATTTCCTGTGATCAGTGTCAGACGAAGTGCATCTGCGCCGTATTTATCAATAACTTCCAGCGGATCGATACCATTTCCAAGAGATTTACTCATCTTACGTCCCTGTGAGTCACGTACAAGACCATGGATCAGTACATGGTGGAATGGAACTTCTCCTGTCTGCTCAAGAGCGGAGAATACCATACGGATAACCCAGAAGAAGATAATGTCGTATCCTGTTACAAGAACATCTGTCGGATAGAAGTATTCGAGTTCCGGTGTTTTGTCCGGCCATCCAAGTGTGGAGAACGGCCACAAAGCGGAACTGAACCAGGTATCCAGAGTATCCTCATCCTGGTGGAAATGTGTGCATCCACATTTCGGGCATTTTTCCGGCATTTCTCTTGCAACGACAACTTCACCGCACTCATCACAGTAGTAAGCCGGGATTCTGTGTCCCCACCAGAGCTGACGGGAAATGCACCAATCACGGATATTTTCCAGCCAGTGCAGATATGTCTTACCAAAGCTTGCCGGAACAAATTCCAATTCACCCGGTCTTAAGGATTCCATAGCTGCTTTTGCCATCTCGTCCATACGAACAAACCACTGCGGTTTGATCATTGGCTCTACGGTTGTGCCACAACGGTCATGCGTACCAACACTGTGATTATGTGGAACAACTTTTACGAGAAGTCCCTGCGCTTCAAGATCTGCTACCATTGCTTTACGGGCTTCGTAGCGGTCCATACCTGCATATTTGCCACCAAGAGAATTGATGGTAGCATCATCATTCAGAATATTGATTTCCTCCAGATTATGACGTTTGCCTACTTCAAAGTCATTCGGATCATGTGCCGGTGTAATTTTCACACATCCTGTTCCAAATTCTTTGTCAACATACTCATCCGCAATAACCGGGATCTCACGGTCAGTCAACGGCAGTTTCAGCATTTTGCCGATCAGATCTTTGTATCTTTCATCATCCGGATTGACTGCAACTGCAGTATCTCCGAGAAGTGTTTCCGGACGTGTAGTTGCGATCTCTACAAATCTGCCTTCCTCACCTACGATCGGATAATTAATGTGCCAGAAAAATCCGTCCTGATCCTCATGTTCTACCTCTGCATCAGAGATGGAAGTCTGGCATACCGGACACCAGTTGATGATTCTGGAACCTTTGTAAATATATCCTTTCTCATACAGACGGATAAATACTTCCTGTACAGCCTTGGAGCATCCTTCGTCCATTGTGAAGCGTTCTCTCTCCCAGTCTGCAGAAGCACCGAGTTTCTTCAGCTGGTTGATGATCTTTCCGCCGTACTCTTCTTTCCATGCCCACGCATGTTTAAGGAATTCTTCACGTCCGATATCGTGTTTGTCGATTCCTTCTTTTTTCAGTTTATCGATAACCTTAACCTCTGTTGCGATTGCAGCATGGTCGGTTCCCGGCTGCCACAGAGCTTCGTATCCCTGCATTCTCTTGAAACGGATCAGGATATCCTGCATGGTTTCATCAAGTGCATGTCCCATATGAAGCTGGCCGGTTACGTTCGGCGGCGGCATTACGATTGTAAATGGTTTCTTATCTGGATTTACTTTTGCGTGGAAGTATCCGTTGTCCATCCATTTCTGATAAAGGCGGTCTTCCAGACCCTTTGGGTCATATGTTTTTGCAAGTTCTTTGCTCATAATTTCCTCCTGATTAAAAAAAGCATCTCCCATCTACTGTAATTGCATTTTTTCGCCTTGTCAAGACGGATTGTGCATTTTTCACAGAATCTGGGAGATTTGCTTTCCTGTATTATTTTTTCAAATCGTCATTCAACGGATTTCAGCGATTCTACCATATCGATCTTTTTCAGTTTTTTATGCATAAAGATGTTTACCACAGCTGAAAAGATACAGGTGATCACCGCACAGTACAAAAAGCTGAGTGGAGCAATGTTTCTTCCAAACATGACCGCATCCACCTCTACTGTGACAATAATAAAGCGATGGAGCAGGATACCAAATCCTGAGCCAAACAGAATTCCTGCGATCGTCAGAATGATATTCTCTCGCAGGACATACTGAGAAACTTCTATATCAAAGAAACCAAGTACCTTTAATGTGGCAAGCTCTCGCTGGCGCTCAGTGATATTGATATTGTTCAGATTATAAAGTACTACAAATGCAAGCATTCCGGCAGACACGATCAGTACAAGAATAACTACACCAAGAGTGCTGAGCATACGGTCTACCATTTCGATCGTACTCTCTGTATAGCTGATGCTTAAGACAGCCGGTGAATCCATGATCTTCTGTCCGACTTTTTCTACCTGATCCTTATATTCCTCTTTTACTGAGAAAACGATATCTTCATAAACCGGCTCTTCTCCAAATGTTTCTTTGTAGATCTGCGGTGTCATATACACATAATGGCCTGCGTAGTTTTCGGTGATAACAGAGATCTTCACATGATACTCTTTGTCATCTTTTTCGAGTGTCAGTTCATCACCGATCTTCAGCCCCAGAAGGCTTGCTGTCTTTTCACAGACCGCCGCCCCATCCTCAGGCAACTCGTATTCTTCTTTTGTAACACGGTTTCGAAGTGTCACATCTTTTTTGAAGTTCTCAAGGTTTTCAGGAACAAACACATATACACTCAGATTTGATTTTCCGTTTGGAGCCGTGAGCTTTGAGAGTCTTATCTTCGTATAATGATCCAGTGATTCATTTTTATCCAGAGATTCTATAAGTGCTTCCCTTTCCGTATCCGTGGCATCGTCATCTGAGATGATCGTCGCATCATAATGCTGCAGATTCGTGTACTGAAGATGTACAATGTCTGAAACAGAATCACGAATACCAAAACCTACCAGCATCAGCGCCATACTTCCTGCAATTCCAAAAATAGTCATAAACAGACGTTTTTTATAACGGAACAGATTTCGAAGAGAAGATTTCCAGGTAAAATTCAGATGTTTCCACAAAATCGGTATCCGCTCCAGAAGGATTCGTTTCCCTTCTTTAGGTGTCGGTGGACGCATCAATGATGCCGGTGTCTCTGCCAGCGCATGCACACAAGAAAAAATCGTTGCACCAACTGTACAGATCAATGCCGCCACGGAAGCAAGCAGTGCATATTTCAGTTCATAATGTATCTGAAGGGTATTCTCCACATTGTGATACATAATTCCATAAGACTTGATAATTACAAACGGAATGATCTTTTCACCGATCAGGATACCGGCAACACTGCCGCCTGCCGTTGCCAGGAACGCATAATTCAGATATTTGGAAGCAATACTGATTTTACTGTAGCCGAGAGCCTTCATTGTTCCAATCTGCGTTCTCTGCTCCTCGACCATTCTGGTCATGGTGGTAAGACTGATAAGGGCTGCTACCAGGAAGAAAATAACAGGAAATACCTCGCCGATATTTTTGATACGGTCTGCATTGTCTCCGTAATCAGAGTATTCCGGAAGTCCATTTCGGTCTGTGAGAATCCATTCCGGATATTTTAAGTCTGTAAGTTCTTTTTTTGCATCGTCAATCTTTTCCTGCCCGTCTTTTATTTTATCTTCTGCTTCTTTTTTACCGTCTTCATATTCTTTCTTGCCATCGGCAAGCTCTTTTCGGGCATCCTCAAGCTCCTTCTCTGCATCTTTTAGCTTCTGCTCGTTTTCCTGGATTTCTCTTTCACCGTCGACCAGTTTCTGTTCATTTGCTGCTATCTCGGCCTCACCGGAATTCAGTTTTTGCTCATTTGCCTCGATTTCGGCCAGAGCAGAGTTCATTTTAGCCTTGTTTGCATCTATTTCTGCCTGACCATCCTGGAGCTTTTTCAAGCTGGCGTCCAGTTTCTTTTTACTGTCTTTTAGAGTTTTTTCATTTGCTGCTATCTCTTTCTCTGCAGGACCAAGCTTTGCCTCTTCTTCATTTAACTTCGCTTTTCCTTCGTCGATTGCTGTCTGATTTGCACTTAAGTTCTCCAAAGTCTGGGCAAGTTCTGTCTTTTTAGCCTGAAGAGTTTCGACTCCGGCATTTGCTGCTGAAAGATTTGCTTCAAGTTCTGTTTTCTGTGCTGCCGCCTGCTGACAGGCATTTAATGACTCCTGAGCCTGTGCAAGAGCGCCATTTACAGCTTCGAGTTCTGCCTGGGCCTGTGCAAGAGCCTGCTCATATCCGACAAGCTCTTCTTCCGTCAGCTCTCCGTTTTCGACTTTCTGCGCTGCTTCGTCACGGGCGGCCTGTGCCGCTTCCACTGCACTCTGTTTTTCCTGAACAGCTGCCTCAAGCTGCGCCACTGCATTCTGCGCTGCCTCCAGACCTTCCACAGCTGCCTGCAGCTGACCGATTCCAGCCTCGAGCTGAGGAATCTGTTCCTGGAGCTGTGCAAGCTGTGTCTCAACAGCCTGCTGCCCCTCCTGTATCTGGGCGATTCCGGCATTCAGTTCCTGCTGTTTTTGTTCGAGTTCCGCTTTACCAGCGGCTATTTGTTTTTTGCCGTCTTCAAGCTCTTTTTTAGCGGCATCAAGTTTTTTCTTGCCGGCATTGTATTTTTTCTTACCGTCGTTATACTGATTCCAGCCCTCATCCAGTTTCTTCTGAGCTGTAGCAATCTGAGCCTGACCATCGGCAACCTGCTGACGGGCTGATGCGATCTGAGATCTTCCGTCAGCTATCTTCTGTTTTGCATCGGCAAGCTGTTTTTTGCCATCTTCGAGTTCCTGCCGGGCGTCGGCAAGCTGTTGTTTGCCATCTTCGTATTCTTTTTCGCCGTCAGTTAATTCCTGTTCTCCATCATCAAGCTTTTTCTTTGCATCCGCAAGTTCTTCATCCGCTTCCTTTTTGCCGTCCGCAAGCTCTTTTTCGGCATCCTCGATTTTTTCCTGTGCTTCACCGACTACCGAATCATAACGTGCCTGGCAGCGCTCTGCCTCAATGCCTTTTACTTTATCTTCCAGTTTGTCAGCCAAGTTATCATAGCCGTCGGTATAACTGGTGACCTTATCCACCTCATGTGCGCGCACGTAGATCTGTGTATACACATCTGAATCGAAATCATCCGCAACGACATACATGAATCCATTTACTTCACCGGATCCTACGGTCGTATTTCCTCTGTTAAAAGATATATACAGCGGACTTTTACCAATACCGACGACCGTATAGGTCTCTTCTTTCAAAAGTTCAGAGTCTCCGGGCTGTCGGATAACAACCTTGTCTCCGATCGAATATTTCTGGCCTGACGCAAACGCGGAATCCAGGAAGCACTCCCCGCTCTTTTGGGGAAGTCTTCCTTCTGTTATGCTCAGGTGATTGACTTCTTTATTCAGGGATTCCACATGGAGTACTTTCTGAGAATCTGTTTCTCCACAGATCACATCTGTAGAATATGCCCCTTCCACTGTATCAGTCTCCGGCAGTTCTTTAAGCGCCTGTATATCATCATCGGTCAGTCCCATGGTTCCGACCACTTTCAGATCCATAAGCTTTGACTCGTTATAATATGCATCACCGGAAAGCCGCATGTCCGGAGAGGATGCCTGGATTCCTGAAAAAAAAGCCACACCCAGGGCCACGATACAGAAGATCGATATAAAACGCGCCCGGCTCTTTCTGACTTCCATCCAGAAGTCTTTGTGCAATGCTCTTTTTCCTACCATTCGATTTCCTCCACCGGCGTAGGATCAGTATTCAGTTCCATTGCCGAAACCGTACCATTTTTGATATGGATCACGCGGTCTGCCATTGGTGTCAATGCTGAGTTATGTGTAATAACGATAACTGTCATCCCTTTTTCCCTGCACATATCCTGCAAAAGCTTCAGGATTGCCTTTCCTGTCTGATAGTCAAGTGCCCCTGTCGGTTCATCACACAAAAGAAGCTTCGGATTCTTTGCAAGGGCTCTTGCGATCGAAACTCTCTGCTGTTCACCGCCGGATAGCTGTGCAGGGAAATTGCCCATACGGTCTTCCAGTCCAACTTCGCAGAGGACCTTTTTTGCATCGAGTGGATTTTTGCAGATCTGCATCGCAAGCTCTACGTTTTCAAGTGCGGTAAGATTCGGCACCAGATTATAAAACTGGAAGACAAAGCCGATATCATCGCGGCGGTAAGCGGTCAGCTGGTGGCTGTTATATTCAGCAATATTTGAGCCGTCCACGTAGACGTCACCCTCTGTCGCTGTGTCCATTCCACCAAGAATATTCAGAACCGTTGTTTTACCGGCTCCACTCGGTCCAACAACTACGACAAATTCACCTTTTGATATTTCAAAGCTGATATTATCCACTGCCCGGATCTCAACTTCACCCATTTTGTATATCTTAGAAACTTTATCTAATTTTACATATGAATTTTGAAGGTTTCCCATATTTTTCTCCTGTATATTGCAACCATATTCAATACCTGCTACTATCAGTATACCAAAAAAGCACCGTCCGCAACAGCTTCCAGACGATGCTTTTTTGTATTTTTTTTGTGTTTCACATATCTTTTTCTTCTTTTCGTTTACTTGCAAGCAAACCTCCGATCCTGCCGGTTTCTTTTGCTGACAGGCTTTTCCATCCACTTTCCAGTACTTTATCCAGAATTCCCAGTTCCTGTGCAATTTCATATTTCAGTTTCTGCTCTTCCGGAAGTACTCCCTTCAGATAAGCTTCCACTTCCTTTTCTTTGTTCATGTCCACAACTCCTTTTATACTGCTTCGCACTGATTCACAGCAGTCTGCCTTCCAGCATTCCTGTTCTTTCAGAGTATGGACATCTTTTTCAGAAATTATACATTGTTTTCCGGATGTTATTCATATCGAACTATCAAATCTGCACCGGCTCATCCCTTAGGAATAATAATGGCAGCAATGATATATGCCCAGATCCCTGCCCCGCCAAAGCAGGTCAGGATCACCCAGGCAAGACGTACCAATGTTGGATCAATGTTGAAATATTCTGCAATACCGCCGCATACACCGCACAGCATATAATTTACAGATGATTTGTAAAGCCTTTTGTTATCCATGATCAATTCCTTCTTTCTTAAACTGAAAACATTTTACAGGTACCTTATAAACCAGCCGATATTCTGAACAGCCGTTTATTTTTCAAAATCTACCGTTATATTTCCCACACCGCAGTCCAGATTCATATTTCCTTTGGCATTTGGGTTCGTGATATTCTTATTATGTCCGACACCGCTGTAAGAGCTGTCGCCAATATCCACATTTCCCGCCGAACAGGAAATCTGATAATTGTAGTCTGCTTCTTTTCCCAGAATACCAAGATCAACATTTCCAATACCACAGTCAACTTCCAGATTATTTATATCCAGCTCTGACAGTTCTACATTTCCTGTGCCAACTGCAATTGTTGTATCGCTGGCTGCACGGATCTTCCCTGTATTTGTAAACTCACCTGCCGCTACAGATACATCCAGATCATCCGTCCGGAATTCATCGCACATTGTAACTGTACCTGCTGCAACCTCTATAGAAGTCTCCTTAAATCGTACATTCTTCGGATAACTCACTGTGATCTCACGGTCCCGTGTCCTGCCGGTCGTCTCAAGAATCAGACTGTCATCCTCTGTACCGATCCTTATCTTATCTTTCTTCGAACCAGACACCTCTATGCGAAGCTTATCTCCATCATAGGACCGAAACTTAAGTTCGTCTCCACTCAGTGAAAGTTTCAGATCAGAAATTGATGCTGTTTCAAAAATTTCTTTGTCATTATCTGTTTCAACCGGTTCAAGCTGTGTGATCTCATCCCAGTCCTGTTCCCAGTCATCTTTATCATCAAGGCTGATATATTTTGCTGTCTGTTTAACAATACCATCGAATCCATATTTTGATAAGTTCAGTCCTGCGATCGTAGCCCCCATGGCAACTCCACCGATACTCATTCCAATTCCGACAACACCAACAACGGCAGCTGTAAGCAGCATTACTTTTGAAGATTTTTTCATGCCCGTTCACCTTCCTTTCTGCCTCTGTTCACAATACGGCAGCAAAAATCTGTAAAATTACGCAGAAGTGCCGGAAGTGCACAGGTTGCTGCCCATTTCAGGAACACAAGACCAACAAGTGCCAATGCAAACAGGAGCAGACCAATTCCAACGAGAAGGACACCAAACGGAAGTGCTGTAAAACAGGTTCCAATTCCGGCTCCGATCACTGCTACTGCAGCAACAAACAGGCCAACTACAGCCGCCCCGATTCCGAATACGATCAGGAACGGAAGCAATGCCAGTGCTACAATAAATCCAAGTACTCCTCCGACTGCTCCTTTGATCAGAGGTGAAATAAATACCAGAAGGATCAGCACCAGAATCACACTGGCCTTTCCGCCTTTGCGTTCAGCATGATAACCTCGGTCCGCACGGTTCTGCGGCATCTGACGTTCATTATCTACACGCTCATCCTGAAATCCATTTTCGGTAAATTCTCCGTAGTTCTGCGAGCTGCCCTTTAAATCTTCTTTAATAATAGCCGCTACCTTTCCCGGGCTTCCAAGCTCCCGTATCACTTCTGCCTCCTGATCTTCTCCGGCATCATCAAAGTAACTCTCATAATACTCAAGAGCCTCTTGTCTTTCCTCCTCAGAGATATCAGAAAGCAGTTTCTTTAACTGTTCCATAAACTGCACTCTGTTCATAACTCTATGCCTCCCTCAAACAGCTTCGAAATCTTTGTTGAATAATTCCTCCATTCAACTCTGTACAGATTCAGCTGTGCCATGCCTTTTTCTGTGATCTTATAATATCTGCGGTTTCTACCTGCAAAAGCCTGATCGTATGTCTCCAGACATTCATCCTTCTGCAGTCTCCGCAGCACCGGATACAGCGTTGATTCGGATACCTCCAGCACACTCCGTACATCCTGGGTGATCTTGTAGCCGTAGGTTCCATCTTTCTCATTCGATACTACAGCCAGAACGATCGCGTCCAGAAGTGCCGCACCTGTGTTAAATACCATGCTATCACTTCCTTCATATTTTTTCTGCAATATTATCTAGCGATATAATATTATTTCGTTAGCAATACTATATGATATATAATATAGTTTTGTCAATAGTATTTTCTATTTTCTTTAACTAATTTATAATTTTATTGTTATATCTGCTATTTGCAGACTCTTCTACAATAATAACTTATTACAGATACTAAGGAGATTTTCATGTCTGAACATACAATTACCGAACTCCTCTCTCCTGCATTTCTGTCTCGCATGCAGAATATGCTGGGTGATGAATATGAAAGCTTTTTAAAAAGTTATGAAGCACCGCGTACTTACGGGCTTCGTGTAAATACCGCAAAAATCAGCTGTGACGAATTCGAACGGATCGTCCCGTTCCCGGTCACTCCGATTCCGTGGATCTCCAATGGATATTTTTATCCGGAAGATGTCCGTCCATCCTTCTGTCCACTCTATCAGGCCGGACTTTTCTATCTGCAGGAACCAAGTGCCATGACACCGGCATCCTGTCTTCCAGTCACTCCAGGTGAAAATGTTCTGGACCTTTGTGCTGCACCTGGCGGCAAAGCTACTGCCCTTGGTGCAATGCTGAATGGAAGCGGACTCCTGGTCGCCAACGACATCAGTGCTTCCAGAGCCAGGGCACTCCTTCGCAACATTGAATTATTCGGTATCACCAATGCATTTGTTACAAATGAAACTCCGGCACATCTCGGCAAACATTTTCCTGAATTTTTCCATAAGATTCTGCTTGATGCACCTTGCTCCGGAGAAGGCATGTTTCGCAAAGAAGAAGCGCTTGCACGTGACTGGACTCCTGAAAAGTCTCATGAACTTTCCAGTCTGCAAAAAGAATTGATTCTGCAGGCAGCCGATATGCTTCGTCCAGGCGGACTGCTTCTGTACTCCACATGTACCTTTGCGCCGGAAGAAGACGAAGAAGTTGTTTCTCATCTTCTTGAAAACCGACCGGATATGGAACTCCTTGAGCTTCCGGAATATGAAGGTTTCACTTCAGGTGTCCCGGAATGGGGAAACGGAGATCCGTCACTTATACGCAGCGTACATCTCTTTCCCCATAAGATGCAGGGAGAGGGACACTTTCTTGCACTGTTTCGTAAAGAGGGCAGAACTGATCTGATCGGTACAATGTCTTCTGCAAAACCAAATGCCGAAACCCGCAAATGGCTGGAACTTTTCCTGAAGGAGATCGGACTGAAAACACTTGGTGGGCAGCCCTTTGACTGGAATCGCGTTGAAACACGAAAAGACAAAGTCTACTATCTGCCACCGATAGGCGGTGATTTCCGTGGACTTACATTCCTTCGAAATGGGCTGTATCTCGGGGACCTTAAGAAAAACCGTTTCGAACCTTCCCAGCCATTTGCACTTTCCCTTCGAAAAGGTGATGCAGAAGCCGTAATCTCACTTCCGGTCTCCGATCAGCGTCTGACACGCTATCTCAAGGGTGAGACTCTCAATATTGAACCAGAAGAGGCTGCTCACGCAAAAGGATGGCATCTGCTCTGCGTTGAAGGTTATCCAATCGGATTCGGTAAACTCGTCGGCCAGACTCTCAAAAACAAATATCCCGCAGGATGGAGAGTGTAACCTCTCTGTCCTACGGGATATTTTCATGATAACGGTATCATCTTTCTCAGTGTAAATGAATAAATATATGTTTCCTTTACTTTTTTCTGCAGCATTCGTTCCAATGCCGCTGCGTAATCCTCCAACTGTATATGATACAGATCGATCAGATCCTGTTCTCCCCCCGGTGATACCTTATCAGTCTTATAATCCACCAGTACGATCTCATCGTCCTCAATAAAATAGGCATCTATGATTCCCTGCACCAGTACTGTCTCTTCACCGTTCCAGGCTGCCTCGATCTGATTCATCTTCTGTGCAATGACAAATGGCTGTTCGCGATAAAGTGCGTTTTGTTCTGCTGCTGTTTTCATACGCTGTCCAAGTTTTGAATCCACAAACGCAAGAATATCTGCAATTCGGATACATTGTGCTTCCTCCGGTGACATTTTCCTGCTGTCTGTGAGCATCCGAATCTGTTTCTGGATCTGATGTACATCTTCTGCATGTGTATAATCCAGGCATTCCATCAGACGGTGATAGGCCGTTCCTCTTGCAGCTCCACGATATTCTTCTTTTTCCCCTGAAACAAATGTCGGAATGATCTCCTGAATATCCGGTTCATAAAACAGGGATTCTTCTTTTTCTTCCTCCCCCCGCCAGCTGCGTTTCTTAAGTTCCGATACACTGACTTTCACCGGCAGATCTTTAAGATATTCAAATGGATAGCAAAAAGCAAATCTTTCTGTCAGAATCTCATGGATCTCCTCATCATAAATTTTTCTGCTGTCCCATTCTTTGAGAAGTTTTTCCTGCATCTGGCTGTCCGTCTGTCCAAGAATCTCACCCTGTACCAGCTCCGCTGCCGTAATTTTCTGCACTTTGAATTCCGCGTGTTCCATCTCACAGACCTGGATCTGCCGGTCTGCAATCCCATATTCCCTGAAAAGTGGCAGCATAGCTTCATGGCGAGCCAGAGCCGGAAGGATAAATGACCAGTAGTTTCTTGCTTCTCCCCTTGTTCCAATTGGAAGCAATGTCTCTCTGCGTCCCATCTGCCAGGAAACTGCCTGCAGCACATCCGCAAGCTTTGCAATTGTCCCTGTAATGATCAGTTTTTCCTTTGCCCTGGTCAGCGCCACATAAAGAACTCTCAATTCTTCCCCAAGGCTTTCCCTTTTGAGCTGTCTCCGTATGATCTGTTTGTGTACTGTTGACAGAATCAGACGCTTTTCCGGAAGGATGACATCCACTCCGAAGCCCATATCAGGATGAATCAGAAAACGACTGTTGATATCCTGAAAATTGAACTGTTTTCCCATTCCTGCTGCAAACACGATTGGAAATTCCAGTCCTTTACTTTTGTGTATTGTCATGATCTGCACTGCACCGTTTCCGGCATCAGCTAGATTTACTTCTCCAAAATCCACTTCATATTTCTGCAGTTTTTCTATATAACGAACGAAGTTAAACAGTCCACGATAGCTTGTTTTTTCGTATTCCATTGCTTTTTCCACAAGCATATGAAGGTTTGCACCTCTCTGTGCACCACCCGGAATTGCTCTTACATAATCCCCATATCCTGTTTTTCTGAGAATATACTGGATCAACTCATGAACCGGTGTGTACACCGCAAGGTCACGCATTTCTTCCAGCAGCTCTATAAAATGACTGATCTTCTCTCTTAATACAAGTTCTTCTTCATCCCTGTCATCTGTCTTTCTGTCTCTGAATGCAAGCAGACTTTCATACAACATACCATCCGGACATTTGCTTCGGATTATCGCAAGTTCCTGTGTATTGCAACCTCCGATTGCAGAATGCAGTACACCTGTCAGCGGAATATCCTGCATTGGATTATCGCATATGCGGAGATAATTCAGAAGCGTCACCACTTCCTGCGCTGCAAAATATCCTGTTCGAGATGCTGTATAGACCGGGATTCCCTTTGATGCAAGTACCTGGCTGAATGGCTCCGCCCATCCCGCAGAAGTTCGCAGAAGGATGACAATATCACCATATCCTGCCTTACGATAAGTTCCGCTATCCTTATCCAGCACCTCTTCGATACCGACAAGCTTCTGGATCCGCTGTGCGATCGCAAGTGCCTCCAGTTCCTGTACTGTCTGATTTCCCTGCTGCTCCAGTTCCTCACCGTCCTTTTCGATCAGGAGTACTTCTGTCTCCGGCTCTTTACCATCTGCTCTCTCTGGAAATGACGCACCTGTATAAAGTGCATTTTCATCCTCATAAGTGATCCCGCCAAGATCCTCACCCATGATCTGGCGAAACAGATAGTTGACAGATGATAATACCGTTCCACGGCTTCGGAAGTTTTTGTGCAGATCGATTCTCTGTTCCTCGCTGTCTTCCAGTGAATACCTGTGGTATTTTTCCATAAAAAGCTCCGGTCGTGCCAGACGGAAACGATAGATACTCTGCTTGACATCTCCAACCATAAAAATATTTTTCCGTTTGTCTGCCCATCCGGCTACCAGATTCGTGATCATCTCCTGTACCAGATTACTGTCCTGATACTCATCTACCATTACTTCATCATAACGTGCAGATAATTCCCATGCAGCTGCACTCGGTGTGATCGTATCGCCTTCTTTGTGCATCAGTATGTCCAATGCAAAATGTTCCATATCCGTAAAATCCAGAATATTCTGTTCTCTTTTTCGGTCAGCAAAAGCGTCCTTATACTGCAGTGTGACTTCAGCCAGTCCTTCCATTGGTCTGCGGCAATACTGCAGATACTCAAGAATCAGTTCTTCTGTCTGGTTAAAATATTTTTCTGTCAGTTCATTCCAGAGTCCCTTGGCACTGTCACGGAGATCTTTCACCTGTATTTTCTTTTCCTCGTCTACCGACAGATCTTTTTTCGTTGAAAGCCGGGCATATTTGTGATTTTTAAGAAGTTCTGAAAATCCATTGTAATCACGCTCTTTGACCGCAGTCTCCGCTGCTCTGAGTAACAGAATATCATCATCCAGCGCAGCCTCGTAAAAATAAGGTCCTGACTCTTCCCGGCAGATTGCAGCTGCCCTGGAAAGAAGCTCTCGTACCTGCACGATGCTCTCATCTGCGGCATCCCAGATCAGCTTCATCCACGGTGTATCGTGAAGGTCTTCCAGTGAATCCACCTGATACACCTCAAGACACTCCTCGATCCATTCTTCCGGAAACGGATGACTCATAGACGCATCGTACAGTTTATAGATCATATCGCGTATCTCATCATCTGTCTTTCCCGTCGCATAACACTCCACAAGACTTAAAAACTTCTCGCCTTTCCTTGCATAGGCAGCCTCCAGAACCTCCTTCATGACATCTTCCCTGAGAAGTTTCAGTTCTCCTTCCTCTGCCGTCCGATAGCCAGGATCCAGATCGATCATATGGAAATAATTTCGAATGATGTAAGCACAGAATCCATCAATTGTTGTAATCTGTGCATTGTGAATCAACGATGCTTGTCTTTGCAGGTGTTCATTGTCCGGATTATCGTACAATATCTGATCGATTGCAGCTGAAATCCTCTCCTTCATCTCCCCTGCCGCAGCACGCGTAAATGTCATGATCAACAGACGGTCAATGTCCACTGGTCTTTCTGTATCCATGATCTTGCTTAATATCCTCTGTACAAGCACAGCCGTTTTTCCGGAGCCAGCTGCAGCACTGACCAGAATATTCCGATCCCGAAGTGAAATGACTTTCTGCTGTTCTTCTGTCCAGGTTACTCCCATCAGTCTTCCACCTCCTTTGCAAATGCTTTCCAGATCTCCTCATCTGCAAACTGTTTCAGTCTGCGGAATTCATAACCTGGAATCTTCCGGTCAAAACCGCAGGTCCCCTGATATGGACAGTATGTGCAGGCATTACGGTTTCCCATCTCATATGGAGCAGCTTCCGCATTGCCGTTCAATATCGATTCCCGGATATCAGTGATTTTTTTCTTTACATAAGCATCCAGAAGTTCAAATTCTGTCTCACTTGCCACAGAAGAACCTTTTCGAAGTGTTCCCTTTGTCGTATAAGACAATGGCAATGAGATCGTAGTCCTGTCCAGATTCTCGATCACATCCCTGTCGTCCATGACAAGGCCATTCATTTTCAGCTTTTTGAAAATCTCCGGATCCAGTTCATCCAGATCTTCTTCCATTTCTTTCTGAAGCATCGGATCTTTGACATTGTAATAAAAGATTCCTGCCGGTCTTACCTGACAGTCCGGATGTTTTCTCTGTTCTGCCTGCATGGCGGCATCCATATACACGACCAGCTGCATCTGAAGTCCATAATAAATACTTACCAGATCAAATGAGGTATTTCCGGTCTTGTAATCTATGATCTTTACATAAACCCTGTCTTCTTCCTGCATCACATCCAGGCGGTCAATTCGGCCTCCGCCAATAGCCACCTCGAAACCTTCCGGCTCAAATCTGCCGTTTTTTAACTGTTCCTGTAATGCCCATACGGTTCTTCTGAGAATTCGTCTCGTCCGTTCTATCATGTAGTGATTTCTTGCACTGCTCTGCAGAATCGTATTTCCATAATCAGCAGCAATTTTATCCAGACAGTTATCTGCGATCGTATCTCGTTCTTCATCAGAGAGTTCTCGCCAGTTCAGCTGTTTTTGCCGCAGCTCTACTGCAAACTCCTCCAGAGCCTGATGAATAATGTTTCCCATATCCATTGCCCGAAACTCATATTCTGCCCGTTCCGTAAGTTCAAGTCCATATTTCAGAAAATGTGCAAATGCACATGCAGAAAAACGCTCCAGCCTCGTTGCACCATTTGGTGAGATTTCCCCATACAACGCTTTTGCGACACTTTTGCTGATCTGATCCACCGGTTTTCTGAGGAAAGCTGCCTCGGTCAGTTTTTTTGTCATTGTACAATAATCGGGACTATTCAGATACCAGCTGTAGAGTTCTGCAAACAGCTGATTTTCTTTTCGTTTCTCTTCATCTGTCAGATTTTCCAGAAGATATCCTACCGATGTATTTGGCGTTTCCAACAGATTCAGTTCCTTTTCCGGTTTCTCTGCACGCTCTATATGAATTTCAGGAAAAAGTGTCTGTATTGTACGAATCAGAAATGCCGGTCCTACTGCTTCTCCTTTTCCATTTGATCTGCTGTAAGAAAGGCAGAGACTTTCACTCGGTTTTGTCAGATTCAGATACAGATAAAAACGCTGCATGTTCATCAATTCTTTTGGTCCCGGTGCCAGCTCAATCCCCTGATTTCCCAGGAAGTCTCTGTCCATCTCTGTCAGTATTCCACCGGACTCCGTATTTTTCGGAATGCATCCTTCATTAACCCCGACAAAAAACAATGCCCGAATATCTTTCAGTCGTGTTCTCTCCATATCTCCGATCAGAACCTGATCGATTCCCGGAGGAATCAACGCAACTTTCGCCTGCGTCATACCGGTCTCCAGAAGCTGTCTGAACTCTTCAGGAGAAACTACTTCTTCACCAAGGATACTGACCATCTTGTCCAGAAGATCCATGATAATCCCATAGATCTGTGCATATTCTTTCTCCCTGGCACGATCTCCCTGCTGTTTAAAATGCAGTTCCTGCACTTTCAGTTTTTCCTGGATCTGTCTCTTTACAATAAAATCATACAGATATATGCTGTATTCTCTGACCGTTTTCTTTTTTCCGGAAAATCCTTCTGCCAGTTCACGTACTTCCTCTGTAAAATGTTCACGAATTTCATTCAAATCCATGATAACCGCCGGATCCATGCCACGGTAGATCCTTACCCATGTCTCATTCCATTTGCGAAATCCACGGATTCCAAGTGCAATCACATAATTTTCCAGGATATCCACTTCTCTTCTTGAAAGATCCGACATTCCACATCGCAGATAACGAAAAACACTTTCATAACTGAATCCCTGTACTGTCATTTCCAGAGCAGCACGCAGATACTCCACAAATGGATTCATCAATACCGAATGTTTTTCATCCACAAAAAAAGGAATTTCCGCTGCATCAAACACATGTCTGGCAATGCTTCCATATTCCTCCAAATTTCCCGTGATCACAGCGATCTGGCCGTATCTGTATCCGTGTTCACGCACCAGCCGGCTGATTCGCCTTGCCGTTTCTTCCATTTCACGTTCCGGATTTCCTGCCTGAAAAATCTGCACCTCCTTCTGTTCTTCGTTATAGGCTCCTCTGTGATAACGAAACAGGTTCTGTTCCAGAAAATTCAATGCAGGTGCTTTCGCAAATCTGGATTCAGCTCCGGCCTTTACCCAGATTGGTTCTTCCATATCCCTGGTAAATTCCGAAAGGGATCGAATCATTTTGTGACTCATATAAAACAACTCATGTGGTTTTCCTTTCGCAAGCAACTGTTCTCTGACATCCATTGTTACTGTCACTGTTACATGTTCACAGACCTGAAGGAGTTCCCGGATAACGGTATGCTGCACTGGCGTGAAACCGGTATATCCATCCAGCACAACTGTACTTCCTTTCAATTTTTCTGAAAAAGGAATTTCTTTTGCCAGCACTTCCAATACCTCTTCTGCCGTCATAAAATGATCGGACAGGTATTCCCGAAAAGCCTCATACAAAACTGCCACATCTTTCAGTTTCATCTGAAGAAGTGGTTTGTCTGACGCATCCTGGATCATCTTATCAAGTTCTTCTTTGCGAACCTCATACTGCATAAATTCAGAAATCAGTGATTTTACTTCATCCAGATATCCTGGTTTTTTCATCTGGTTTTTCAGATAGACCAGTTTCTTCTGGCTGACCTGCACCAGTTTCTGAAGAATCATATTTTTGCCGGTTTCCTCCAATACTTTACGGGTATCTCCACCTACTTCTTCAAAAATCCGATAGGCCAGTCGTTCAAAACTCAGCACATCAATATTCAGGATTCCTTTCTGCGGATGCATCTCTACAAGTGTTTTCTGTGTCTGCATCGTGAACTGCTCCGGAACGATCACATAATACATTTTTTCCGGATGAGCAGCGGCTTCACGAATCACCCTCTGGTAAGCCCTGAAGGATTTTCCTGCACCTGAATTTCCTATAATAAACTGAAGTGACATAAAAGTCCTCCTCAAAATAATTCTTTCTATTAATTTAACATAAATCTACTCAAATTGTAATAAGATATACAGAATCAGAGTTAGATCAGATCTGCATCTGCAACAAACCATATTTCCGAAATCAGGAGGCTTATCCATGAGTTCCAAGACCAAAATTGTAGTTCTACATATGAAAGAAGTGATCTATACAGGAATCTTTCTGCTGCTCCTCGTGATTTTAGGTGTGGTGATGTTCCTTATGTTTGGTTCCGGCAAATCAAAAACGGCATCTTCCGATGCCGTTTCAAAATATACGCCCGGAATCTACCGCACTTCTATCCGATTGAACAACAACACGTTCGATGTAGAAGTAACGGTAGACCAGGATCAGATACAATCCATTCATCTTGCCAACTTAAGCGAAAGCACTTCTGCCATGTTTCCACTGGTTGAACCTGTACTGGACTCTCTGTCCAGCCAGATCTACTCCGGCCAGTCCCTGGATGATCTGGAATACTCCAGTGATCAGAAATACACTGCTCTGATGCTGATTCATGCGATCGATGAAGCAGTCACCAAAGCCGAAGCAGATTGACGTCTTCCCGTGACCACACCAGCACTTGTGTCTGTCAGATACGAATCTGTTCCAGTTCTTTCATCCACAATGCAGCGCTCGCATCACTTGGCATGCGAAGGTCTCCTCGCGGTGACACTGCAACGCTTCCGACTTTCGGACCATCCGGCAGACAGGAACGCTTGAACTGCTGCATGAAGAATCTTCGATAAAATGTTTTAAGCCATTTCAGGATCGTTTCATCATCATATTCTCCTGCAAATGCATTCTGAGCCAGACGGAAGATCTTTTTCGGTGGAAATGTCCAGCGAAGCATATAATACAGGAAGAAATCATGCAATTCATATGGTCCGACCAGATCTTCTGTTTTCTGAGAGATCACACCATCTTTCGGCGGCAGGAGTTCCGGGCTGACCGGCGTATCCAGAATGTCCAGCAAAATCTCTGCAAGCTTCTGATCCTCACAGGTATCTGCATAATATCTTACCAGATGGCGGACAAGCGTCTTTGGTACGGATGCATTGACCGCATACATGGACATGTGATCTCCATTGTAAGTTGCCCATCCCAGTGCAAGCTCTGAAAGATCTCCGGTTCCGATCACAATACCACCGGACTGATTTGCAATATCCATCAAAATCTGCGTACGTTCGCGTGCCTGTCCATTTTCATAGGTTACATCATGCACTTCCGGATCATGTCCGATATCACGGAAATGCAGATTAACAGCCTCACGGATATTTACTTCTTTAAGTGTTGCTCCAAGGCATTTACTTAAACTGCATGCATTGTTATAGGTTCTGTCAGTCGTTCCAAAACATGGCATCGTCACTGCCGTAATCTTGCCCCGGTCTATGCCAAGCATGTCAAATGCCCGCACGGTCACAAGAAGTGCCAGTGTAGAATCCAGTCCACCAGAAAGACCGATCACTGCGTTCTGACAGTGGATATGTGCCAGACGTTTTTTAAGTCCCATTGCCTGAATATTCAGGATCTCATCACAACGGCGTTCTCTTTCTTCTTTTATGCCCGGTACAAATGGTCTGGAATCAAATTTGCGGGTAAGTTTTGTTTCTTCTCTTTCAAGAGTAAACAAAGCTTCATTATAACTGATATCCTGTCCTTCCGGAGCAAGATCCGGTGCAAACTGACAGGTTGTCATTCTCCTTCTTTCATTATCCAGACGATGAATATCAAGATCCGCATAGATGATGCCATTCACAAACCTTCTGCTCTCAGCGAGAATCGTCCCATTCTCGGCAATCAGATTCTGTCCACCGTAAACCACATCCTGCGTGGACTCGCCCTCCCCTGCCGTCGCATAAATATATCCACAGAGAAGTCTCGCAGACTGAGCACTCACAAGACTCCTCCGGTAAGAATCTTTGCCAACAACTTCATCGCTTGCAGACAGATTGACGATCAGATTCGCACCATGATATGCATGTGCAACACTCGGTGGATTCGGTACCCAGAGATCCTCACAGATTTCGGCTGCAATCTGAAGCTTCGGCATCTCCTCACAGGTAAAGATCATATTCGGAGAAATCCAGATATCTTCCTCATACAGTTCTTCATCCTCTTCCTCATCGTTTTCGTCTATATAATCCGGCTCTTCATCCTCTTCAAGTTCTTCAAGTTCTTCAAAGCCATCAAATTCAGCCATCTCAATCTCAAATTCCACATCATCGGATTCTGTATCTGATTCATAACGAGCTCTGTACACATCCCGATCAATATGCACGGTTCCGTCAAGGTTTTCTCCTGAAGTAAAATATCTTGCTTCATAAAACTCATTGTAATTAGGCAGATTGATCTTCGGCACAAATCCAAGAATTTCGCCATGATTCAGTCCTGCAGCAACATTATAGAGTTTTCCTTTATATTCCAGTGGCAGCCCTACAAAAATAAGCGCGTCCACATCAGCAGTTTCTTCTGCAATACGTACCAGCTGCACCTTTGCCTCTTCCAGAAGATTTTCCTGCCAGAACAGATCTCCACAGGTATAAGCAGTAATACAGAGTTCCGGAAAAACCATGACCTTGGCTCCCTGCTCTTCCATTTCATGTACCATGCGAATGATCTCTGTTGCATTAAATTCACAGTCTGCTACACGAACATCCGGTGTTCCGGCAGCAGCCTTGATAAAACCATCCTTCACAGCTTCTTCCTCCTACTTGCACTTTCTGAGAATTTCTTTTAATTCTTCTACGCTGAACACATAATTCTGATTACAGAAATGACAGTTCAGTTCTACATCTTTTCCCTCCTGAATCAATTCATTCAGTTCTTTACGTCCAATACTGATCAACGCTCTTTCAACACGGCTCTTGCTGCAGTTACAATAAAACTCCGTAGGAATCGTATCATTGATCTCAATATCAAATCCGTCAAGCACCTGCTCAAGAAGACTCTCCGGTGTATGTCCCTGCTCGAGAAGCGTTGTAACAGACTGGATCTTCTGTACATTCTCTTCTAGTTTTGCAATTGTAGCTTCTTCTGCAAACGGCATGACCTGCACAATAAATCCGCCAGCCTGACGTACAGTATTATCCTTATTCATCAGGACACCAAGGCCAACTGCAGATGGAACCTGTTCACTTGCTGCGAAATAATAGGTCAGATCCTCCGCGATCTCACCAGTCTGCAGTGCGACCTGTCCGACATATGGTTCTTTCAGTCCCATATCTTTGATCACCTGGAGAAATCCATTGCCGACAGCTCCGGATACATCCAGTTTTCCCTTTGCATTTGCCGGAATAATAACTTCCGGATTGCCGACATATCCCTTTACACGGCCTTTGGAATCTGCAGTAACTGTAATTCCCTGAATCGGTCCGTCACCCTTTACCTGAAGTGTCAGGATATCTTTATCTCCCTTCATCATTACACCCATCATGGTTCCTGCTGTGAGCAGACGGCCAAGCGCCGCTGTAGCAACCGGACTGGTATTATGATCCTGTCTCGCTGTTTCTACTGTTTCTGTTGTAACCGCTGCAAACGCACGAATCTGACTGTCTGCCGCAATTGCTCTTACAATATAGTCTTTCATAAAATACTAACCTTTCTTTAGTTCTTATTGTTTCTTCTTGCCTTTCTCCCGCGCCACAAAAAATAGTCTTTCACTGTCCTCTGTTGCCGGATTTAATGTATATGCGTCATACACCGCAAGAAGCTCCATGCCTGCTTCTTTGATCAAAGTCTCTATTTCTTCCTGCGGATATGCCTTCTGGCAATGGACTTCTTCAGATTTCTCATACAGTCCGTCTTCTCTCGGAAGAAATACAGCCAGTTCATAATAGTTGAGCCCTTCTTCCTCATCATAACTGTTATCCCAGATGAAACTTCCCTCATCACGGTTCTCTGCAATCGTGGTATCTCCCAGCAGATCCCGGTATTTATGTACGGTATTCATGTCAAACAAGAAAATGCCTTCCGGATCCAGATAATTATTTACCAGTTCAAACACATGACGCAATTCATCTCTGTCCGTAATATAGTTCAGACTGTCACAGACACTTACCACAGCCCGCACCGTACCATACAGTTCAAATTCCTGCATATCCTGCAGAAGATACAGAATATCCTGTCCGGATTCTACTCTTTTTTCCATTGCTTCTGCAAGCATTTCCTCAGAATTATCCACACCAATCATATCATAACCCTTGCCAGCAAGCAATCCTGTCATTGTCCCGGTTCCACATCCAAGTTCCAGAACCAGACCATCTGTAATCTCATATTCTCTGAGACGATCTGTAACATACTCCGCCCATCCTTCATAATCAATGTTATCCATGAACAGATCATAGACCTGTGCAAACTTCTCATATGCACTCATAGTTTTTCTCCTTTATCCGTAATTTTGTACCTGTTTCTTCCAAACTCCTGTAGTGCCCAAAAAGGCAGATGATCTCTCACCTGCCTTTTTTAATACATATTTCTGCAAGCAGCCAGTTTATGCTTCCCGCTTACTGTACAGGCATATAATATACGTCTGCTGCTTCTCCGTGCCAGTAATAGCTGTTGCCTTCTGCATCATATGCATCCTGTTCATCGATGAAGTTGTAAACATTTCCATCAGAATCAACCCAGTTTCCATTTCCATCCGGTGTGATAACAAACGGATGTCCGTCAGAGTTACGATACAGGGTTCTTGTCTCATCTGTATTGGTCAGCTGTTCCTCTGTGAATCCACCGGAATTTGTTGCTGTTCCGGAGCTATCACTGTTGTCTGTTGCTGCTGCATTTGCCGTTCCATCTGTTGCTGCTGCGTCCGTAGAACCATTTGCTGCTGCATCACCTGTATTTGCATCTGCTGCCGGCTGAGCTGCTGCATCACTGGTATTTGCATCTGTCTGTGCTGTATTCTCTATCGGAGCCTGCTGTGGAGCTGCTTCCTTCAGTGTGGAATCCCCAAGGATCTGGAAAGATTCTACTGCGGCTTTAACAGAAGCAAGTGCATCCTCTGTTTTTACTCCGGCGTCGATCGTATAGTACTCTGTATCATTTGCGAATACTTTATGAACAACATAAAGATTTCCGTTGCTCTTGTCTGTATTCAGCATTTTTGTTGTATAGCTGTATACACCGATTCCATTGACATCATTGGCACTGTATTCCTGAATCTCAAAATCTGTTCCGTTGACTTTGTCTCCATCTGCCTGTTCCAGAGATACTGCCATATCCTGTGTACTTGGGACAACCGTTGCTGCCATCGTATCCTCGCCCTGTCCATGCAGAATCAGGATATTTCCCTGCTCTGGTGATTCGAAGCTGAGCATATCTGTTTCGTCTGTCTTATTTGCCCATGTAGCATCCGGCAGATTGATTGCAATGCTCTTATCTGCTGATGTATAAGTTGTACTCTGTACATTTGGTGCGATCGTCGGTACCGGTGTCTCTGTCGGTGCTTGCGTCACCTCCGGTGTCGGTGTATCAGTAACCTCCACAGTTTCTGTTTTATCTGTTTTGCCGTCTCCGCCAAAGCTGCATGCTGTCATAAAAACAGATGCAGATATCGCTATTGCCGAAATTGCAAGTAATCTTTTATTTCTCATAGTATCCTCCTTAATATGGTTATCTCTGTAACCACGCATCTGTGCATATCTGTATTCCTGTGCACTTCATTCACAGCAGTCTATATTTTACATTTTTATTACAAAATTGTCAACAAATTTCAAATTTAGTCTTCTACATCATACATATGCAGTTCATGCAATGCTCTTGTCGCTGTGATGTATCTGGCCTGTGCCGCAAGACCGCTGTTGTCCTCTGCATGAAACACCCCAAAAACCTGGTCAAACTCAAGTCCCTTGGCAAGATAAAAGGTCGTTACTGTCAGTCCTTTTTTGAAATTCTGGCTGTCACGATTCATGTAAGTAAGCTGATATTCACCATCTGGATCAAGTGTTCTGAGTTTTTCTTCCAGATAAAGAAACGCATGCTCTGCTTCTCTTTCTGTAAAAAGAACCAGTGCTTCTGTTTCATAATCCTCTCGTTTCTGTTCCCATTTCTCAAGAACCCTGTCCAACGCTGTATGCAGATTTTTGAACTGCATCTCTTCCACTGCATCACCATGTCGGTCAAACAACTCTATATCCGAGACACCGATAAGACGATTCGCATATTGTGCAATTTCCATCGTATTACGGTAACTGCGGTTCATCACGATCTTACGGATATCTCTTCCGAAGATTTTCGGCAGAAACTTAAGCACATCCTGCTGCTGTTCTTCCATGGTCTGTGCCTTGTCCCCCAGGATCGTCATCTTACATGGAAACAGTTTCTTCAGAAGCACAAACTGAATCCAGGAATAATCCTGCATTTCATCCACTACCACATGCTTGATTCCGTGATGTCCCTTGCATCTGAACAGAGAATATTTCAGATAAAGTATCGGATATACATCTTCATAACGAAGTTTTCTTTTTTCAAGCGGAAGCCGTGGAAGTGCTTTATAACCTTCCTGTTCCAGAAAACGGCTGTACAGTATATAGCAGTCTCTTGTCTCATACATCCGCTGGAAACGTTCGGTCAGCTCTTCCTTTTCTTCATCTGCAAGATCTCTGTTCCTCAGTGTTTCCACCTGATCAATGAAATATTCTGCTACTGCTTCCATTCTGGAAAGAAGCGGGATATCCAGGAATTTAAAATAAAAAAGATCTATGATTTCTTTTTCTTTCAGAATGCAGCCTTTGTACTCTACATCCTTGAAATTCATCAGGTCATCTTCCATGCCAAGCATAAAAGCATCCAGCTTGCCGGCAAATTCTGCTGACTGTTTTTTCCTGCACAGTTCCTGCGATTCCGGACAGATGATTACCCGTTCGATCTGATCATAGCGGTCTTCACAATCTGCAGCAATTCCCTTCAGTTCTCTATACGCAAACAGGTCAAAACTCATTTCACGAATGTTTTCTTCTCCCAGCTCCGGCAGAATGTGTGAAATATAATCCGCAAATACCCCGTTTGGTGAAAGTACCAGTATATTGGAAGATTTCAGATTTTCTCTGTCATGATAGAGAAGATATGCAATTCTGTGAAGTGCTACGGAAGTCTTACCACTTCCGGCAGCTCCCTGGATCACCATGATCCGGTCCTTGGTATTACGGATGATCGCATTCTGCTCCTTCTGAATCGTGCGTACAATATTTTTCAGCTGGACTTCTCCCTTACTTCCAAGCTCCGCGCCAAGAATCTCATCATCGATCTTTACATCACTCTCGAACTCGTAGATCATCTTACCGCGTCGGATCTTGTATTGCCACTTGGAGACCACTTCCCCGGAAAAGGTTCCGGAAGGTGCCTCATAAGCCGCCGGTCCTTTATCATAATCATAAAACAGACCACTGACCGGAGCTCTCCAGTCATATACCAACGGACGATGTCCGGCTGTCTCGGACAGGTTTCCAATTCCTATATAAAAGATTTCCGGCTCATCATCTCCATCATACACAAAATCTACCCGCCCAAAGAACGGTGAATCCAACATTTTCTTAAAACGCTTTCTTAGAAGGAACTGTTCTTCATTCGCATGCATCTGGTGAAACAGTGCCTGCTGGTTATCATAGTTCTCATAACCATACTCGTCCATCTCTGTATAGTTTTCCCAGTAATATTCATGCATATCCTCGACTTCTTTTTCACCTTCGAGAATTGCCTGATCGATCTGTGCAAGCCTTGTACAGAGACAGTTCAGCACATGCTGCAGATAATCTCTGCCATTTTCCATATTTGTCATAACTCATCAACCAATCATCATTTATTTTGCTGTGATTCTGCTTATCTTATCACATACACTACAGTCATCTGTAACCTGTTTATTTTCAGCTTATTTTACCAACTGTAAAAAATTATTATACCGAAAAAGGCGACTGCTGACAAGAGGTCTCCTGTCCGGCAGCCGCCCGGTGTCCTATTAATTATTTGTCAAACTGGCTGTTGTAAAGATCCGCATAGAATCCATTTGCTGCCAGGAGTTCTTTGTGATTTCCCTGCTCGATGATATCGCCATCCTTCATAACAAGGATCAGATCTGCATCTTTGATCGTAGAAAGTCTGTGTGCAATAACGAAGCTTGTTCTGCCCTTCATCAGGTTGTCCATTGCTTTCTGGATCTGCATTTCTGTTCGGGTATCGACAGAAGATGTTGCCTCATCAAGGATCAGGATCTTGTTGTCTGCAAGAATTGCTCTTGCAATGGTAAGAAGCTGTTTCTGTCCCTGAGAGATATTGCTTGTCTCCTCATCCAGTACCATCTGGTATCCGCCAGGCTGCTGCATGATGAAGTTATGGATATGAGCAGCCTTTGCCGCTGCAATAACTTCTTCATCGGTTGCATCCAGACGTCCGTAACGGATGTTTTCCATGATCGTTCCTGAGAAAAGCCAGGTATCCTGAAGAACCATTCCGAACATTTCATGGAGCTCACTTCTGTTGAAGTTTCTGACATCATGACCGTCCACCTTGATTGCGCCTTTGTTGACGTCATAGAAACGCATCAGAAGTTTTACCATGGTCGTTTTTCCTGCTCCTGTCGGACCTACGATTGCCACCTTCTGGCCGTCATGCACATCTGCTGAAAAATCGTGAATAATGATCTTATCCGGATTATAGCCAAACTCTACATGCTCAAACTGTACATTTCCATTGAGTCCTTCGATAGAATCCGGATTTTCCGGTTGCTGTACCTCTTCCTCTTCATCCATGAATTCAAATACACGCTCGGATGCTGCTGCTGATGACTGAAGAAGGTTGGTAACCTGTGCGATCTGCTGGATTGGCTGTGTAAAGTTACGGATATACTGGAAGAAGGACTGGATATCACCAACTTCGATGGAACCTTTGATAACAAAAACGCCACCAAGAAGTGCAACCATCACATATCCGAGGTTTCCTACAAACTGCATGATCGGCATCATCATTCCTGAGAAGAACTGAGATTTCCATGCTGATTCGTAGAGCTTTTTGTTGTCCTTTTCAAATTCCTCCAGAACATCATTTTCTTTGTTGAAAACTCTTACCACATCATGGCCGCCAAAGTTTTCTTCGATCTGGCCATTGACTGCACCAAGGTAATTCTGCTGTGCCTGGAAATATTTCTGTGAGTGCTTCATCACTGCCTGAATGATAAACATAGATACCGGCAGGATCAAAAGGGCTGCCAGAGTCATCCACACATTGATGGACAGCATCATGATAAATACACCGATCAGTGTTGTTACGGATGTGATCAGCTGCGTCAGACTCTGGTTCAGACTCATCTGTAGAGTATCAACATCGTTTGTCACTCTTGAGAGGATCTCACCGTTTGTTCTGCTCTCAAAATAATTGAGCGGCAGTTTATTGATCTTCTTTGAAATATCTTTTCTTAAATTATAGGTTACATCATTGGAGATTCCTGTCATAATCCATCCCTGGATAAAGGAGAAACATGCACTTGCCAGATATAATCCCAATGTCCACAACAGAATCATTCCGATCTTGCTGAAGTTAATGCTTCCTGTTCCGTTTACCTTGGCAACCAGGCCATTAAAAAGTTCTGTTGTTGCTTTACCAAGGATCTTAGGACCTGCAATATTAAAAACGGTTCCTGCAACTGCAAAGATGAATACCATTACAAAACGTAATTTATAACGGCTCATATAACGGAACAGTTTTCCCATTGAACCTTTGAAATCTTTTGCTTTTTCTGTCGGGCGCATTCCAGGTCCATGACCGCCCATCGGTCCGCGTCGTCTCTGTCCACTCATGCCAATTCCTCCTCTGACAGCTGACTCATTGCGATCTGACGATAAACTTCACAGTTTTTCATCAATTCTCCATGAGTACCGATTCCAGCCATATGTCCGTCATCCAGTACAATGATCTTATCTGCATTCAGGATCGTGCTGATTCGCTGTGCGACTATGATCGTTGTAGCATCTTTGGTATGTTCTTTCAGAGCTTTACGCAGAGTACTGTCAGTCTTGAAATCCAGAGCGGAAAAGCTGTCGTCAAAAATAAATATCTCCGGTTTCTTGGCGATCGCTCTTGCAATTGAAAGCCGCTGCTTCTGTCCACCGGATACGTTTGTTCCGCCCTGAGCGATCGGAGAAGCATATTGCTCTGGTTTCGCATCAATAAATTCTGTTGCCTGAGCAACCTCTGCTGCTTCTTTTACTTCTGTTTCTGAAATATCAGTCTTGCCGTAGCGGATGTTGGAATCGATCGTGCCGGAGAAAAGGACTCCCTTCTGTGGAACATATCCAAGTCTGGATCGTACTTCTTTCTGAGTCATTTCACGAACATCCACTCCGTCGACAAGAACACGGCCTTCTGTCACATCATAGAAACGAGGAATCAGATTGATCAGTGTGCTCTTTCCGCTTCCGGTACTTCCGATCACGGCAATCGTTTCGCCCTTTTCTGCCTTAAAGGAGATGTCGCTGATGACGTTTTCGCCTGCTTCCGGATATGCAAAACTTACATGGTCGAATTCAACGGTTCCTTTGACATTCGCATCAGGCTGAACCGGGTTTTCCGGATCTGTTACGCTGACCTTTGTCTTGAGTACATCGTTGATACGAAGTGCTGCAACATTTGCTCTTGGGAGCATGATAGACATTGCTGTGATCATCAGGAAGGACATGATGATCTGCATTGCATACTGAATGAATGCCATAACATTACCAACCTGCATGGTTCCATTGTCTACTGCATAAGATCCGCTGTAGATGATCAGCACAGAGACACCATTCATAATGAGCATCATCGTCGGCATCATAAAAGTCATACATCTGTTAACAAACAGGTTTGTCTTTGTAAGTCTTAGGTTTGCCTCTTCAAAACGTTCTTCTTCGTGTTTTTCACGGCTGAATGCGCGGATAACAGGGATACCTGTCAGGATCTCACGTGTTACCAGGTTCAGTTTGTCAACCAGAGTCTGCAGTATTGTAAACTTAGGCATTGCCACCTGGAACAGAACAACGATCACAACAAGGATCAGGACTACTGCAAGACCAAGGATCCATGTCATAGAAGAATCCGTCTTCAATACACGGATCACGCCACCGATACCAAGGATCGGCGCATATAGTACGATACGGAAAAGCATTGCCATTACCTGCTGCACCTGCTGAATATCATTCGTACAACGGGTGATCAGAGATGCTGTTGAGAATTTATGGTATTCACGGCTTGAGAATGAAATAACTTTATTGTATACCGCATTTCTCAGGTCATGGCCAAGTGCTGCTGCCACTCTGGATGAAAGAAATACCACGCAGATTGCACAGAGCATGGTGATAAGTGCCATTCCCAGCATTTTGACTCCTGAGATCTTGATGTAGTGCATCTGGATTGCATCGACATCTTCGCCCATTGCCTCATATTCACTCTTTACATAAGCTACACCAGCCTGTGTAAGGATGGATGGCTGCATCTTGTCAATCTTCTCGCTGATCTTACCAATCATTGACGCGAGTGCTTCCTCTGGCATCTGTGCGATTGCCTGCATCGGATCTGTTCCTTCCGGAACTCCCATCTTGGCAAGCATCTCATTTACTTCGTCACTGCCGGATGAAAAGCTTGCTGCTATCATCATCGGTTTTGCTAAAATATCGTTGAGTTTCTCTCGTTCCTCAGATTTTACATCATCTTTTAGTACGAGGTTGTCCCCATCTTCTTCATAATAGGAATCTATGGTTTCTTTGTCCTCTTCATCCATAAATAATTTCAGATTATCCATGGATGTTTTTCTGATCTTTTCAGGTACACTGTCTTCGATACCACTTTGCTGGATTCCCACATTGACGATCTTGGATGTGTAATCCGGCAGTGACAGATCGCAGTAAGCCTGAAGAAACAGAAGTGCTATGATCAGTACTACATAGCCAGCTGATTTTTTCAGATATTTCATCAGTTTGATCACTTTTGCTGCCTCTCTTTCCTGGTGTTGTTCTTACCGGATGCAACCGGTATTTTTTCAATGTTCTCTGTGATCTTGTCCAGAAATCTTCGCAGAAGGCAAAGGTCTTCTTCGCTGAAACCATCGAGAAGTATTTTCTCGTTATCCTGCACCTTCTTCATGCCACTTTCTTTGGCCTGCTTGCCTTTTTCTGTCATATAGATTCTTGAGATACGCTGATCTTTTTCATCGGCTTCTCTGTAAAGGAATCCCGCTTTTTCCAGGCGTTGGACAGTTACGTTGACAGTCGGTGGTTTGATGTGCAGTTTTTCTGCGATCTCGCGCTGGCTCAGTCCGTCTTTGTGTGCCAATAGACCGAGCACCGGTATCTGTCCCGGATAGATTCCCAGTTCCTGCATCTGTCCAAAGCATTTGGCCATAAAACGCCGGTCGATACGCATAAACATTGTGAGAATACTGGATTTATACTCTCTCGGACAAATGTCTGGTTCTTCTTCTGTAAACAAGTCTTCACCTCCATGTGATGTCTGTTGATTTGGTTAGTCGGCTATTGATTAGTCGGCTAATTGTTTATTATATGCATTTGTGGAGAAAATGCAACTGTTTTTGTAGATTTCACAAAAAAATCAGATTTAACGCCGGGATTAAAGGCTGATATTTATAGCTCACGCCGGGTATTAAAGACTCCTGGCGTGGAAACGATATTTATATCTCACGCCGAGTATCAAAGACTCCTGGCGTGGAAACGGCTTCAGAGTTCAGAAATACTAGAAATATACTCTGTCTGCTAAAATCATGAATAAAAAGTGCATAACTCGCTAACGCTCAGACAATGCACTTTTTATCCATAACGCAGCCAGCGGATATTCAAGTATTTCTATGAACTCTTGCAGATGTTTCCCGCTCAGGAGTCTTTGATACTCGGCTGTGAGTTGTATTTATCTGCGTGTGGAGTAATCATTCAGGAGACTTGATACCCAGCTGTGAGTTGTATTTTTCAGCGTGTAGGTTAACCTTTTCAGGAGGCTTGATGTTCGGCTGTTGATCTACATTTATCAGCATGTAGGTTAACTTGCTCAGGAAACTATATGTTCGGCTATTAATCTGAGTTTTTTTTGTTCACGGTGGGTACCACACCCAGAGACGCGCTGCCGCGCTGAGAAATGTATCAAAGCAAGAAGTTTTCCAGGTTCTATCTAGGCGAAGCCCTCCCCCACCGCCACACTACCGGGTATAAAGTACGGTGCTGGGGAAATAAAAAAAGACTTCTGTCAGGGACGGACGTGATTATCCTCTGTGTTTGTTTCGTCTGAAGAACTTCGTTTAGATACCGGATTATACAGGTTTTTGCGTTGATGCAGAAAATGCTGCTGTTTGAGCATCTTTAGATGCGAGTTCGGCATTTTCTGTATCGGTTTTAGCAAAGGCATGTATATCCTGGTATCTCAGAAGTTCTGAATTGAAACACACACAGAGATAATTCACGGGGTGTCCACTTAACAGAGTCTTCTTTCAATTTCCCATCACCGGGAATTCTTTATACAAACTGATTGAGTTCTGCATCGTATTTGTAATCAATCGACGCGAGTTTCTTTATCAGTTCCTCCCCGGACAACTCCTTATCTTTAAGAAAATCGTCCAGGGAATCATAATAATCTCTAAGCTGTGTATTGACATAGCTCAACAGCATCACTGGATCCTTTGGTATCATAGGTACCTCCTGTTACTTCCTGTGACTGTGAACTACATCCCAGCCACATTATTTCGTATTGATCACAAACTCTCCGTCTTTGACATCCAGTACCAGTGTATCGCCTGCATGAACATCCCCGGAAAGGATCTTCTTGGCCGCAAGTGTTTCCACATAGTTCTGCAGATAACGTTTCAGTGGACGAGCTCCGTAAACCGGATCATATCCATTTTCGATTACCTGTGTTCTGGCTGCATCTGTCAGTTCAAGAGAAAGCTCCTGGTCTGCCAGACGATCGCTGAGTTCTTTGACCATAAGGTCGACTATGCCACCAATGTTGTCTTTTGTCAATGGTTTGAAGAGAATAATCTCATCCAGACGGTTCAGAAATTCCGGACGGAAGTGTCCACGCAGGTCATTCATAACCTGTTCCTGAGCTTCTGGTTTGATCTCGCCGTTTTCATCAATTCCCTCAAGAAGATACGGGGAACCAATGTTGGAGGTCATGATCAGAATGGTATTCTTAAAGTCTACCGTTCTGCCCTGAGAATCTGTGATCCGTCCATCGTCCAGTACCTGAAGGAGTACATTGAATACATCCGGATGTGCTTTTTCAATCTCATCAAACAGTACTACACTGTATGGTTTACGACGAACAGCTTCTGTCAGCTGGCCGCCTTCTTCGTATCCAACATATCCCGGAGGCGCTCCGATCAGACGAGATACAGAATATTTCTCCATGTACTCACTCATATCGATTCGTACCATATTCTGTTCGTCATCAAACAGCGTTGCTGCCAGAGTTTTTGCAAGTTCTGTCTTACCAACACCGGTAGGTCCAAGGAAAAGGAATGAACCGATTGGTTTGGTCGGATCTTTGATACCTGCTTTGGAACGAAGGATTGCATCTGTCACAAGACGTACACCTTCATCCTGTCCGATCACACGTTTATGCAGTTCATCTTCCAGGCCAAGAAGTTTTGTTCTCTCTCCCTCAGTAAGTTTGGTTACCGGGATGCCTGTCCAACGAGAAATGATTCTTGCAATCTCATCGTCTGTAACTGCCTCATGTACCAGGCTACGGTCACTTTCTTTGACCTGTTTTTCCTCAATCTCCAGCTGCTGCTGAAGTTTTGGAAGTTCTCCATACTGCAGCTCGGCTGCTTTTTCCAGATCGTAGTTCTGTTTTGCTTTCTGGATCTGTTTATTGATATCCTCGATCTGCTCACGTAATTTCTGGAGCTTCTCTACAGAATGTTTCTCATTATCCCACTGTGCTTTCTGAGTATTGAAGGTGTCTCTCATTTCTGCAAGTTCTTTCTGCAGGTCTGCCAGACGTTCTTTACTCAGATTATCTGTTTCTTTCTTAAGAGCAGATTCCTCAATCTCTAACTGCATGATCTTACGTCTCTGTTCATCCAGCTCTGTCGGCATGGAATCCAGTTCTGTCTTGATCAGTGCGCATGCTTCATCGACAAGGTCGATTGCTTTGTCAGGAAGAAATCTGTCGGTAATGTATCTGTGAGAAAGAGTTGCTGCCGCAACAAGGGCACTGTCTGTGATCTTAACACCATGGAATACTTCGTATCTTTCTTTCAGGCCACGAAGAATGGAAATGGTATCTTCTACTGTTGGCTCATCAACCATGACTGGCTGGAAACGACGTGCAAGAGCAGCGTCTTTTTCAATGTACTGACGATACTCATCCAGTGTGGTTGCACCAATACAGTGCAGCTCACCTCTGGCAAGCATAGGTTTCAGCATGTTGCCTGCGTCCATTGCACCGTCTGTTTTGCCGGCGCCGACGATCAGATGAAGTTCATCGATGAAGAGGATGATTTCACCCTCGCTCTTTTTGACTTCTTCAAGAACTGCTTTCAGACGTTCCTCAAATTCGCCACGGTATTTTGCACCTGCAACAAGTGCGCCCATATCCAGTGCGAAGATTTTCTTTTCTTTAAGGCCTTCCGGCACATCACCTGCAACAATTCGCTGTGCAAGACCTTCGATAGCTGCTGTTTTACCAACGCCAGGTTCACCGATCAATACCGGGTTGTTCTTGGTCTTACGGGAAAGGATTCGGATGATGTTACGGATTTCTGCATCACGGCCGATGACCGGATCCAGTTTCTGGTTTCTTGCTTTTTCAACAAGGTCTTCACCATATTTATTTAAGGTGTCATAGGTTGCTTCCGGATTGTCGCTGACAACTCTCTGGTTGCCTCTTACAGTTGAAAGTGCCTGGAGAAATCTTTCTCTGGTGATTCCAAATTCGTTGAAGATTTTCTTCATGCTTGGGCTTGGCTGTGTCAGCAGGGACAGGAACAGATGCTCAACAGAAACGTATTCGTCTCCCATAGCTTTTGCTTCGTTCTCTGCGTTTACCAGAGATTTGTTCAGATACTGGCCAAATCTCAGATCACCACCGGATACTTTTACTTTTGCATCCAGAGCTTTTTTCACTGTATTGATAAAATACTCCTTATTGATCTCCATCTTTTCGATCAATTTGAGGATCAGGCTGTCTTCCTGCGTTAACAGGGCATACAGGAGATGCTCCTGCTCTACTTCCTGGTTGCCGTATTCGTAAGCAACCTTTTCAAGATCCTGAACAGCCTGCACTGATTTTTGAGTAAATTTACTGATGTTCATAGGCTCTCCTCCTTGTATATCGTAGGAAAAGGATACTGAAATTTCTTTCCGTATCCTTTGGTTATCTTTGTTATACTCGTAATATAACACATATTGTTAGCACTGTAAAGAGGAGAGTGCTAATTATTTATGAATATTCTGTGAATCCTTAAATGAAAAACTAACTTCCACCTTTAGTCTGTTTTGCTCTACATTAGGAAC
>NZ_JAJCKS010000019.1:0-69023 GCF_020558815.1 Blautia sp. 210820-DFI.6.14
AAGGTATTTCCGCTTTTTAATTATTCAGTTGTAACACATGTATTGTAATCCTACAGTTACGTCGCAGATAAAACAGAGATGTTCCTTTACAGAAATTTAGAAAGTGTGGTATAATACAAGTTCAGGACTGCAGATACTATATTGCAATCATGCAGTCTGTAAATCCGTATCGAGATGAAACCTGAGAGGAGCAGACATGAGTGAAACAAAAGAAACCCATGTACACATACTGGAAGATGGGACGATCCTGGAACATTCCCATGGAGAACATGGACATCATCACAGCCATGCGCAGACGAAAGCAGTTTTGAACCGTCTGTCGAGAGCCATTGGACACCTGGAATCAATAAAACGTATGGTAGAAGACGGCAGAGACTGTTCAGAGGTACTGATTCAGCTTTCAGCAGTGAAATCTGCTATTAATAATACAGGTAAGATCATTCTTCAGGATCATATTGAGCACTGTATCGTAGATGCGGTAGAGCATGGCGATAAGGATGCGATCAAAGAACTGGAACGTGCAATCGACAGATTTATGAAATAAGAATACAGGTTATACAGTCTGGACAGACAAGGCGTGTATGACCGGAAATCAAAGGAGTATATAGAAATGGCAGAATGCAGTAACAGCGGTTCCTGCGGCAAATCAAGCTGCGAGGGATGCGCAAGCAAAGAAAAGAGTAATCCGCAGAATTTTATGGCAGAACAGAATGTTTTTTCAGATGTAAAACATGTGATCGGCGTTGTCAGCGGTAAGGGCGGCGTAGGAAAATCCTTCGTTACAGGTTCCCTTGCAAATGCAATGGCAGCCAAAGGATACAAAGTAGGTATTCTGGATGCTGACATCACCGGACCTTCCATTCCAAAGATGTACGGCCTCACAGGCGCTGCCCAGGCAGATGACAACGGCATCTATCCGATGGAGACAGCAAACGGAATCAAGGTTATGTCCATCAACCTTCTTCTTCCAACGGAAGATACTCCGGTTATCTGGAGAGGACCGGTTCTTGCAAACATGGTAAAACAGTTCTGGACAGATGTTGTCTGGGACAAGATCGACTATCTCTTTGTAGATATGCCTCCGGGAACAGGTGATGTGCCGCTTACTGTATTCCAGTCCCTTCCGGTTGACGGAATCGTGATCGTAAGCTCCCCGCAGGATTTGGTGAAGATGATTGTAAAGAAAGCTTATAATATGGCTGAAATGATGAAGATCCCGGTACTTGGAATCGTAGAAAACTACAGTTATGTGAAATGTCCAGACTGCGGCAAGGAACTCAAGATCTTTGGTGAAAGCCATATTGAGGAAATTGCAGCAGAACTGAATGTACCGGTCGTAGGCAAGATGCCGATCGATATGGAGTATGCATCCAAAGCAGACAGCGGAGCATTTGATCAGATCGATAACGAATATATCACAAAAGCAGTAGAAGTAATGCCAGAATAAAACCGCAGACAAGAAAATCCCGACAGTTATGGAATCATAAATTTCCTGATTGTCGGGACTTTTTTACGTTATGAGAACATATCAAGAAATCGTTCAGCAGCCTGGGAAAGTGGAAGACTGTCATGCTGAACGAGGACAAGCTGTCTGGGGGGGAGTGGATCTGCAAGAGGAATTGGTTTCAGTGAATCGTCGGGGTTTAGCATATAATCCGGAATACAGGCAATGCCAAGACCAATGCGGGCAAGATCCATCAACAGATCATTGCTGTTCAGTTCGACTTCCGGCAACAGATTCAGCCCATGTGTTGCAAACATCTGATGCAGGTATTCACTGGTGGTACTTTTGGAAGAAAGCATCAGAATAGGTTGTTTTAATAGTGTTTTGAGTTCACATGGTATCTCTTCGGGAGAAAAACAGTCGGGATTTCCGACAAAAATATCCCGAAAATCACGAAGGACTTTTACATTCATATGATTGCCAAGACGGGAATTCGGAGAGTTGCAGACGATCAGGTCAACCTGTCCTTTTTCCAGCAGTTCTGCACAGCCGATCGAAGTACTGTTGGTGACTTTGATCCGGACATCCGGGAATTCCTGATGGAATTTTTGGAGGTAATGAATTAGATAATAGCGGCAGATCGTATCACTGGCACCGATGCGGAGCTGACCTTTGAGCATATTGTCGCCGGAAAGAAGGGATTCTCCCTCATCCAGCATCTGTATTGCGGGTTTTACATGTTGCAACAGAAGTTCTCCTTCCGGGGTAAGGAGGACTTTTTTTGTGCTGCGGATAAAAAGTGTGTGATTCAGCTTTTTTTCCAGTGTTTTGATGGACTGGCTGACTGCAGACTGTGAGATAAAAAGTTCACGGGATGCTTCAGAGAAACTGAGAGTAGTAGCAACATAATAAAAAACTTTATATAATTCAAGATTGATATCCATAGGATCCGACTTCCTTTTCAAAGAGAGTTGCAAGCATAAATTAGTATAACTTATAAAAGATATAAGATATATTAATTTTACTAATGATGATTCTTATGATACTATAAACTCAGTAATTCGACAAGTACATAATAACATAATGCACAAAGGAAAGGAGTTTCTAATGAGCAACGTAAGACGCGTTTATGTAGAAAAGAAACCAGCCTACGCCGTACAGGCAAAAGAATTAAAGCATGAGATCAGCAGCTATCTCGGAATTAAATCCGCAACAAATGTAAGAGTGCTGATCCGTTATGATGTAGAAAATATTTCAGATGAAGTTTTTGAAAAAGCATGCAGAACTGTATTTGCAGAGCCACCGGTAGATGCTCTGTATCTTGAGAAATTTGAAGCTGCAGAAGGTGCAAAGATTTTTTCTGTAGAATATCTTCCGGGACAGTTTGACCAGAGAGCAGACTCCGCTGTACAGTGTGTACAGTTTCTCGATGGAGATTCACAGCCGATCATCCGTTCTGCAACAACTTATGTAATAGAAGGAAATGTAACAGATGAAGAATTTGATGCGATCAAACATCACTGCATCAACCCGGTAGACTCCCGTGAGACAGGACTTGAAAAACCGGAAACACTGGTTACCGTATTCCCGGAACCGGAAGATGTCAAGATTTTTGACGGATTTAAAGAAATGTCCGAGGCAGATCTCAAAGCCCTCTATGACTCCCTGAATCTTGCAATGACATTTAAAGATTTCCAGCATATCCAGAACTACTTCAAAAACGAAGAAAAACGTGATCCTTCCATGACAGAGATCCGAGTACTCGATACCTACTGGTCTGATCACTGCCGTCATACCACATTCTCCACAGAACTTACAGACGTGAAGTTCGATGAAGGTGACTACAAAGAACCAATCGTAAAAACATACGAAAAATACCTTGCTGACAGAGAAGTTCTCTACAAAGGCCGTGATGACAAATTTGTCTGCCTGATGGATCTTGCTCTGATGGCAATGAAAAAACTCAAATCCGAAGGAAAACTGGCTGATCAGGAAGAATCCGATGAGATCAATGCCTGCAGTATTGTTGTACCGGTAGATGTAGATGGCAAAGAGGAAGAGTGGCTTATCAACTTTAAGAATGAGACACACAACCATCCGACAGAGATCGAGCCATTTGGTGGTGCTGCTACCTGCCTTGGCGGTGCAATCCGCGACCCGCTTTCCGGACGTACTTATGTATATCAGGCAATGCGTGTGACAGGTGCTGCTGATCCGACTGTATCCGTAAAAGAAACGCTCAAAGGTAAACTTCCGCAGAAGAAACTGGTCAGAAGTGCTGCTCATGGATACAGCTCATATGGTAACCAGATCGGTCTGGCTACCGGCTATGTCAAAGAAATTTATCATCCGGACTACGTTGCAAAACGTATGGAGATCGGTGCCGTTATGGGTGCAGCTCCGAGACGTGCCGTTATCCGTGAAAACTCCGATCCGGGAGATATCATCATCCTTCTGGGAGGACGTACCGGCCGTGACGGTATCGGTGGTGCAACAGGTTCCTCCAAGGTACACACAGAGGCTTCCATCGAAGTCTGCGGTGCAGAAGTACAGAAAGGTAACGCACCTACAGAGCGTAAGATCCAGCGTATGTTCAGACGTGAAGAAGTCAGCTACATCATCAAAAAATGTAACGACTTTGGTGCAGGCGGTGTATCCGTTGCCATCGGTGAGCTTGCAGATGGACTTCGCGTAGACCTTGACAAAGTTCCGAAAAAATATGCCGGCCTTGACGGAACAGAGATCGCAATCTCTGAATCCCAGGAGCGTATGGCAGTTGTTGTAGATCCAAAAGATGTTGACAAATTCCTTGGCTTTGCAAACGAAGAAAACCTCGAAGCAATCCCGGTTGCAGTCGTTACCGAAGAGCCACGCCTTGTTCTTACATGGAGAGGCAAAGAGATCGTTAACATTTCCCGTGCATTCCTTGATACCAACGGTGCACATCAGGAAACAACTGTAGAGGTTGAGATCCCGAACAAAGACGGAAACCTTTTCGAAGAAAGACCAGACGTTGTCGATGTTAAGGCAAAATGGCTCGAGACACTTGCTGATCTCAATGTTTGCTCCCAGAAGGGCCTTGTCGAAATGTTCGACGGTTCTATCGGTGCAGGCAGCGTATTTATGCCATACGGTGGTCAGTATCAGCTTACAGAAACACAGAGCATGGTTGCAAAAGTTCCGGTACAGAACGGAAAAACTGATACAGTTACCATGATGAGTTACGGCTTTGATCCATATCTTTCTTCCTGGAGTCCATATCATGGAGCTGCTTACGCAGTAACAGAATCTGTAGCAAGAATCGTAGCTACAGGTGGTGATTACAAGAAGATCCGCTTCACATTCCAGGAATACTTCCGTCGTATGACCGAAGATCCAAAGAGATGGAGCCAGCCATTCTCCGCACTCCTTGGTGCCTATGCAGCACAGATGGGATTCGGACTTCCGTCCATCGGTGGTAAAGACAGTATGTCCGGTACCTTCAATGAGATCGACGTGCCTCCGACACTTGTTTCCTTTGCAGTAGACGTAGCTAAGATCCAGGATGTGATCACACCTGAGCTCAAAAAAGCTGGAAACAAACTTGTATGGCTCCGTGCACCTCGTGATCAGTATGATCTTCCGGATTATGCAGGAATCATGGATCAGTACGAAAAACTCCACAATGATATCCAGGCTGGAAAAGTTGTTTCCGCTTATGCACTGGATCGTCATGGTATTGCAGCAGCTGTTTCCAAGATGGCCTTCGGTAATGCACTCGGTGTGAAGATCGAGCACAACCTGGATCCAAGAGACTTCTTCGCACCAGGATTTGGTGATATCATCATGGAAGTTCCGGCAGACAAAGTCGGACAGCTTTCCATCACATACACACTGATCGGTGAAGTTACAGATGACGGTAAATTCTCTTACGGAAATACTGTTATTACTGAAAAAGAAGCTGAAGAAGCATGGAAGGGAACTCTGGAAAGAGTATTCAAGACAACTTCCGGCGAAGACAACGAAAAACAGGCAAAAGATGACCTGTACCATGCAGAAAACATTTATGTATGCAAACACAAAGTTGCAAAACCGCGTGTATTTATCCCGGTATTCCCTGGAACAAACTGCGAATACGACAGCACACGTGCTTTTGAACGCGCTGGTGCAGAGGTTGACGTTAAAGTATTCAAGAACCTGACAGCAGAAGATATCCATGATTCCGTGGAACTCTTCACAAAAGCAATCGACCAGGCTCAGATCATCATGTTCCCAGGCGGATTCTCCGCTGGTGATGAACCAGATGGCTCTGCGAAATTCTTTGCAACTGCATTCCAGAACGCAAAGATCAAAGAAGCAGTTATGAAGCTTGTCAACGAGAGAGACGGTCTTGCACTTGGTATCTGTAATGGATTCCAGGCTCTGATCAAACTCGGTCTGGTACCATACGGTGAGATCTGCGGACAGAAAGCAGATTCCCCGACACTGACCTTCAACACCATCGGACGTCATATCTCCAAGATGGTTTACACCAAGGTTGTAAGCAACAAGTCTCCATGGCTCCAGAAAGCACAGCTTGGCGGAGTATACTGTAACCCTGCATCCCATGGTGAAGGACGTTTTGTTGCCAATGATGAATGGCTTGCAAAACTCTTTGCAAACGGACAGGTTGCAACTCAGTATGTAACTCCAGCCGGTGAACTCAGTGCAGACGAAGAATGGAACGTAAATGGTTCCTACATGAACATCGAAGGTATCACAAGTCCGGACGGACGTATCCTTGGTAAGATGGCACACAGCGAACGCCGTGGCGACGGAGTGGCTGTAAACATCTACGGCGAGCAGGATATCAAGATTTTCGAGTCTGGTGTAGAGTACTTTAAATAAACAGGTTTAAACGGATACACCAAATTGGTCTGACCAGCATGAAAAATAGGCATTGACAAACCGAAATCATGTGGATATAATGGGTAACAGAATAAAGAAACACGTTGAAGAGAAGAGTAAACTGTGGAAGGCTCCAGAGAGAAATACATTTGCTGAGAGTATTTCAGCGGGAAGCAGTTGAAGACCATCTCCGAGTGGCCTTAATCCGGTCCGGTGATTCCGTTACCATCTTATAAGAGTGGCTGAGCTGCCATATGGCAGATGTAGCAAGCAGGGTGGAACCGCGAGTAGATTATTCGTCCCTTACAATACGAGATGTATTGTAAGGGACTTTTGTGTATAGAAAAGAAAAACTTACTCGTCCCTGTGGAAAACTTTAAAATTTTATTCAAAAAAAGGAGTTCAAAATTATGATCATCACATTGAAAGACGGATCCAAAAAAGAGTATTCCGAAGCAAAATCAGTTATCGACATCGCTTATGATATCAGCGAAGGGCTGGCACGTGCAGCATGTGCAGGCGAAGTAAACGGAGAAGTTGTAGACCTTCGTACTGTTCTTGACAGCGACTGCGAACTGAACATTCTCACAGCAAAAGACGAAAAAGGACTTGCTGTTCTTCGTCACACAGCTTCCCATGTACTTGCACAGGCAGTACAGACCTTATATCCGGAAGCTAAAGTTGCTATCGGACCTTCTATTGATACAGGATTTTATTATGACTTCGCTCACGAACCATTCTCCCGTGAGGACCTCGATGCAATCGAGAAAGAAATGAAAAAGATTATCAAAAAAGGTGCAAAGATCGAGCGCTTCACAAAATCAAGAGAAGACGCGCTCGCATTTTTCAAAGAGAAAAACGAACCATACAAAGTTGAGCTGATCGAAGACCTTCCGGAAGGCGAAGAAATCTCCTTCTATTCACAGGGTGACTGGACAGACCTCTGCGCAGGACCACACCTTATGAGCGTAAAAGGCGTAAAAGCATTCAAACTTCTTTCTTCTTCCAGTGCTTACTGGAGAGGAAGCGAAAAGAACGCAATGCTGACACGTATCTATGGTACAGCTTATGCTTCCAAGGATGAACTCAAAGAACATCTGGAGCAGATGGAAGAGGCTAAAAAACGTGACCACAACAAACTTGGCCGTGAAATGAAAATCTTCACAACAGTAGACGTTATCGGACAGGGACTTCCGCTGATCATGCCAAACGGTGTTATCATGATGCAGGAACTGCAGAGATGGATCGAAGATGAGGAGACAAAACGTGGCTACGTAAGAACAAAAACTCCTCTGATGGCCAAGAGCGATCTTTACAAGATTTCCGGTCACTGGGATCATTACAAAGACGGAATGTTCGTACTTGGTGATGAAGAGACAGACAAAGAAGTATTTGCACTTCGTCCGATGACATGTCCATTCCAGTACTATGTATACAAAGCAGAACAGCACAGCTACCGTGATCTGCCGCTTCGTTACGGCGAAACATCCACACTGTTCCGTAATGAGGACTCCGGTGAGATGCATGGTCTGACACGAGTTCGTCAGTTTACAATCTCTGAGGGACATCTGATCGTAAGACCAGACCAGATGGTCAAAGAATTCAAAGACTGTATCGCACTTGCTCAGTACTGCCTGCAGGTTCTTGGCGTTGAGGAAGATGTAACCTATCATCTGTCCAAATGGGATCCGAATAATAGAGAAAAATACATCGGTGAGCCGGAAGTATGGAATGAGACAGAAGAAGATATCCGTCAGATGCTCGAAGAACTGAACATCCCATTCACAGAGGATGTCGGAGAAGCAGCATTCTACGGACCGAAGGTCGACATCAATGCTAAGAACGTATATGGCAAAGAAGATACAATGATCACAATCCAGTGGGATGCACTTCTTGCTGAACAGTTCGATATGTACTATATCGACGAAAACGGCGACAAGAAACGTCCATGCATCATCCATCGTACATCCATGGGATGCTATGAAAGAACACTTGCATGGCTGATCGAAAAATACGCAGGAATGTTCCCGACATGGCTGTGTCCGGAGCAGGTTCGTGTGATCCCGATCTCCGAAAAATTCAATGCTTATGCTGACAAAGTAGAAGCACAGATGAAAGAAGCAGGCATCCGCTGCTCCGTTGACAGACGTTCCGAAAAGATGGGCTACAAGATCCGTGAAGCACGTCTGGAAAGAGTACCGTACATGCTTGTAGTTGGTGCAAAAGAAGAGGAAGAGGGCAAGGTTTCCGTAAGAAGCCGTTACCTTGGTGATGAAGGAATGAAAGACCTCGGAGAATTCATTGCAGCAATCAAAGAAGAAATCAAAAATAAAACAATCCGCAAGATCGAAGTAGAGGAAGAGAAAAAATAATCGGTCTGTGTAAGATCCTATCAGAGGGAGGCGAAATGCCTTCCTCTTTTTGTGTCGATAAGTTCCTGGGATACGACACGCTGTTTTGACAAAATCTGCGCCCTCTGTCACCTATAATGAGTTCACTTACCAAAGTGAAGGATCTATAGGCGGCAGGGGGCTTTTTGTATGCATCAGGAAGTGTACATAGATATTGTGTTTGCTGCGAATCTTCTGATGGATTATATTCTTCTGAGACTTACAGGAATTGTTTTGAGGAGAAAGAACAGCAGACGAAGATGTCTGGCAGCGGCAGCGGTCGGAGCCCTTTTTGCGTGTCTGAATCTTTATGTACGACCAGGAAAAACAGGGGTACTGACCATAGTTCTTCGAGTAGTCTGTGCTGTGTTCATGATATGGATCGCATATGAGATCCAGGATGTGAAGCACATGACCGGAGCCGCACTGTTTTTCTTTGGAATGACATTTCTGACCGGTGGTTTCTGGATGGCGGTATCAGAAAACAGAAGAGTGACGGCTGTGTTTTTTTTATCGTGTGCGGCTGTGACTTATGGAGGGTTAAGTCTGATGATCTGCCTGATGGAACAAATAAAAGAATCCAGAGAACATATCTATCCGGTTGCCCTGAAATATCACGGACAGCTGCAGGAGACGTATGGTCTGTATGATACAGGAAACCGTCTGTGTGATACAGTGACTGGAGCACCGGTTTCGGTGGCAGATCCGGAAATACTTCGAAGTCTTCTGAGTGAGGAGCTGACAGACAGGCTGCTGCATCTTAAAGAAAGACCAGAGGAGATTGAAAGTACAGAGATCGCTGACCTGAAACCGCACTATCTGTCCTTCCAGACCGTAGGACGGGAAGTGCAGCTGATTCTGGCAGTGACATTAGAGGATCTTTGTATTCAGATTCCGGGAGAGCGGATCCATGTATCCGGACCGGTGTTTGCATTGTCTTCAGAACCTTTTGCTTTGGGAAAGGAATACAAAGTGATATTGAATTCCAGATTATTGCATTAGGAGGGGCAGGATATGAGCAGATCGGCAGCAGGAGTGGATTATCGTCCGTTTCAGGTTTTTCAGAAATTAGTTCTTTCAAGATCGAGAGAACTTTATTATATCGGAGGAAGTGATGTGCTTCCGGCACCACTGGAGCCAAAAAGAGAAGCATATGTGATCAGCAGACTCAAAACAGACCAGGAGCAGGAAGCCAGATCCCTGCTGATTGAGCATAATCTCAGACTCGTCGTTTATATTGCAAGAAAATTCGATAACACAGGAGTTGGAGTGGAAGACCTGATCTCGATCGGGACGATCGGTCTGATCAAGGCTATCAATACATTCAACCCGGTAAAGAATATCAAACTGGCGACATATGCATCACGTTGTATTGAAAATGAGATTCTGATGTATCTGCGGCGAAACAGTAAGACGAGAATGGAAGTATCTATTGATGAACCATTGAATGTGGACTGGGATGGCAATGAACTGCTTCTTTCGGATATTCTTGGAACCGATGATGATGTAATCTCTAGGAAACTGGAGGATGAAGTGGAAATCACACTTCTGGGAAAAGCAATCAACAAACTGTCACCAAGAGAACAGACGATCATACGGCTGCGTTTTGGACTGAACAATGCCGACGGAAAAGAGAAGACGCAGAAAGAAGTCGCAGATCTTCTTGGAATCTCTCAGTCCTATATTTCCAGACTGGAGAAACGGATTATGAAACGTCTGAAAAAAGAAATCGTAAAGTATGAGTAAGGTAGTAAGAAGCCACACCGCTGCATATACATAGAAGGAATATGCAGCGAGGTGTGCATGCATGAAAAAATTCAGAAAATACAGAATGGAAATGGTCATGGCCTGTCTGCTGCTGGTAAGTTTTTACCTGCTGTCCAGACAGGCTGCTGTTGTTTCAGTACAGATGAATTTTCCGAAACTGATTCTTATAGATCCCGGACATGGGGAGGATGATCCTGGGATGATCGGTGTAGATGGACTGGAAGAGAAAGGAATCAATCTGGCGATATCACTTCTGCTGAAAAGTGAGCTTGAAACAAGGGGCTATTCTGTGGCAATGACAAGAGAAACAGATAAAGGACTTTATGATGCATCAGCAAATAATAAAAAAGCACAGGATATGCAGCGTCGCATAGCAATGATCGGCGAAAAGTCACCGGTGCTGTCGGTAAGTATTCACCAGAACAGCTATCAGCAGGATGCATCTGTGCATGGACCGCAGGTTTTTTATTATGAAAGTTCTGTAGAAGGAAAGAAGCTTGCAGAGTCAGTACAAAGCAGCCTGAATGAAAAGCTGGAAATAGACCGACCAAGAGAAATCAAGGGAAATACCAGTTATTATCTGCTCAAAAGAAGTCCCGGAACGCTTGTGATCGTAGAATGTGGTTTCCTGACCAATCCCGAAGAGGCCAGAAAATTGCAGACAGAATTGTATCAGCAAAGAGTAGCGGCTGCAGTGGCAGATGGAATTGATACATATCTGCATGTGGATAACCGGAAAAGTTACAGCTAAAAAGTGTAAATATTGTGAAAATCAGGAAGTTTGTTTGCTATATGAAAGTTCCTTTGTTATACTAAATCCGTATGAGCAGAGAAAAACGATTTTACAGGCTCTGGCAGGTATAAAGTGTAATATATTCTGTACGAGATTTAATGACGAGGTGGATAATGTTTGGTATCATATATATAGTACTGAGCCTGCTGGCTGGTAAAGAACTGGCAGAAATTCTTCTGTTTACAGGAAAAAACGCTCAGGAAGCAGGCAGCAGGAACGGACAGCACAAAGCTTTCTGCAATCAGATATGGGTTCTGGCGGCAGCCGCTTTTGGAATGGGAACACTGGTATTTGGATGGACAACGTACATGATCTCCTGGGCGGCCAGCGAAGCAGGTGCTAAGAAACCACTGATCTATGGAAATACAGCTGTTCTGATCATAACGGCAGTTGTTCTGGCTTTGATTTATTGGAAACGATATCGAAAAACAGGAACTGTATGGACCGTGGCAGACAGGAAGCTGATCAGTGACAGCAGGGCATTTCGAAAAGAGTGTATTTTATTTGGATTCCTGTTGGTATTTCTGACGTGGATCATGTTTTATGTTTTTTATATAAGAAATGGCGAACTGTACAGTGGGTTTTCCGTATACGGGGATTATGCACCACATACAGCGATGATGCGCTCTTTCTCAATGGGCAATAACTTCCCGACAGAGTACCCGCATTTCGGAGGACAGGATGTCAAATATCATTTTATGTTTCAGTTTCTTGTCGGAAATCTGGAATTTCTCGGGATCAGACTGGATTTTGCATATAATATAGAAAGTGTTCTGGCGCTGCTGGGATTTCTGATGCTGCTTTACAGCATTGCAAAACGACTGACAGCAAGCCTGGCAGCCGGAATTCTGACATTGGTACTTTTTTTCTTCCGCAGTTCACTTTCATTTTTTCATTTTGTGACAGAACATCTGCAGGCAAAAGACCTGTGGGCAACGCTGAGGGACAATACAACATTTATCGGATATACAACCAATGAAAACTGGGGATTATGGAATTTTAATGTATATCTGAATCAGAGGCATCTGGCATTTGGACTTCTGATCGTTTCTCTTGTCATCTGGTTATTTATGGACTGGCTGGATATCGGCTGTGCCGAGGAAGAAAAAGGCATTGTCTGGCTTCGTAACCGATTTTTTACAAAAAAGGCGTGGAAATGTATCTGCCCGGAAAATGCACTGATGGCAGGGATGTTCCTGGGATTGACATCGTTCTGGAATGGAGCAGCGGTGATCGGTGGCCTGCTGATCCTGCTGGGCTTTGCTGTTTTTTCAGACGGGAAGCTGGATTATCTGATCCTTGCAGCCACATCCGTGATCTTTTCGGTGCTTCAGACCAGGATCTTTATCTGGGGGGAAGCAGTAAGCCCTTCTCTTTACTGGGGATTTCTTTCCGATGATAAAACCCTGTGGGGAGTACTGTGGTACCTGATCCAGATGAGTGGGATTTTCTTTGTCGGCGCAGTTGTGCTGGTGTTCTTGTTGAAAAAACGACAGCAGAGAGCGTCTCTTATAAGTTTCCTGTTTCCGGCTGCATTTGCATTTTTTGTATCGCTCACTCCAGATATTGCAGTGAATCATAAATATATTATGATTTCCTATGCATTTACCGCAATTTTCTGGGCATGGGCACTTATGCAACTGTTTCAGAAAAAGATACTTCACAGAATCGTAGCGGTACTACTTGCTGTCTGTCTGACCATTACCGGTATTTATGATTTTGTTGTGATCATACGAAATAATGGCCCAGGGCACAGAGTCAGCGTGAATATGAACAGTGATCTGACAGACTGGCTGGAAGAACATCTGACGCATGAAGATCTGATCCTGACTCCGGAATACAGCATCAATGAGGTAACGATGTCGGGAGTCATGATGTATATGGGATGGCCATATTATGCGTGGTCGGCTGGATATGATACTTATTATCGCGCAGCACAGGCAAAGACTATTTACAGTACAATAAACAAAGCAGAACTGAAGAAACTTGTAAAGCAGGAAAAAATCACCTACATTCTGTATGAAGAAGGAATGGAATACGAACAGCAGTACTGCAGAGAAGAAACAATTGCCAGTGTATACAAGCTGGTATATGAAACAGAGGACGGGAGAATAAGAATTTATGAAACCTGATAAAATAAAAAAATTAATCATGATGATCATACCGGCAGCAGTATTAGTTGCATTGTCAGCATATCTGCTGCAGGGCGATGTATGGACTTTTTGGACCTGGTATCTTCTGGCACTGGTGCTGGGAGTGGCAGCTATGCCATTGACAGGAAGACTGTTTCGACGTTTTGATGATAAGGGATGGATTTTTTCAAAAGTAACCGCAATCGCGATCACCGGTTTTCTGACATGGTTTCTGGTAACTGTGAAGATATTGAAATTTACAGCAGTTACCTGCGTGGCGGTGACTGTTATCTGCACTGTTCTTTCTATATTATTATACCGAAAAGAACAGAAAGACGGATTCGAGTGTATTCCTTTTGCACATCTTAATCTGGTATATGCGGAAGAGCTTCTTTTCTTTGCATTCTTTCTTATGTGGACATATTTTGCAGGATTCCATCCGGCAGCTTATGGAACAGAGAAATTTATGGATTATGGTTTCATGGAAGCAATGATGCGAAGCAAAACACTTCCGGCAACAGATCTCTGGTATTCTGAGGGCAAGATCAATTACTATTATGGCGGACAGTATTTTGCAGTATTTCTGACAAAGCTGTCAGGCACGAAAGTAGAACTGACCTACAACCTGATGCGTACTTTTGTGGCAGGGCTTGCCTTTATTATGCCATTCTCACTCGTGCATCAGATGGTGAAAGACCGACTGGGCAGAAACATCAGCGGATGGAAGAAAAAGCTGCCGTCTGTAACAGGATTTCTGGCTGGAATCGCAGTTTCCGTGGCCGGAAATATGCACTATGTTGTTTATGCATGCGTGATTCCATGGATCCAGAAATTGAAAGGAGAGGAAGTCAGCAGTTACTGGTTCCCAGATGCGACCAGATATATCGGATTCAACCCGGATGTAGATGACAAAACGATTCATGAATTTCCATGTTATTCCTTCGTACTTGGAGATCTGCATGCACATGTTGTGGATATCATGTTTGTTCTTTTGATCCTTGCATTGCTTTATGCCTGGATGAAAAAGGTAAGAACAACAAAGATCACACTCGAGAATACAGAGAAAAAAGAATTCTGGCGCAGACAGCTTCTGATGCCACAGCTCCTGGCGGCTGCAGCCCTTCTGGGAATGTTCCACTGGACAAACTACTGGGATTTTGTCATTTATTATACAGTGACCTGTGGTGTGATCCTGATCATGAATATTATCGGACAGGAAGGAAGGGTAAAATGGATCCTTGCCGTGACAGCGGCACAGGCAGCGGAGATCCTGATACTGGCAACACTGATCATCCTTCCGTTTACGATGCAGTTTGACAGCAGTAATATGGTACAGGGAATCGCACTTGCCCAGCATCATTCCCTTCCGCATCAGCTTCTGGTGCTCTGGGGCCTGCCGACGATCCTGACTGTACTGTTTATCATTTCTCTGCTTGTTGAGAAATTAAAAGTGGCAGAAAACAGATCTCTGTATCGGCTTTTGAAAGCAGTTACACTTCCGGATCTTTTTGCTGTGATCATGGGACTCTGTGCGATCGGTCTGGTGCTGATTCCGGAACTTGTTTATGTACGTGATATTTATGAAAGCGGAAATGCCCGTGCCAATACGATGTTTAAGCTGACCTATCAGGCATACATTATGTTTGGGCTGACTATGATCTACGCAATCTTCCGTCTGCTGATCATAGGAAAGAATAAGATTCTCAAAGCATTGGCATTGATCGGACTGATTCTCTTTGTATGGACCTGTGGTTATTTCGGAAACAGTGTGCATGCGTGGTTCGGTAAAGTATGGAAACCGTCTGAATATAAAGGACTGAATGCAACTGCCTTTCTTGAGACTGATTTCTCGGAAGATGTCGGCGGAATCAAATGGCTCAAAGAAAATGTCAAAGATGTAGAAGTGGTGCTTGAAGCAAACGGTGACAGTTATTCCGAATACGAACGGGTATCCGCCATGACCGGTCTCCCGACGATCATGGGATGGTACGTGCATGAGTGGCTATGGAGAGGAGATCTTGCTGACATCAATGCCAAGATCGCAGATGTCGAGAACATTTATACTTCGACAGATGAAGCACATGTGAAGTCCCTGTTGGAAGAGTATGATATATCGTATATTTTTGTGGGATCGTGTGAGCGAAAGAAGTACGGTGCCCAGTTGAATAACGATATGCTGAAGAGTATGGGAGAAGTCGTTTATCAGGATGATGAGTGGCAGACCTATATCGTAAAAGTGAAATAAATGAGATGAAAAAATGTCGCAGAGTAGCATACTCTGCGAAAGAAAGACCTGTGGCACGCATTGGATTGCATGTTTGCAGGTCTTTTGACGTTTTATTTGACGGCTATTAATTTGTTCATTTTGTTCATGTTCTGCTTCTTAAGATTAAAAGACGGATGTACATATCGGTTCAGGGTAATGTTGATGTTTGAATGTCCGAGGATTTCACTGAGTGTTTTAACATCAAATCCCAGCTCTACACATCTGGTGGCGAACGTATGACGTAAGGTATGAAAATTTGTTTGGGGAATTTTACACTGCTGAAGAATTTTTTTGAAGTGATACTGATAATTACGTGGCTCTATATATCTTTCATAAGAACCTGTCAGCAGATAACCCTGCATGGGAAGTTTGCTGGATTTGATAAGCTGGATCAACTGTCGTGGAAGTGGAATTGTTCGGATAGCGGATTGCGTTTTGGGTTCTGCTATAATGATCATTGTCTTTTTTCCGTTATGTTCTTTTTGAATCCGCTGCATGGTTTTGTGTATATAGATATATCCTTCTGTCAGTGAAATGTCCTCCCAGGTTAATGCGCAAGCTTCACCGAGCCGGATTCCGGTATACATACAGATAAGAAGTCCGATATTTCGATAAGTGAGGTTCAGGCAGAGATAAGTTGAAAGGATTTTCTGATTTCTTCCGCTCAAAACAACCAGTTTCTTTGGAACTGCTCTGTATTCAAAACGAAGAACCGGAAGTATGTTCATATATTTTTTTGTAGTTGCATAAAACAAAATTGCTTTCATTACCGAAAGAATATCAAGCGTTGTTTTCGGTGCAAGTGCAGTTCCTTTTGCAGTTTTCGTCATGAGCAGAGCATTATAAAAAGCTTCCATTTGCTCAAGTGTAATATTATGTATGTCCTGTTCTCTGAAAAATGGAAGCAGATGAATATTAATGATATTGTTGTATTTAGAAATGGAGGTTTCTTTCAATATACGCTTTTTATAAAGCAGCCATTCACCGGCTACATCTGCAAATGTATGAATACTGAAATTTCCTGTACTTTTTTCTGGTAAAGATAGGCATTCTTTTTTTACCAGTTCTAATTTGCTTTTCGTATCGGTATATGTTCTGGCATAGACATATCCGTATTTGATTTTTCCGCTTTCATCTCTTGTCTTGCAGTAACGACCTTCCCAACGCCCATCTTTTCTCTTGTAGATGTTTTCTCCTTTTCGTGACATATTTAATTTCTCCTTTCATTCGACCATTATTTTGACGGCTAATAATATTGTCGCAGAAAATCATAAAAAAATAAGAAACAACAATTATAAAATGTTGATAAACTTGCCTTATTTCTGCTGAAGAACTTAATGTTCTATGGCGATATATAGAAAAGCATATTTTCTATTCTGTATGATTTGTTTTTTATATTCAACAAACAGAGAGCATCTGTCCTTTCGAAAAAACTATGCTTTATTATCCACAAAACAAACATGAATTTCCGGCGGGGCGGAGATTTCCTGAATCACAAAAAAGGAGGATTCGTGGAAGAGGACAGAAAAGATGTACTTCAATGGCACCCGGCGTTTTATGCGGATTTGCAGATTGAATTTCAGGAGGAAACTTATAAACTGATGTTCCAAAATGAATATCCCCTCAGTAAGAACCCATGCAGGTAATTGTTGCAGCTAATGAACAGCAATTTAAGGAGGACAACAATATGTGTGATGCATTGATGAAAACCCTTATATTTTGAATTGATAATTTACATTTCATGATATAAGGGATTTTTTTGACGGCTAATATCATGTTTTTTACGTCTTTACATAACTTTTTTTATGTGCTAGAATGTATGCGATTACAAAAAAACGTCGCAGAGTATGCTACTCTGCGAAAAAAATTGAGGTGTTCCCGTGGAGAAACCACAGTATTACTCCATCACAGTAAAGAAGATGAACATTCTGACCAGACATACCGATTGGTTAGTAAAAACGCAGGAACTGTATAACCAGATACTGGAATTTTATTACAACCTGTATCTTGACACTTTTCAGGATGGAAAGCCAGGTTCCATGGAGGCACTTCGAACACTGGAAAAACTGACAATTGCAGGCAGAGACCGACAGCCGGTGAAATATCCACTGCCCTGGGCAAAAGTTCCTCTGTATTTCAGGAGAGCTGCAATTAACAGTGCCATTGCTGCGGCTAACAGTTACCTTTCCAGAGAAAAGCAGAAAATCCGTTCCGGTTCTTTCACAGAATCTGTTACCTGCTATAAAGGCATGTATCGTGATTTCGAAGGAGATGCGATCACACTGAAAATCTGGAATGGAGATAAATGGATTTGGCATCGTATCAAACTTCGGGGAAATACAATTCCAGAGGAAGGACAGATGTTGTCTCCTTCCATCGTTCTGAAAAAAACAGGACCAGAGTTACATATTCCATGGAAGATTTGTGTAAAAGATGGCAGGACTGCCAGAGAGCGAATGGCAGATGCTGAAAAAATCTGTGCGGTTACTTTTACCAATCAGGATGCACTGGCAGTATGTTGTATCGTCAATCAAAATGGTGAAAAAGAGCATGCTTTGTTTATTAGAGGCGGAGCTGCGTATGCACATCGATGCCGACAGATCACAGATAAAATCCGAAAATCCGAAGCGTCAGGAAGCAAAAACAGTAGTACGATTCCAAATTCCCGTTACTGGATGAAATTAAAAAATCTCAACGATTTTTATTCTCATTGCATAAGTAGACAAGTTATAAATTACACAGTAAGACAAGGCGCAAAAATAATTATACTTCCGGAATTTGAGAAAGAATACAGCAGAATTCTGATGACAAAAGCAGGAAATTATTCACCGATACATCTCAGCACAGCTATACGCGAAAAGATAAAGTACAAAGCCTGGCAGGAAGGAATTGTCGTACTGGAACTGCAACAGCATAAAAACAGTTCTGTGTGCGCTGCCTGTGGAGCACCTTTACATAGAAAAGGGCAGGAATTCATTTGTGAAAACAGGCATCAGGGAAATTACTACCTGAATGCATCCTGGAATCTCGGATTGAAATGCATCCGGGGATTTCAGCCAAAAGAGTCGGGAACAAGCAGTTGATCTGCTGTTTTCATATATACAGGAAACTGTAAAAAAGATTTTATCTACAGGATAAATTCTTCGGGTGGAGTACCGCCCACCGGAGTCCATCGTGGAGCCCGGAAAGAATGTGATCAGAAAATCACGAACGTACTCGAAGTTATTGAAGAAATAAGTTACGGGTTGGAAACGAAGTTTTAGTAAATAACAGGGAATGAAAATGAAGAAGAAAAATCAAAGCTAAAAATAAACATGAATATACAGCCTGCAGAGCTCGTAAGAGAGTGAAGCGGGCTATTGGTGTGTATAAAATTACTGAAGGAGTTTGTATGATTCAAGGAATAGGTAATATTGCAATGATGGAGCAGAAAGACTTGAATGGAACAAGAAATTAGAAGCACTTTATAATATTCCGGTTTTATTCCATATGGATTCTACAATTTCTCCATCAGCCAATTTAATGCTTGGTTGCATTGTTGAGCCGAGAACAGTTGTGGGTTGCGGAAGTACTATTGGTCATGCAATGGTTATAGGTGCCAATACAGTAGTTGAACCATATAGCTTTATTGGAGATGACTGTACATTAAAATCTGGAACGATTGTGAAATCAACGAGCGTACTTGAAATTGGAACTGAAACAGAGCAGGGAACTGTTTTGTTTACGCCACTTACAAGCAAACAGTGAAAAAATAAAAAAAGTGAAAGGATGAAAACCTCCCCGATTTTCGTGGGGGGGGGGACACAATGAATAGCCAATCAAATGAAAAAAATATGGATATGAACCGTACAAACCAAAGTACGCCGAATATACGCTGGATGCTTGTCGGGTACGACTTGGTTGTATATGCAATAGTAGCAATAATTCTTTTAGTCTTATATGGAGGAATGGATAAATTATCGCCTGTTGGAATTTTTCAGCAAGTTGGTTTATCTGTCCTGTGTATTTTTACAGCACGTCTTTTGGGTAAAATTTATGGACAAGTGTGGAGATATGGTGGGATTCAGTGCTATATCCGCTTGTTATTTACTGATTCTATCGCTTTTGTAGCGTATCTGGGGTTGGAACTCCTGCTTCCAGTTCAAAAAATTACATTTGCTAGATTGATTTCATTGGTTAGTTTGAATCTCTTAGGAGCATTGGCACTTCGTATGATGTACCGCTATGCGTACAAATGTGGAAATCAGGAAACTACGAGAGGAAAATTCCTTTCTATATTATTACATACATTTTCTGGAATTGAAGCAGGAAATGAAAAGGAAGTACAGAAGATTAAAGTTGCAATTATCGGTGCTGGACGAGTTGGTGTAAGTCTGGCAGAAGAACTTTTAAATAACGCTGAAGCAGCATATATACCAAGATGTTTCATTGACATTAATAAAGAAAAAGTCGGACGAGATATACATGGTATTCCTGTATGGTCGGAAGATGAAGCAACATTTAAACGTTTGGGAAAATTTGAAGTACAGGAAATTATCTTTGCAACTCCATCGATGGACGCTAAGAAAAAGAAAGCTCTTTATGATTATTATAAGGATGCCGGATATAAGTTGAAAGTTTATGATTATCCGACGATGTATACTGCAGGTGGAAAGAGACATCTTAGAGAATTTGATATTGAAGAACTTTTGTTTAGAAAACCATTAGTGGTTTCTGATGAAAGAACAAATACTTATTACAAAGACAAGGTAGTACTTATCACTGGCGGTGGCGGTTCCATTGGCTCAGAGCTTTGCAGACAGTTAGCAAAAATGCAGCCAAAGAAAATTATTATCCTGGATATTTATGAGAATGGAGCTTATGACGTTCAGCAGGAATTGAAAATAGCGTATGGAAATAGCTTAGATTTACAGATTGAAATTTGCTCTATTACACATAGGAAAGCACTTGAACGGGTATTTGAAAAGTACCATCCACAGATCGTTATTAATGCGGCAGCTCATAAACATGTTCCTCTGATGGAGCATAACTGTGTAGAAGCTATCTATAACAATGTGTTTGGTACACAGAATCTGGTAGAGCTTTGCGAGGAATATGGAGCAGAACGCTTTATGATGGTATCCACAGATAAAGCAGTCAATCCAACCAATGTTATGGGTGCGACAAAGAGAATGTGTGAAATGATCGTGCAGAGTGCAAGTACACATGGAAAAGTAAAATACAGTGCTACACGATTTGGAAATGTATTGGGCAGTGCAGGATCAGTTATTCCGTTGTTTAAACGTCAGATTGCTAACGGTGGTCCTGTCACAGTTACCAACAAGAGAATCATCAGGTATTTCATGACAATTCCGGAAGCATCACAGCTTGTTCTTCAGAGTGGAGCGATTGCAAACAACGGAGAATTATTTGTTCTAGATATGGGACAGCCAGTTAAGATTATGGATCTGGCGGAAAATATGATCCGTTTATCTGGTGTCTAGGGAATTGAAATTATTGAAACGGGATTAAGACCGGGAGAAAAACTGTATGAGGAGTTATTGGTTAAAACAGAGGAACTGGATAAAACCGATAATAGCATGATTTTTATTGAAAGAGATACAGCTTTAAATAAAGAAGAGATTTATAAAAAAATCAAAGTTCTTAGAGATGCCTGTGATACAGGTGATGATTTGATTGCAAAAGAAGCTCTCCGAAGTGTTGTACCAACATTTAAGACACCAGAAGAGGTAAACAAAGAGATTGCATAAAGAATAACCACAACATGGAGCGATATAAAAGAGGTAATTACATATGTTTAAAGAGAACAATAATTTTGAAAAATTTGAATCAAAAGTTTGGTTGAGCAGTCCGACTATGCATGGTCCGGAAATTGAATATGTGAAAGAAGCGTATGAAACAAACTGGATGTCCACAGTTGGTAAGAATATCAATGAAGTAGAAAGAATGGCATGTGAATATATCGGTTGCAAATACGCAGTTGCATTATCAGCAGGAACAGCGTCCTTACATTTGGCAATGAAACTGGCAGGTATTGAAGCATATGGTATGCCAAAGGTTGGGCATGGTGCATTAGAGGGAAAGAAAGTATTTTGCTCTGATATGACATTTGATGCAACTGTAAATCCGGTAGTTTATGAAGGCGGAGAGCCGGTGTTTATTGATACAGAGTATGACACCTGGAATATGGACCCGGTTGCATTAGAAAAGGCATTTGAAATTTATCCGGATACAAAGGTTGTGGTTGTTGCACATCTTTATGGAACTCCGGGTAAAGTTGATGAGTTAAATACAATTATTAAAAAGCATGGTGCCATTTTAGTAGAAGATGCAGCAGAATCTATGGGAGCTACATATAAAGGCGTGCAGACTGGTACATTTGGAAAATATAACACAATTTCTTTTAATGGAAATAAGATTATTACTGGTAGTGCTGGTGGATGCTTCCTGACAGATGATGAAGAAGCTGCAAATAAGGTTCGTAAGTGGTCAACTCAGGCGAGAGAAAATGCTGCATGGTATCAGCATGAAGAACTGGGATACAACTATCGGATGAGTAATGTGGTTGCTGGTGTTGTTCGTGGACAGTTTCCTTATCTGAAAGAGCATATTGAGCAGAAGAAAGCAATTTATGAGAGATATAAAGAGGGCTTAAAAGGACTGCCAGTATCTATGAACCCAATGGATCTGGAAAATTCTGAACCAAATTACTGGTTGTCTTGTCTGATTATTGATAAGGAAGCAATGTGCAAACAGGTTCGTGGTGAGCAGGATGTGTGTTATGTAAAAGAATCAGGAAAGTCCTGCCCGACAGAGATTTTGGAAGCGATTGCATCTATTAATGCAGAGGGAAGACCAATCTGGAAGCCAATGCATATGCAGCCGATTTATCGTTTAAATCCGTTTGTTGTTAGAGATGGAAATGGACGTGCCAGATCAAATGCTTACATTGCAGGTGATGCAGCTGATGTAGGAATGGATATTTTTACAAGAGGATTATGCCTGCCGAGTGATAATAAAATGACAGTAGAGCAGCAGGATAGAATTATTGAAGTGATTAGAGCTTGCTTTGAATAGAAATATATTGTGGGAGAGATTATTGTGTCAAAGAAAAAAATAGTTGGAATTATAGCATCATCTATTGTTGGTGGAACAGCGATAGTGACTTGGATTATGAAAAAGAAGGCGAAAAAAACAACTTATAAAGCTGAAAGTATAGAAGCGATTCCGACACGCAAAATGGGATTTTACGAAAAATATGTTAAAAGAGCGATAGATGTTGTTTGTGCGTCAGCAGCAATTATATGTTTTAGCCCATTGTATATAGGTGTTGCAATTCTTGTCAAATTCAAACTGGGCAGCCCAGTGTTGTTCACGCAGGATCGTCCAGGGTTGATTGGAGAAGATGGAAAAGAAACTATTTTTAAAATGTACAAATTCCGTACTATGACAGATGAAAGAGATGAAAACGGAGAGCTTTTACCGGATGAAGTACGTTTAACTTCATTTGGTAAGTGGCTTAGAAGTACAAGTCTTGATGAACTTCCAGAGGCTTTTAATATTTTAAATGGAACACTTTCGATTTGCGGACCACGTCCACAGTTGGTCAGGGATCTTACATTTATGACAAAGGAGCAACGTATGCGTCATACTGCAAAACCTGGGTTGAGTGGCTTGGCTCAGGTAAATGGACGAAATGCGATTAAGTGGGAAGATAAATTGAACTGGGATTTGAAGTATATAGAAAATGTGACATTGTTAAAAGATTTTAGCATTATATTAAAAACTGTAAAAACTGCTTTTATTAAACAAGAAGGCATTACAGATGGAGATATGGCAACCGCAGAGGATTTTGGAGATTATCTTTTAAAAAATGAAAAAATAACTTCCGAGGAATATGATAAAAAACAAATAGAGGCTAAGCAAATTTTAAATAAATGTGATGGAATACTGCGAGAAGAAAACATGGTTTCAATTATTATGCCGTCTTACAATACAGCTTCATACATAAAAGAATCAATCCAGTCAGTTTTAAATCAAACTTATACTAATTGGGAATTGATTATTGTAGATGATTGTTCAACTGATGAAACAGAAGAAGTGCTTGCTACAATTACAGATTCTCGAATCAAATACTTTAAAAATAAAGAAAACTCTGGAGCTGCAATAAGTCGGAACAAAGCATTACGAGAGGCTAGAGGGCAATGGATTGCTTTTCTTGATTCGGATGATCTTTGGCTGCCTAATAAACTTGAAAAACAAATTATTTTTATGAAGAATAATGGATATAAGTTTTCTTATACGAATTATGAAGAAATTGATATGGCGAGTAATAAAACCGGTGTAAGGATAACAGGACCTAAAAAAATCACAAAGATGGGAATGTATAATTATTGTTGGCCTGGATGTCTTACAGTAATGTATGATGCTAATGAAATTGGGTTGATTCAGATTGAAGATATTAAAAAAAATAATGATTATGCAATGTGGTTAAAAGTTTGCCAAAAGGCTGATTGTTATTTGTTAGATGAAGTATTAGCACAATATAGAAAAGGGCGTGTAGGAAGTGTAAGTACACATAGTATTAGGACAATGATTAGCTGGCACTATATGCTTTATCATGAAGCAGAAAAAATGGGCAAATTAGAGAGTCTATTTAATACCGGAAGAAATTTGTTATTTGGTTACTATAAAAAAAGAAAATATGTAAAAAAATTTGATTAGGTGATGTGCTATGAATCAGTATTCAAAAAAATTTTTAAAAACTCATTTGGTAGAAATAATAATGTCTATTCCAAAAACAATATATTTTAATTTTAAGGTACTACCAGTAAGTCAGGCTATAAAATTCCCATATATTGTATCTTACCATGTGAAATTGTCAGGGATAAACAGAAAAACATTTTTGACAAATGATAAGGATTTATCTACCTGCTCAATGAGAATTGGCTTTGGTGATTCTATAACATCAAGAAGAGAATCGCCTAAGAGTTTACTTTGTGTTGAGCGGGGGGGGGGGTAATACAGGTAGGAAAAAATTTAGGATTATCTCAGGGATGTGTTATATGTGTAAATAATGCAAAATTAATTTTAGGTAATAAATTTAGATGCAATTACTCAACTACAATTGATTGTTCTGATGCCGATATAGAAATAGGTAATGACGTTGTTTTGGGGTGGAATGTTACGATAAAAAATAATGATGGACATCATGTTGTAGAAAATGGTAAAGATTCCATTATTTCAAAAAAAATAGTCATAAAAGATCATGTATGGGTATGCGCATATTCAACATTGCTGAAAGGAACACTTATTCAAAAAAATTCGGTTGTTGCGTATGGCGCATTAGTAACGAATACAATTGACAGAGAAAATGTATTGTATGGAGGTGTTCCTGCAAAAATGATAAAAGAGAACATTAGTTGGAGAGAGTAGTGATGAGAGCTGGGAGGAAGAATTTGTGAAAAAAGTATGCATCATAGGGTGCTTTGCAGATACACTGGATTTGCTCAATGGGCAAACGGTAAAAACTAAAATTGTATACAAAGAAATGAAAAATGCATTTGGTTGCAATGAAGTGATGAAGGTTGATACATATGGAGGCATAAAAACATTGGTAAAAACTCCAATCATTGTATTGAATGCATTAATACATTCCCAAAATGTAATCATTCTTCCAGCGGAGAATGGACTGAGAATTATAGCTCCACTTTTAATTACTTTTAATAAAGTATTTAAAAGAAATATATGTTATGACGTAATAGGCGGTTGGTTACCAGAATTTGTGAATAAAAGAAAATGGTTAGGTGCTTTTTTAAAAAAAATAAATTATATTTTTGTTGAAACGGAATCAATGAAAGAACAATTAGAAAGTCAGGGATATGATAATGTAGAAGTTATTCCGAACTGTAAGGAATTGTATATATTAGATGCGAAAACAATAAAGTATACTGAGGGCATCCCATACCGGTTATGTACTTTTTCTAGGGTGATAAAGGAAAAAGGTATAGAGGATGCTGTTCAAGCTGTATGTGAAATAAATTCTAAATATGACGACATTTTTGCAGAATTAGATATATATGGACAGATTGAAGATAGTCAAAAAGAATGGTTTGAACAGTTGCAAGCTTCATCGCCTCAATATATAAGATATAAAGGGATGGTTCCGTTTAATCAGAGTACGGAAGTACTGAAAAACTACGATGCTTTGTTATTCCCTACATATTATGAAGGGGAAGGATTTGCGGGGACAATTATTGATGCTTTTGCAGCGGGACTTCCAGTTATTGCAAGTGATTGGAAGTACAATTCAGAGATAATTAAACAAGGAATAACCGGTGTGATTACTAAAACACATAGTATAAGCGAATTAAAAAATGCAATATTATCAATCAATAGTGACGTGGAAAAATGGAATTTTATGAGAAAAAATTGCATATCTGAAGCCAAAATGTATTTGCCGGCGAATGCAATGAAAAAATTAATTGATATAGTAAATGGGTAGAGGAAAAATGATTAAGATAGTGAGAAGTTCAAGTACAAATGCAGAAGTCACAGATTATTATTTAGATGTAATAGCTTCACTTATGGAGGCATGTGGTGAAAAAAAATATGAAGATGATATAGACTTAAAACAGTGCAAAAAGAAGGATATTATTATTGCGCCTACTTCCGTCGATTTTGTTAAATTATATTTTAAAGGGTATAAAAATCAAATTTATTGGATGCAGGGAATAGATGCAGAAGAAAGCTATATGAGAAACGGAAGCAAACTGAGAAGTTTTGTTCTTGATGCTATTACAAAATTTGCTATGAAAAAGGCAATGGCAATTTTTTATGTTTCAGAAGAAATGAAAAAATTTGAAGAAGGTAAATCTGGTATTAGTACAGATAAAAAATGTTTTATTATGCCTTGCTTTAATGTAAGTAGAACAGAAACACTTCAAGTAGATGAAAGAAAATATAAGAAGAATATATTTACCTATGTGGGTTCTTTAAGTAAATGGCAATGTTTTGAAGAAACACTTGATTTTTATAAAAAAATTGAGAAAATTGATCCAAATGCAGAGTTAAAGATTTTTACTTTTGCTAAAGATGAAGCGAGAAGAATTGTAGAAAGAAAAAATATTAATAATTGTACAGTATCATCAGTTGCACCAGAAATGATGACTGAAGCACTAGCTGATGTGAAGTTCGGATTTGTTTTACGGGAAGACGATCCGGTTAATTGTGTGGCAACACCTACAAAATTATCATCATATTTATCTGCCGGAGTTATTCCTGTTTTTAGTAAGTATTTAAAAGACTTTTATAACAAAACAAAGAATTTTGAATATGTTGTACCAGTGTCAGACTTTAAACCAACAGAAAAATTGAAAAATCTTTTAGTTGAAGAAATAGAAATAAAGAAACTGATTTCTGAATATACGGAATTATTTAATACATATTACAATCCTCAATATTACATAAAACAATATAAGGAAAAAATGTGTAAACTTTTGGAGGAAAAGTATGGAAGTAAATAGGAGAAAATGGTGGATAATTTCTTTAGCCGGAACAGTGGGGTTTTTCTTTGCTATTGCTCCGGTGTTGGATCCTTATATTGTGATAGAAATTGGTAGCGGATTTACTTTAAAAATTAATGATATAATCATGCTTTTCTTGACAATGTTATGTTTTTCGAAATCATATAGGTTTGAGAGAAAAACAGGCTTTTTATGTATGTGGTTATTAGGATTAGGGATTATTGGCATATTTGGAAATTTAGTGAGTAATACCGATATGGCAAATTCATTCAAAAATTTGATTGTATGGTTGATATATGCAGTTTGCTTAACTTATTTATGGAAAACACCTTGTAGAGATAAATTTTTTCAATGGATTGAGATAATAGCTATTATTGCTTCAATACTTGTAATATTACAGTTTGTAAGCGGATATGTGGGAATGGCAATGTGGGATGGAAGAATCCCAGGACTTGCATTAGGTAAATATGATGGTTGGGCTGGCTATATTGATGTAAATACAGGAGATATACGTCCAAATGGAATATTTCAGGAGGCGTCATATTTAGGAATTTATGTTTCAGTAGCATATGTGCAAGCCTTTAAAGAAGAAAGAATAAAAAGAATGCTGTTGTATGCTATTTCGATGTTAATGACCACATCAGTAGTAGCGATTATTATACTTGTCACTGCAACTGTTTTGATCTTGATTATGAAAAATACAATCGATTTGTCTTCGAAAATGACCAGAAGAATTTTATTCCTGATAAGTGTTTTTATTGTAGGGCTGGTATTTGTAAGTAATTCAAATGAGGCAGTTGGTGATTCCATAGCATACATAATGAAGCGTTTTACTAATTTTAATTCAGATTTAAATGGTACAAGAATGAGTTCTACAAAATATAGAATTATTGGACATGTGGAGCTGTTTAGCAGATATTCTATTTTGCAAAAGATAGTTGGTGTTGGAATTGCGCAATATGGAAATTTATTTAATGTAAAATCGTATGGTAATGTATGGGTCACAACACTTCTTAATTGCGGAATATTAGGAGTAGGTTATTTAATTATATGTGTGTTAAATCTGGTAAAGAGAATAAGACGAGAAAATATTGCTTTTTTTGTTATTTTTGTTCTTGTTTTATCCTCAGATTGGCAATGGTTTAGTTGGTACTTTTTTATGTTGATTTCTGCCTGCATATTATCGAGTAATGATAAATCTGAGAGAGTAGCTGAAAATTGAAAGATATGAACAGAAAGCGGCAATAATACATGTTTATAATTCTTAAGAGAAGGAATAAAAAGTGCACAAACTTACAAAAATATAGAAATCATTTTAGTAAGTAATAGAGCTACAGATGATAGCTTATTAAACTGTATTCAAAAGAGGAGATTAGTGTAAATGAATAGGGTATCTATAGTCGTTCCTGTTTATAATTCATCACGTTTTTTAGATGAATGCATATATAGTATTAGAACACAAACTTATAAGAATATTGAAATTATAGTAATTGATGATGGATCAACTGACGAAAGCGTAGAAATTATTCGAAAACATGCATTAGAAGATGAAAGAATCAAATGCTATTCTCAAAAGAATAGAGGCGTGGCGGTAGCAAGAAATAAAGGAATTCAGTTATCTACATCTGAACTGTTAATGTTCGTTGATTCAGATGACACGTTATTTCCTAACAGTGTAGAGATATTGGCACAGCATTCAGATTGCGATTTTGTAATGGGGGGTTATGAAATCCTGAATATGGAAAATGGAGAAATACAAGTAAATAGTTGTCCTAAATTTTTGGGAAAAGCGGATGAATTTTTTATGAATATTTCCATGTACTTAACACCTCCGTTTTTATTAAGTCCATGTTTTAAATTGTTTAAGAAAAGTATTATTAAATCATATAATATTTTGTTTCCGGAGAGAATGAATTATGGAGAAGACGCAGAGTTTGTATTATCATACTGTGAGCATATTAAGACAGTTTGCTGTGAAAATAGAAGTTGTTATTCATACAGAAAATACGGAACGGATTCTCTGAGTTCAAAATTTAGAGTAGATAAGCTTGCGATTAATAATCGCATTAATGATCATATTATTTCAGATATTTTGTTATATGGGAACAATAATATTAATGAGATTGAATGCAGGTATGTACAGAACTATGTGGAATATGCGAAGGAGTTATTTGCGTTTGATATGAAATATAAAGAAAAAAGAAGGATTTTTTTCAGAGTAGGATTGCAAGAAAATATGTTGGAAAAGGCAAAACAGTTCGGGAGATTGAGTGTGGCACAGAAATTGATAATAGGATCGCTTAGAACAAGATTGTTCTTCCCAGTATACTTGATTTTTTTATTAAAAGGAAAAAATGAAAAAGTGAAAGTTTGATTAGGGGAGATAGTAAATGGAGAAACGAAGGATAATAGTTAATATTATTTGCTCTTTATTGTTGCAAGTGGTAACGATTGTTTCAGGATTTATACTTCCTAAAATAATTATTTCAAGTTTGGGATCAGAAACAAATGGTTTAGTTGCATCAATAAACCAATTTTTAAATTATGTTGTTTTGTTGGAAGGTGGGGTAAGTGGCGTAATTACTGCATCATTATATCAACCATTAAGTACGAATGACAAAAAAAAGGTAAGTAGTATAATACGAACAACTAAGAGATTTTTTAATCAAATAGGAATTGTTTTTGTAGTATACATGTGTGTTGTAGCTTTTTGTTATCCACTTTTCGCTAAGACAAGTCAATCTTATTGGTATGTTGTAGCTTTGACGTTTGTACTAGGTAGTAACTTGCTGGTTCAATATTTTATTTCTTTATCTTATCGGTTGTTATTAAAGGCTGACAGAAAAGTTTATGTTGAATCAATAGTACAATTAATAGTAGTTGTTCTGAATTTAGTGTTAGTCTTAATAACAATAAATATTTACAGAGACATCCTAGTTGTTAAACTTATAAGTGCTATTGTATTTTTGATTCAACCGATTGCATTTGCTACGTATGTGAATAAAAATTATCATCTTGACAGACATGCCCCCATTGATAATACATCAATAAAACAGAGATGGGATGGATTTGGTCAAAATCTTGCATTTTTTATTCATTCAAACACAGATATAGTTGTGTTGACTATTTTTAAAAATTTAACAAGTGTTTCGGTCTACTCGATTTATAATATGATTGTAATGGCATTAAAAAATCTTGTGATATCAATTTCTTCAGCAATTTCGCCGTCAATCGGTAATGTCTTGGCAAAGGGCGAAAAAGATAAAATTAATGAAGCATTTGAACTTTATGAATTTGGTTTATATTATGTGGCGACTATTATGTTTTCATGCTGTTTAGTATTAATATTACCATTTGTGAAGGTTTATACGACAAATATTACAGATGCGAATTATCTACAGCCAGTTTTTGCGGTGTTGCTTGTACTTGCTGAATTTGTATATTGTATTAGAGATCCTTATGTTGCCGTTGCATATGCATCTGGAAAATTTCGAGAGACATCTAAATATGCCATTATAGAGGCTTTGATAAACATTGTAATTTCTGTGATTTTAGTTCAGAGTTTGGGCTTGGCTGGTATTGCCATAGGAACTTTAATTGCTATGGTATATAGGATGATTGCTCATGTAATCTATTTACAAAAAAATATTTTATTTAGAAGTTTAAAGCATTTTGTGAAAAAAATGCTGGTGTTTACATTTTCTGGGAGTTGTGTTGTTTTGCTCGCAAGATTTTTGAAAGTTGACAGATGTATAAATATGGGACAATGGTTAGTTAATGCTGTAATAGTGGGAATTGGAAGTGTCCTAGTAATTACTTTGATTAGTAGTATATTTTTTAAAAGCACTGTTAAGAAATTAGTTATTTCAAAAATAAAAAAATAATGGGCTATGCGAATGTGGTTAAGGAGCTGTTAAATGAGAAAGATAGATATAAATGAATTAAAAAGGATAGAAATAAATATTCTTGATTATGTTGCAGATTTTTGTAATAAAAATGGCATTACATATTATTTAGATGGAGGTACTTTGTTGGGTGCAATTCGCCACAAAGGATTTATACCATGGGATGATGATATAGATATTGCAATGCCGAGAAAAGATTATGATAGATTTGTGCATATGTGTTTAGATGATAGCCGATATAAGATATTATCATATGAAACGGATGAAAAATATATTTATTCATTTGCAAAAGTAGTTGATTCTTACACAAAATTGAAAGAGTGGGGGACTGCAGAGTATGAACAATTGGGAGTGTATATTGATGTATTCCCAATAGATGCATTACCAGACAATGAGAGAAAGCGACGTTTATTGCAAAAAAAAGTTTGGCATTTAAGAAAGATGCAGGCATATTCGATAATTGAAAAGAGAGGGTATGAAAAATTATATTTTAAATTAATAAAAAAAATCGCTAAAATAGTGGGCAGTAGAAGATGGTTATATTTAATAAATAAGAATTTACATAAATATGATATGGATAAAGAATCATATTGTGCTGATATAGCGAGTGCGTTAAAGAGGAATATTTGTTGTAATAAAAATGTGTTTGATACTGGAAGATGTACAGAATTTGAAGGAAAAATGTATAATATTCCTAATAATGCAGAAGAATATTTAAGTGAGTTATATGGTGATTACATGACTTTACCGCCGGAAAATGAGCGGGTATCACACCATAAGTTTGAAGCATACTATATTTATGAGGAGGAGCAATGAAGATGGCTAATATAGCATTAATTATTGCGGGTGGTGTTGGCGCAAGAATGGGACAAGATATTCCAAAACAGTTTATCAATGTTAATGATAGGCCAGTTATCATATATACATTAGAAGCATTTCAAAAACACCCTGAAATAGATGCAATTGAAGTTGTGTGCTTGGATGGCTGGCATGATGTTTTGAAAGCATATGCAAAACAGTTTGGAATTGCTAAACTTGAAAATATTGTATCTGGTGGTTTAAATGGACAAGATTCAATTAGAAATGGTTTATTAGATATTTATAAAAGATACAATTCCGATGATGATGTGGTATTGATTCATGATGCAATTAGACCGATGTTGCTACCTGAAATTATTACAGATAATATTAAAATTTGCCGAGAATATGGCAATGCAATTACTGTTGTACCTTGTACAGCAGCTATGCTTAAAACATATAATTCTATTTCAACAGAAGAACAAGTTGCTAGAGATAATTTAAAAATTACGCAAACCCCTCAATCTTTTTTCATAAAAGACATTGTAGCTGCACACCGAGAAGCTCTTGAAAAAGGCATTACTAATTCAGTTGCTTCATGCACAATGTATATTGAATTAGGAAGAAAACTATATATGTCAAAGGGGTCAGAGAAAAACTTAAAATTGACAACAACAGAAGATATTGAGATTTTCAAAGCATTATTACAAGCTAAGAAAGATGAGTGGATGCATTAATGAGCTATCAAGAAAGTATACATGATTTAGTGAAAGAGTTACCTATTAATAATTGCAGTTTTTTAATAACTGGTGCAACTGGTCTAATAGGTTCTTGTATTATTGATACTCTTTTATACGCTAATGTTAAAGGAGCTAACTTTAAAATTTATGCAATGAGTCGTTCAAGAAAGAAAGTTATGGAGAAGTTCGGAGATAAAGTTACACCTGTTATTCAGGATGTAGCGCAGCCTTTGGATATATTAAGTAAATACGATTATATCATTCACTGCGCTAGTAATGCAGATCCAAAATCTTATGCAATTCAACCAGTAGAAACTATTTTAACTAATATTCTTGGTAATAAAAATGTTCTGGATTATTGTAAAGAATATAAGAAATGTAGAATGTTATTAACATCTACTTTTGAAGTGTATGGAGAAATAAGTAATACTTCAGTGTATAAGGAAAATATGTCTGGTATAATTGATCAGACAGTTTTGAGAAATGCATATCCAGAAAGTAAGCGAAGTTGTGAGCTATTATTAAGAAGTTACGTAGATGAATATAATATAAATGCGGTTATTTGCAGACTACCTAGTGTTTACGGTCCTACTATGTTGAAATCTGATTCAAAAGCTCATGGACAATTTATTAAGAATGTTTTGAATAAAGAAAATATTGTTTTAAAAAGTAGGGGTGAACAGAGGCGAACGTATAGCTATGTTGTAGATGTTGTAAGCGGTATCTTTAAAGTGCTTTTTAATGGTTTGAATGGAGAAATTTATAACGTTGCTAACGAAAACTCTATTGCATCTATTGCAGAAGTAGCTTCAATTTGTGCTGAAATTGCGGGAACGAAGGTTGTTTTCGACTTGCCTGATAAAATTGAAAAAAAGGGATTCTCTCAATCAAAAGATTGTATCTTAGATAATTCTAAATTAAAATCTTTAGGTTGGAACGGAAAGTATACCTTGAAACAAGGGTTGGTTGAAACGATTGAAAGTTTGAGGGAAGATAAATAATAGAAATATTATAGTAGGAAATATGGATAAAATGCTTATTACAAACAGAAAAAATGATGAATATTTGAAAGGAACATGTATGAAAAAGAAAATAATGTTGGTCTTTGGCACACGACCAGAAGCTATTAAAATGTGTCCGTTGGTAAATGAATTAAAGACCAGAAAGTCTTTGAAAACTATTGTATGTGTCACTGGACAGCATAGACAAATGCTTGATCAAGTGTTGAATACGTTTAACGTTGTTCCAGATTATGATCTTTCTATTATGAAAGAAGGACAATCATTGTTTGATATAACTACGAGAATTTTAGAAAACATTAGGGCTGTTCTAGAGGAAGTAAAACCAGATGTTGTGCTTGTGCATGGAGATACAGCGACAACATTTGTAACTGCATTGGCTTGTTTTTATCTTCAAATTCCGGTGGGGCATGTAGAAGCTGGTCTTCGTACATATAATATATATTCTCCATATCCAGAAGAATTTAATCGACAGGCTGTAGGCATTGTTTCTCAGTACAATTTTGCTCCAACACAGATGGCGGCAGATAATCTAATCAAAGAGGGGAAAGATCCATCCAAGATTTTTATTACAGGTAATACTGTAATTGATGCTATGCAGCATACTGTAAAAGAGGATTATACTCATCCAGAGCTCGAGTGGGTTGGCGATGGAAAGCTTATATTTATTACTGCGCATAGAAGGGAGAATCTAGGAGAGCCGATGCACAACATGTTCAGAGCTATACGTCGTGTTCTTGATGAGCATCCAGAGTGTAAGGCAATTTATCCAATACATATGAACCCAGCAGTAAGAAAGGCCGCTGACGAAGAATTGGGTGGATGTGATCAGATTCATATTATTGAACCAATTGAAGTATTTGACTGTCATAATTTTGAAGCAAGATGTCATTTGTGCTTAACTGATTCAGGCGGAATTCAAGAAGAGGTACCATCTTATGGTAGACCGGTTCTCGTGATGAGGGATACTACAGAAAGACCGGAAGGAGTAAAAGCAGGAACGTTAAGACTTGTCGGTACTGATGAAGAAGCAATCTATAATAATTTTAAAGAACTGCTTGAAAATTCAGATGCATATAATGCGATGGCTAAAGCCTGCAACCCATATGGTGATGGTCATGCGTGCGAGAGAATTGCTGATATTCTTGAAGGAAAAGAATATCATGAGTGGAATGTCAAAAATTATTAGAATGTAGAGGTGTATTGGAAGATGAAAATAGCAGTAGCAGGAACAGGGTATGTGGGATTATCTATTGCTACACTTTTATCTCAAAATCATGAGGTAACGGCAGTTGATATTGTTCCGGAAAAGGTAGAGAAGATCAATAAAAGGATTAGCCCGATTCAGGATGAGTATATTGAAAAATATTTAAAGGAAAAAGAGTTAAATCTGACGGCTACATTAGATGCCGAATCTGCATATAAAGATGCGGATTTTGTAGTTATTGCTGCACCTACGAATTATGACAGTAAGAAAAATTTCTTTGATACATCAGCAGTAGAAGCTGTGATAAAGTTGGTTATTGAATATAACCCAGATGCAATTATGGTAATAAAATCTACAATTCCGGTAGGGTATACCGCAAGTATTAGAGAAAAATTTCACTGTGATAATATTATTTTCAGTCCAGAATTTTTACGAGAGTCAAAAGCATTATATGATAATCTGTACCCATCCAGAATTGTTGTGGGAACAGATGTTGAAAATGCTAGACTTGTAAAAGCAGCGAACACGTTTGCTGTATTGTTACAGGAGGGTGCAATTAAAGAAAATATTGATACTTTGATAATGGGATTTACAGAAGCAGAAGCAGTGAAATTATTTGCGAACACATATCTGGCCCTTAGAGTTTCATATTTTAATGAGCTTGATACTTATGCAGAAATGAAAGGACTGAACACACAGCAGATTATTAATGGGGTGTGCCTTGATCCTAGAATCGGTTCTCATTATAACAATCCGTCATTTGGATATGGTGGTTATTGTTTACCAAAAGATACCAAGCAGCTTTTGGCTAATTATGAAGATGTACCACAGAATATGATGTCTGCAATCGTTGAGTCTAATAGAACAAGGAAAGATTTCATAGCAGATCGTGTATTACAGAAAGCTGGATATTATGCCTATGGAGATGAGAATACATATGATGCTTCTATGGAAAAAGAGGTTGTAATTGGGGTATATCGTCTTACTATGAAGTCAAATTCAGATAATTTCCGCCAATCTTCTATACAGGGAGTTATGAAGAGAATTAAGGCTAAAGGTGCATCGGTTATTATTTATGAGCCAACATTGGAAGATGGAAGCACTTTCTTTGGAAGCAAGGTTGTGAATGATCTGGATAAATTTAAAGAACAGAGCCAGGCAATTATCGCAAATAGATATGATAGTTGTTTGGATGATGTACAGGATAAAGTATATACAAGGGATATTTTTAAAAGAGATTAAAAATGTAATAAGGGGAGAATATTAATAAAGATATTCTCAAATAAAGGAGAATACAGTTTTTATGTGTGGAATAGTTGGTTTTACTGGAACACAGCAGGCAGCACCTATTTTATTAAGCGGTCTGTCTAAATTAGAGTACCGAGGGTACGATTCAGCGGGAATTGCTGTTCGTGATGGTGATAAGCTGGCGGAGGTTGTAAAGGCAAAGGGACGTCTTGGAAATCTGGCTGAAAAAACGGATGAAGGTAGAGCTTTGCGCGGTACCTGTGGAATTGGGCATACACGCTGGGCAACGCATGGCGAGCCGAGTCAGATCAATGCACATCCGCATGTTTCTGGTAATTGTACGCGTTCTGGTTCCGGCGAAGTGGAATCCGAAGTAGTCGGAGTACATAATGGAATCATTGAGAATTATGCGGAGTTGAAAGATAAGCTGTTAAAGCATGGCTATACTTTTTATAGTGAGACAGATACGGAAGTTGTGATTAAGCTGGTGGATTATTATTACAGAAAGTATAATCTTGGTCCGGTGGATGCAATCGCAAAGACAATGGTGCGTGTCCGTGGTTCTTATGCGCTGGAGCTGATGTTCAGGGATTATCCGGGTGAGATCTGGGTGGCTCGAAAAGACAGCCCAATGATCATTGGTATTGCAGACGGGGAGACTTATGTGGCTTCGGATGTGCCGGCAATCCTCAAATACACCAGACAGGTTTATTATATTGGAAATCTGGAGTTTGCCAGACTGACACCGGGCGAGGCGCATTTCTACAATCTTAATGGTGAAGAAATCGAGAAACAGACAACTCAGATCAAATGGGGTGCGGAAGCGGCTGAGAAGGCAGGCTTTGAGCATTTTATGATGAAAGAGATCCATGAGCAGCCTAAGGCTATTCAGGATACTCTGAATTCTGTTATTAAAGATGGAGCCATTGATTTTTCTGGGCTGGAATTAACGAAGGAAGAAATCCTGAGTTTTGAGCAGATCTATATTGTGGCCTGCGGATCAGCATGGCATGTAGGTATGGCTGCACAATATGTTCTGGAGGATATGGCACGAATTCCAGTGAGAGTGGAGCTGGCTTCGGAATTCCGTTACAGACCGATGGCATTGAATAAGAACGCGCTTGTTATTGTGATCAGCCAGTCCGGCGAGACGGCAGATACGCTGGCAGCGCTTCGTCTTGCGAAGGAAAAGGGTCTGACAACCCTTGCAATCGTCAATGTGGTCGGAAGTAGTATTGCACGTGAAGCAGACAAGGTGTTCTACACGCTTGCAGGTCCGGAGATTTCTGTTGCAACAACAAAAGCCTACAGTGCACAGCTTGCTGCAATGTATTGTATTGCGGTGGAGTTTGCTTTGGTAAGAGGCAAGATCACAGAAGAGCAGTATGCATATTATATTTCAGAACTGCTCACGATCGCTCCGAAGATCAATAAGATACTGGAAGACAAAGAGAGACTGCAGTGGTTTGCGGCTAAATATGCCGGTGCGCATGATGTGTTCTTTGTCGGAAGGGGAATTGATTATGCGGTTTCCCTGGAGGGCAGTCTTAAATTAAAGGAAATCTCCTATATCCATTCAGAGGCATATGCTGCGGGAGAACTGAAGCATGGAACAATCAGTCTGATCGAGCCGGGAACATTGGTGATCGGTGTGCTGACACAGAGTAAGCTGTATGAGAAGACCATGAGCAATATGGTTGAGTGCCGAAGCCGTGGCGCATATCTGCTGGGCCTGACAACTTATGGAAAATATGAGATTGAAGAGACCGTGGATTTTGCCGTGTATGTGCCGCGAATCGACGAGTACTTTGCAGGAAGTCTGGCAGTGGTGCCACTGCAGCTGCTCGGATATTACGTGAGCGTGGCAAAAGGACTGGATGTAGATAAGCCGCGAAATCTCGCCAAGAGCGTGACGGTGGAATAAACAAACAAAAAATGCCTCAAGTTCACATATTAGTGTTTCATCTGGGAGAAAAAATAGTTATTCTGCGCTGGGGTATCAACTTGCTATTTGGGATGTTAGATGTTAAAATCAAAGCACAACAGGCATGACTCATCATGCCGCCAAAGAAAGGAGCGTGCTGCATAATGGGAATGTTTGTTAATCCAGACAATTCTGCGTTCCAGGTTGCTTTGAATTCCGAAATATATATAGATAAAAGTGGTCTCATTAATTATACAAATAAGGTGTTAAATACGCTGCAAGGCTATATTTGCAATAGTCGTCCAAGAAGATTTGGGAAGTCTGTTACAGCCAATATGCTGACAGCTTATTACAGCAGAGGTTGCGATTCAGAAGGATTGTTTGCTGATCTTGAAATTAGCAAGAGCGCAGATTTCAAGAAGTATCTAAACCAGTTTGATGTAATTCATCTTGATATTCAATGGTGCATGGAACCAGCGGGGGGAGCAGATCAGGTAGTTCCGTATATTTCTGAGAAAACGATCGCAGAGCTTAAGGAGTACTATCCAGATGCTCTTTCAGAGGATGCTAAATCCCTGCCAGAAGCTTTATCACAGATCAACGCTTTGACAGGGAAAAAGTTTATTGTCATTATTGATGAATGGGATGTTCTTATTCGTGATAAAGCCACTAATACAAAGGCGCAGGAAGACTATATCAACTTCCTTAGAGGAATGTTCAAAGGAACAGAACCAACAAAGTATATCCAGCTTGCATATCTGACTGGCATCCTTCCAATCAAAAAGGAAAAAACGCAGTCTGCACTGAATAATTTTGACGAATTTACAATGCTGAGTGCAAGCAGACTTGCTCCATATATTGGCTTTACTGAAAATGAGGTACAGAAACTGGCGAAGGAGTATCAGCAAGATTTTGATGAGGTGAAGCGGTGGTATGACGGCTATCTCCTGAATGAATATCAAGTTTATAATCCCAGAGCAGTTGTCAGTGTGATGCTCCGAGGAGAATTCAAAAGTTATTGGTCAGAAACTGCTTCTTATGATGCAATCGTGCCACTGATTAATATGGATTTTGATGGACTTAAAACAGCCATCATCGAGATGCTGTCGGGTGCAGAAGTCAAGGTGAACACAGCGACATTCAAGAATGATACACTTAATATAAAAAGCAGGGACGATGTGTTGACTTATATGATTCATCTGGGTTATTTTGGGTACAATCAAAAATTGAAGACTGCTTTTGTTCCCAATGAAGAGATTCGCCAGGAACTCACTGCTGCAGTTGAAAGTAGAGGATGGAATGAGATGCTGGCCTTCCAGCAAGATTCAGAACATCTGCTTGATGCAACACTGGACATGGATGGAATGGCAGTCGCTGCACAAATTGGAAAAATCCATAATGAGTATGTGTCGGTAATCCAGTATCATAATGAAAATTCGCTGAGCAGTGTATTGACGCTTGCATACTTGAGTGCAATGCAGTATTATTTTAAGCCGATTCGGGAATTGCCAACAGGTCGAGGATTTGCTGATTTTGTATTCATACCTAAGCCAGAATATAGCGCATCTTATCCGGCAATGGTTGTTGAATTGAAGTGGAATAAGGATTCTGCAACCGCTTTGCAGCAAATAAAAGATAAGCAGTATCCTGAGTCAATCCTGAATTATACGGGTGACATTTTGCTTGTGGGTATCAACTATGATAAGGGTACCAAAGAACACCAATGTATGATTGAGAAATACGAGAAGGACTGACTTTTATTATTAATTGTGAATATTCACATGGATGTAGATAAGCCACGAAATCTCGCCAAGAGCGTGACGGTGGAATAAACAATTGCTTTACGGAAAAATGGTTTCATGATATCATTAATTTTACATATTAGTGGTTTCATGGAACCTTTTTCTATTAGGCTTTGGGGAGGTGCTAGCATGACAGATCGTAAGAAGCTGCCAATCGGAATAGACATTTTTGAAAAACTGGATCGATCGGAATTCTACTATATTGATAAGACCGGGATGATTGAAGAACTGCTACAGAATCGAAGTGAAGTAAATCTGTTTACTCGCCCAAGGCGTTTCGGCAAATCCCTGAATATGAGCATGTTGAAGACCTTTTTTGAAATAGGAAGTAATCCTGCCCTGTTTGATGGTCTGAAGATTTCTGAGAACAAAGAAATCTGTACAAAGTATATGGGGCAGTTTCCGGTGATTTCTATCAGTCTGAAAAGTGTGGAGGGATTATCCTTTCAGGCGGCCTGTGGTGCACTGAAGACAGTTATAGGAACAGAGGCGTTGAGGTTTTCGTTTTTGGAAGAAAGCTCTGCTTTATCTGATGCGGATAAGAAACTCTACAGACAGCTTATCGAAATTGGAACATCGGAAAATGGTCTGTTTGTTATGACTACGGAAGCGCTTGTTTCGAGCCTTAAGATTTTATCATCATTGTTGGGCAGGCATTATGGCAGGCAGGTTATTCTTTTGATCGATGAATATGATGTGCCTTTGGACAAAGCTTTTCAGTATGGATATTATGATGAGATGGTGTCTTTGATCAGAAGTATCTTCGGCAATGCATTGAAGACAAATCCGGATCTTTATTTCGCTGTTTTGACAGGGTGCCTGAGAATTTCTAAAGAAAGTATTTTTACAGGCTTAAATAATTTGAAGGTTCTGACCCTCACAGATGTCAGGTTCGATGAATATTTTGGCTTCACAGATGCAGAAGTAAGAGACATGCTTGCGTATTATGATCTGTCTGGACGATATGAAGAAGTTAAAGAGTGGTATGATGGCTACCGGTTTGGAAATGTAGAAGTATATTGTCCGTGGGATGTGATCAATTACTGTGATCTGTTAAAAGCAGATTCCGAGGCGCATCCACAGGATTACTGGTCAAATACGAGCGGAAATGCCATGGTGCGCAGGTTTATTGACAAAGCGGATACGCGAACAAGAAATGAGATCGAGAAGCTGATTTCCGGTGAAGAAATCGTGAAAGAAATTCGACAGGAACTGACATACAGTGAGCTGGACAGCAGTATTGAGAATCTATGGAGTGTGCTTTTTACGACTGGTTATCTGACGCAGAGAGGACAGGTTGGCACAGATACATTTAAACTGGCTATTCCGAATCTGGAAATCCGCAGGCTGTTTATCAAACAGATTCGGGAGTGGTTTAGAGAAACTTCCCAAAGTGACGGAGAGACTCTGAATGAGTTTTGTAATGCTTTTCCAAGGCAGAATCCTAAGAAGATTGAAGAACTGTTTGGTGATTATCTCTGGAATACGATCAGTATCCGAGATACAGCTCCCGCAAAAAAAGAGAATTTTTATCATGGAATTCTTCTGGGGCTTCTTGGTTATAAGTCTAATTGGCTGATCAAATCCAATGCGGAGTCCGGAATTGGATACAGTGACATTCTGGTGGAGGTGCCGGATAACCGTACCGGAATAGTGATTGAGCTGAAATATGCCGAGAACGGAAATATGGATACCGCCTGCGAGGAAGCACTGAAGCAGATCGAGGACAGGGATTACACTGCCAGACTCCGGGACGATGGCATGCGTAATATTATTAAATATGGAATTGCCTGTTACAAAAAGAATTGCAAGGTGGTATTGGGATAATCATTTGAAGACATCACAGTCGGACAGGAGGAATTTTCATGAGTAGATTAAACAATCTTTGCAGCATGATGATTGAGTTTTACAGAGATGACCCGGCGAGAATCCAGCACTTTATAAAGGTGCACAGCTTTGCTAAGCTGATCGGGGAAGAAGAGCATCTGGATGAGAAGCTGCTCTATATTCTGGAAGCGGCAGCTTATGTACATGATATTGGAATCCGCCCGGCGGAGGCTAAATTTGGCAGATGTGACGGCAAACTGCAGGAGCAGGAAGGTCCGGCAGAGGCAGAGAAAATGCTGAAGAACCTTGGGTTTGATCAGGATGTGATCGACAGGGTATCCTATCTTGTTGGACACCATCATACATACACGGGTATTGAAGGAATGGATTATCAGATTCTTGTGGAGGCTGATTTTCTGGTGAATTATTTTGAAGATCACCTGGAGACGGAATCGATTAAAAAGAGTGTGAAGAAAATCTTTAAGACGGAGACCGGAATCCGGATTGCAACGGAAATGTTCTTCCCGGAAGAATTCCAGATATCAGATACCTGGGCATAGGATGGTCTCCAGGAACTGGATGATTTTATCGAATCCCAGGGAATTTATATTCGTCAGTGAACAGTGACATTGTAGTTGGAACTCTCCGGTATCCGGGGAGTTTTCCTATTGTATAATTCAGGGAATTATTCTATAATATATTAGCATTAGTGGGAGATTGTACTCAATAGAATTCAAGGAGAGGACTTATTATTATGAGAGCTGAAGTTGTGGCTATGACGGGTGAGAACCTGGATATGGATGCCATAAAAAAGGCAGGAGATATTTTGAAGGCGGGTGGACTGGTCGCGTTTCCTACCGAGACTGTATATGGACTTGGCGGAAATGCACTGGATCCGCAGGCTTCCATGAAAATATACGCAGCGAAAGGAAGACCGTCAGATAATCCGCTGATCGTACACATCGCAGAGCTGGAGCAGTTAGAGAAGATTACGACAGAGATACCTGAGGGAGCAAAGATCCTTGCTGAGAAATACTGGCCGGGGCCGCTTACCATGATCCTCCCGAAAGCGGATATCGTGCCGCGAGAGACTACCGGTGGTCTGGACAGTGTTGCGGTTCGTTTTCCGAGTGACAGGATCGCACAGGAACTGATAAAGGCCGGTGGTGGTTTTGTGGCAGCACCGAGTGCCAATACGTCAGGCAGACCAAGTCCGACGATGGCAGAACATGTGGAAGAAGATCTTGGCGATGCCATTGATATGATCATTGATGGTGGACAGGTGGGAATCGGGTTGGAATCCACAATCGTTGACTTCACGGAGGAGATTCCGGTTGTTCTGCGTCCGGGCTATATTTCACTGGAAATGCTTCAGGAGACACTCGGAGATGTACGGATGGATAAGGGACTTCTGATCACAGACAGCAGTGTACATCCGAAAGCACCGGGAATGAAATATCGTCATTATGCGCCTAAAGCAGATCTTTCTATTATAGAAGGAAATGAAGAGGACGTTGTTGCATGCATCAATCACCTGACGGACGAAGCAGTTGCAAAAGGCCTTAAGGTCGGTGTCATTGCAACAGATGAAACGAAGGCGCGTTATGCGCATGCGGATGTTCTTAGCATCGGCAGCAGAGAAGAAGAGGAAACGATCGCTCATCATCTGTACGAGGTTTTACGAGACTTCGATGATGACAGAGTGGATGTTATTTATTCAGAAGCGTTTTACACGCCAAAGATGGGGCAGGCTATTATGAACCGTCTTCTAAAGGCGGCAGGACATAAAATCATAAATGCACAGGAGGAAAAGAAATGATAGCATTAGGATGTGACCATGGCGGTTATGAACTGAAACAGGAGATTATTAAATATTTAGAGGAGAATAATATCGAATATAAAGATTTCGGATGTGACAGTACAGATTCTACGGATTATCCGATCTATGCCAAAAGAGTAGCCATTGCGATTCAGAATGGTGACTGTGAAAAAGGCATTCTGATTTGTGGAACAGGCATCGGTATTTCTATCACAGCAAATAAATTCAAAGGTATTCGTGCAGCTCTTTGTTCCGACTGCTTCAGTGCAGAGGCAACAAGACTTCATAACAATGCCAATATTCTTGCAATGGGCGGCAGAGTAGTCGGACCTGGACTGGCAGTCAAGATCGTGGATACATTCCTGAATACACCGTTCTCAGAGGAAGAACGTCATATCCGCAGAATCAAACAGATCGAAGAGGATACAGATATCACAGACGCTTATCCGGAAATCTAAAAACAGGGGAGGTTCTTACGGTGGCTGTACATATCAAAAAACGTGAGGATTATATTTCCTGGGACGAGTATTTTATGGGAGTGGCAATGCTCTCCGGAATGCGTTCCAAGGATCCGAATTCACAGGTGGGTGCCTGTATTGTCAGCAATGATAACAAGATTCTTTCCATGGGTTATAATGGATTTCCAAAGGGCTGCTCAGATGATGAATTTCCGTGGGCACGTGAAGGAGATCCGCTTGACACCAAGTATCTGTATGTGACTCACAGTGAGCTGAATGCAATCCTGAATTACCGGGGTGGAAGTCTGGAAGGTGCAAAGCTCTATGTTTCGCTTTTTCCGTGCAATGAATGTGCCAAGGCAATCATTCAGGCGGGGATCAAAACGGTTGTATATGACTGTGACAAATACGAACACACACCGTCTGTCATTGCATCCAAAAGGATGCTGGATGCAGCGGGGGTAAGATATTACAAATATAATCGGACAGGAAGGGAAATCAAACTTTCTGTGTAAAAATGGTGAAAAAATGATTCCAGGGCGTTTACTTTGGGGTTGACACTCGGATTATTTTTATTTAAAATAAGATAAGTTCGGATGAATTAAGAGTTATCCGGCTTATTTTAATAAGTTTATGAGCGATGAAGAGAATAGTACATGAGGAGCAATCTCAGAGAGGGATCCATATGGTGTGAGGATTCTGTGCGTGAATCATGGAACCGGCCTCTGAGCTCCATGTGATTGAAGCATGGCGTGTTTCCTGCGTTAAAGGATCTAGAGAGAGCAGTTCCTTTGGGAATTGTTAATTAGGGTGGTACCGCCGAAGTCCTTCGGTCCCTTTACCGGGATCTGAAGGGCTTTTTTTGATGCTTTTTATCCCGGCATGTATCTGGTCGGAGGTTTTTAATTCCGGCATCATCATATCAAAAAGGAGAAAAGAACGATGGCAAAGAAATTAGTTGAAGCGATCACTTCCATGGAAGACGATTTTGCACAGTGGTATACAGACGTTGTCAAAAAAGCGGAACTGTGCGGCTACACAAGTGTAAAAGGATGCATGGCAATCAAACCGGCAGGTTATGCGATTTGGGAAAATATCCAGCATGAACTGGACCGCAGATTCAAAGAAACAGGTGTGCAGAATGTGTACATGCCGATGTTTATTCCGGAATCTCTTCTGCAGAAAGAAAAAGATCACGTAGAAGGATTTGCACCGGAAGTAGCGTGGGTAACACATGGTGGACTGAATGAACTGCAGGAGCGTCTCTGCGTTCGTCCGACTTCTGAGACTCTGTTCTGCGATTTTTATCAGAAAGACATCCAGTCCCACAGAGATCTGCCGAAGGTCTATAATCAGTGGTGTTCTGTAGTACGTTGGGAAAAGACAACCCGTCCGTTCCTTCGTTCCAGAGAATTCCTGTGGCAGGAGGGACATACTGCTCACGCAACGGCAGAAGAAGCAGAAGAAAGAACGATCCAGATGCTGAATCTGTATGCTGATTTCTGCGAAGAAGTTCTGGCAATTCCGGTAATCAAAGGTCAGAAAACAGACAAAGAAAAATTTGCAGGTGCAGTAGCAACTTACACAATTGAATCTCTGATGCACGATGGAAAAGCACTTCAGTCCGGTACCAGCCATAACTTTGGTGACGGATTTGCAAAAGCATTCGGCATCCAGTACACAGACAAAGATAACACACTGAAATATGTGCATCAGACATCATGGGGTATGACAACACGTATGATCGGTGCGATCATCATGGTTCATGGTGATAACAGCGGACTTGTTCTGCCTCCGAGAATTGCTCCGACACAGGCTGTTATCATTCCGATTCAGCAGCGTAAAGAGGGTGTTCTGGAAAAGGCAGATGAACTGTTTGCAGCACTCAAGGCAGCTGGTATCCGTGTTAAAGTTGATGACACAGACAGAAGCCCGGGATTCAAATTTGCTGAGCAGGAAATGAGAGGAATTCCGGTTCGTATCGAATGTGGCCCGAAAGATATCGAGAACGGACAGGCTGTTATCTGTCGTCGTGATACAAGAGAAAAATATGTGGTTTCTTTCGAAGAGCTTGCAGCCAAAGTACAGGAAGTTCTGGATACCATGCAGAAAGATATGCTGGAGCGCGCACGTGCACATCGTGATGCACACACATATGTTGCAACGAATTATGAAGAATTCAAAGATACCATCAACAACAAACCTGGCTTTGTAAAAGCTATGTGGTGCGGAAACCGTGAATGCGAAGACAAGATCAAAGAAGATGTTCAGGCAACATCCAGATGTATGCCGTTTGAACAGGAACACTTGAGCGATGTCTGCGTATGCTGCGGAAAACCGGCTAAGAAGATGGTTTACTGGGGAAGAGCATACTAATATGAAATTAACGATTCCTTCCAATGCGGAAAAAATACTGCACATTTTAGAGGAAAACGGTTATGAGGCTTATGTTGTCGGTGGATGTGTCAGAGATTCTATTCTGGGACGCAACCCCAACGACTGGGATATCACCACATCTGCTTCTCCGCAGCAGGTGAAGGAACTGTTCCAGCGCACGGTGGATACCGGATTGCAGCATGGAACAGTGACCGTATTAATGGATAAAGAAGGCTATGAAGTAACGACGTATCGTGTGGATGGAGATTACGAAGATGGACGCCATCCAAAGCAGGTCATGTTTACTTCGAGTCTGGAAGAAGATCTGAAACGAAGAGATTTTACGATCAATGCAATGGCATATCATCCGGAAAGAGGTCTTGTAGATCTTTTTCATGGAATGGAAGATATGGAGCATAAAATCGTACGCTGTGTCGGTGATCCGATGGAGCGTTTTCATGAAGATGCACTTCGGATCCTGCGTGCAGTGCGCTTTTCCGCACAGTTGGGATTTACAATTGAAGAAAAAACGAAGGCTGGTATTCAGGCACTGGCACCGAATCTGAAATGTGTCAGTGCAGAGCGAATCCAGACAGAGCTGGTGAAGCTCCTGGTGTCACCACATCCGGATTATCTCCGAGTGGCTTATGAAACCGGAATTACCAGAGAATTTCTACCGGAGTTTGATGCATGTATGGAGACTGAACAGAATACGCCGCATCATTGTTATACAGTAGGAGAACATATTCTTCACGGTCTGCTTCTGGTGCGGCCGGACAAAGTCCTTCGGCTGACGATGCTACTTCATGATATTGCGAAGCCAGTGATGCGAAAGACCGATGAAAATGGGCGTGATCATTTCAAGATGCATGCACCGGAAGGTGAAAAAATGGCCAAAAGCATTCTTCGCCGGCTGAAATTTGACAACGATACGATCAGTAAAGTCTCCAGACTGATCAAATATCATGACGACCGCCCGATGCCGGAAATGCGTTCGGTAAGACGTGCGGTGAACCGGATCGGAGAAGATCTGTTTCCGATGTATCTCGAAGTACAGGAGGCGGATATGCTTGCCCAGAGTGAGTATCGCCGAGAGGAAAAATCTGCCCGACTGAAAGGGGTGGCAGAGTGTTATCATAATGTGGTAGAGGAGAAACAATGCGTTTCGTTAAAGACACTTGCCGTGACAGGAAGAGATTTGATCCAGGCCGGATATAAGCCAGGACCGGAACTCGGAGAGGTGTTGAAGGAGATGCTGGAACATGTGCTCGAAGAACCTTCCGATAATACAAAAGAGAAGTTAATGGAATTTATAAATAAAGAAAAATATTAAAAATTTAGACAGTACATTTGTATGTCGAAATTCCTGCAAGGAAAGAGAATATTAATTAATGGATCATACATTTTCTGGATTCCCCCTACATAAGATAGAAGGTACAAAATCAAGAGGGGGATTTTTATTTGTATGATTATGGACTCAGCACACTGGAGCAGTATGGCCTCACCGCCGAATCTACAGCCCGGACACGTGGCGGACTTCTGTGCCATACAGAAAAAGGACTTGTCATCGTAAAAGAATTCAAAGGAACAGAAAAAAAACTACAGAAACAACAGGAATTGCTTCTGCAGATCCAGAGTCAGGGCGGCAAGGTGGACTGCTATATTCCAAATCAGGAAGAAAATCTGGTCAGCCGCGACCGTGACGGCATTCCATATACAATGCAGTACTGGTATGAGGGCAGAGAATGCGATACACGTTCCAAAGAAGACATTTTCAAAAGTATTCGAACCATGGCAGAACTGCATCAGCGCATGCATATACCGACTGTAGAATATTATATAGAACCGTCATTGGAAAATGGATATCTGCGGCATAATCAGGAATTAAAAAAAATCCGCAGTTTTATCAGAAAACGGGGAGCATCCAGTCCTTTTGAAAAAATATATCTGGCAACAGTAGAAGATTTCCTGAGAGACGGAGAAGAGGCGTATGCGGCATTAAGAGAGTCCGGTTATCAGGAGCTGCGCCAGAAAGCAGAAACGGAGGGTGAAGTCTGCCACGGAGAATATAACCAGCATAATGTTTTGATCTTAAAAAGTGGAACTGCAGTTACAAACTTTGAACATTGGGGATTTGATACGCAAATGGCTGATCTGTATCGCTTTATGAGAAAAATTCTCGAGAAATATAACTGGGATGTCCGCTTTGGAAAAGAAATGCTGAAAGCATATCATGAGATAAAACCCGTGAGCAGAGAAGAATGGATAAATCTTAAGATTCGATTCAGTTATCCTGAAAAATACTGGAAACTTGCAAATTATTATTATACGCATCGCAAAACCTGGATTTCTGTGAAAAATACAGAAAAACTACAAAATCTGATACGACAGCGGGAGGCGTGGAAACGATATTGTGCTTCCTTTTTCTTCTGAAGAGGTGTATAATATAGAACTATCAAAGACAGTAGTGAAACTGTCGGAAATACATTGTACAGGGAGGTATTTTAGTATGGATTACAAAGAGGTTTATGAGCAGTGGATTGCAAACCCATACTTCGACGAAGCAACAAAAGAGGAATTGAAAAGTATTGCAGGGGATGAAAATGAGATAAAAGAACGTTTTTATATGGATCTGGAGTTTGGTACAGCTGGTCTTCGTGGAATCATTGGAGCCGGAACCAATCGTATGAACATCTATGTTGTTAGAAGAGCAACACAGGGGCTTGCAAATTATATCGCAAAAGTAGACAAGAAATCCCAGGGTGTTGCAATCGCATATGATTCCCGCCATATGTCACCGGAATTTGCACAGGAAGCAGCTCTTTGTCTTGCAGCAAACGGAATTAAAGCGTATATCTTTGAGACATTAAGACCTACACCGGAGCTTTCTTTCGCGGTACGTCATCTGGGATGTGTTGCCGGTATCAATGTAACTGCAAGCCATAACCCACCGGAATACAATGGATACAAAGTATACTGGGAGGACGGTGCACAGATCACACCGCCACATGACAGCGGAATCATGGGAGAAGTTAAGGCAATTTCCGATTGGAATACTGTTAAGACTATGGACAAGGCTGAAGCCGAAAAAGCAGGCCTTTTCGAGGTGATCGGCAAAGAAGTGGACGATGCATACATGGCAGAACTGAAGAAACAGGTTATTCATATGGATGCTATTCAGGCAGAAGGAAAGAATCTGAAGATCGTGTACACACCACTTCATGGAACTGGTAACATTCCTGCAAGAAGAATCCTCAAAGAACTTGGATTTGAGAACGTTTATGTTGTCAAAGAACAGGAACTTCCGGATGGAGATTTCCCAACAGTAAGTTATCCGAATCCGGAAGCAGCAGAAGCTTTTGAACTTGGTCTGAAACTTGCAAAAGAAGTAGACGCAGATCTTGTTCTTGCGACAGATCCGGATGCAGACCGTCTTGGCGTTCGTGTCAAAGACAAAAACGGAGAATATCATGACCTGACAGGAAACATGTCCGGATGCCTTCTTGCAAACTATGAGATCAGCCAGCGCAAAGCCGTAAACGGAAGCCTTCCGGAGGACGGTGCACTGATCAAGACAATTGTTACAACCAATCTTGCAGATGCAATCGCCAAGGGTTATGGTGTAAAATTGATCGAGGTCCTTACAGGATTTAAGTTTATCGGACAGCAGATCCTTGGATTTGAAAAGAGCGGAAAAGGATCTTATCTCTTTGGATTTGAAGAGAGCTATGGCTGCCTGATCGGTACATATGCACGAGATAAGGATGCAATCGTTGCAACAATGGCACTTTGCGAAGCGGCAGCATATTATAAGACGCAGGGTAAGACTCTGTGGGATGCAATGATCGAGATGTATGAACAGTTTGGATATTACAAAGACGATATCAAAGCTGTAACTATGAAAGGTATTGAAGGCCTGCAGAAGATTCAGGATATCATGAATTCACTTCGCCAGAATCCGCCGGCAGAATTTGCAGGACACAAAGTGGTTGCTGTAAGAGATTACAAAGCAGACACGATCAAAAATCTGGAAACAGGCGAAGTTACACCGACAGGACTTCCGAATTCCAATGTCCTTTATTATGAACTGACAAATGATGCCTGGGTATGTGTTCGTCCGTCTGGTACAGAACCAAAAGTTAAGTTCTACTACGGAGTAAAAGGTACATCTCTGGCAGATGCGGATGAAAAATCAGCAGTCATGGGCAAAGCTGTTCTGGATATGGTTGACTCCATGATGTAAACTTGCATATGCGGGAATTTGATGATTTTATGGAAATTGTCAGGAAAATACGCCGAAATTGTCCGTGGGACAGTGTGCAGACGCATGAAAGCCTGAAAAAATATCTGCTGGAAGAAAGCAATGAGGTACTGGAAGGAATTGACCGTCTTTCAAAAGAAAATGACAGCACAAATCTTTGTGAGGAACTGGGAGATGTGCTGTTTCAGGTGGCTCTTCACAGTGTGATCGCGGAAGAAGAGGGACTTTTTACTGTTGAGGATGTGATCCGAGACGTTTCATCCAAAATGAAATTCCGGCATCCGAAGATCTTTTCACCGGAGGATAAACAGCTGGCTGGGCTTTCGTGGGAAGAGTTGAAACAATTGGAAAAAGCGACAGAAGAAGAGCCTGAAAAAGCCGAAAAGCCTTGACAATTTGACATAAAAGGTTTATATATAGTAAATAGCGTGCATATGCCAAGGAAGCATTACGCAATAAATAAGAATGAGGTTATTTAGAGGAGGAACACCATGAATAAAACAGAATTAGTAGCAGCAATGGCGAAAGAAACAAACCTTTCCAAAAAAGATGTAGAGGCTGTATTAAAATCTTTCACTGATGTTGTAGCATCCGAATTAAAAAAAGGTGGAAAAATCCAGTTAGTTGGTTTTGGTACATTTGAAGTAAGTGAAAGAGCAGCAAGAGAAGGAAGAAATCCTCAGACTGGTGAAACAATGAAGATCGCAGCTTCTAAAGCTCCGAAATTCAAAGCTGGTAAAGCTCTGAAAGATATGGTAAACGAATAAGTAAATCGTGCTTTTAGGGGGGACAGATATGTTCCCCCTTTTGTTTTTCTGGAGGTATATATGAGACTTGATAAATATTTAAAAATCTCACGTCTGATCAAGAGAAGAACGGTTGCGAACGAGGCATGTGATGCCGGACGAGTGCTGGTCAATGACCGCCCGGCCAAGGCGTCAGCACAGGTAAAAGCCGGTGATACGATTGAAATCCAGTTTGGAAGCAAAAACGTAAAGGTTGAGGTGCTGGATATCAAAGAAACGGTTCGTAAAGAAGACGCAGAGAATCTTTTTCGCTATCTTTGATCGTTTTTGTGTCTATTGGACAGGGCTCTCACATAGATTAACAGTAAATGCAGGATGGGAGCTGTGGGGTTGGAAGAAAAAAAGACAGGCAAGGTGCACGGTCTGACGATAAAAGAGCGTAAATATGGAAAACTGACAGGTGTTCAGGATATTCATTCGTTTAATGAAAATGAGATATTGCTTCAGACTGAGGCCGGGAAAGTGCAGATCAAAGGAGAGCAGCTTCATGTAAAAAGCCTTGACCTCGAAAAGGGAGAGGCTGAGATTGAAGGAAAAGTAAACAGTGTTTCTTATCTGACAAAGAATGCGCAGAAAAAAGAAGAACCTTTGCTGAAAAGGATGTTCCGGTAAGATGAGCAGTTATATCAGATTGGAAATACTGCTTTTTTTTCGCGCTTTCGAAACAGGAGTAGGGATGCTTGTTGTTTACAGGCTGACCGATATGCTGAAAAGACGTTTGTTCTGCGACAGAATGTGGAACAGTACAGTGGATATTTTGTACTGGTTATTGGCTGGTTTGCTGCTTTTTACCGCTTTATATCAGTGCAATTATGGCAGAATCCGCTTTTTTATGCTGGCAGGTGTTGCTTTTGGTGGAATTTTTGCAAATTTTGTGTTAAATAGGTTGCTATTTCTGGTAAAAAGATGTAAAATTTCTTCATATAGACATACGAAAAGACGTTTATGGTGTAATAGAAGGGGCAGACGCTTTGAAAAAGTCAAAAAAGAAAAAAAATAAAAAAAGAATAGCGAATAACTACCTTGGAATGGCAGCAATTGCTATTGTTGTTCTGCTTCTGTTGGGTGGACTGACTTATCAGAGTCAGACACTTAAGGCGAGGATTGCTGTATACGATGCAAAGGCATCAGCGCTGGAAGATTCTATTGCAGGTGAGCAGGAACGTACACAGGAAATAGATGAACAGAAAGAGTACATGCAGACGGATGAATATATAGCCGAAGTTGCCAGAGATAAGCTTGGTCTGGTCAAAGGAAATGAGATTGTATTTGAAGAAGAGAAATAAAGGAGATTTTGCAGAAAAGTTTTCTGGAACAATCTCCTTTATTTGACAGATATTTTAAAAGAACCCTCTTATAATATTTTTCTAGTGAAAGTATTGTAATACTTACCGGGAAGTATCAGGGGAGGGGGATATATGCAGGAATGGATAATTGCCATGCTCGTGATCAGCGTACTGCTGATATTGCGGGACATGGCAAAAACTATTTTGACGGGGAGAATGTCGAAAAAAGAAGAAATATTTCCGATTGGAGAAGATCATCCTCAGAAAGAAAAAGTGGAACGCTATGCGGCAGCTTTTCAGAAACTTGCGGATACATTTTATGGAATGCCGTACAAAAAGGAATACCTGAGTAGTGGGCAGATTGAGCGTATTCTGACGGATGCGAATGATCGTCTGTGCAGTAACTGCTATCATCGGGAAATCTGCTGGGGAAGTCAGGCAGAAACAATGTGTCAGGGGGGAGAAGCACTGGTACGTGCTCTCGAAAAAGATGATAAAGGAGAACTTGAGAAACTTCGTATGCAATGGGGGAGCGTATGCGGAAAATCATTGCAATATCTGGAAGAAGTACGCGAACAGTTTCGACAGGAAAAACAGAATCTTATATGGATGAATCGTATGATCGAAAGTCGGCTGGCAGTGGCTCAGCAGCTGACAGAGACAGCGGCCATTATGGAGACGGTAGCAAATGATCTGTATGATATTTCGGCAGCAGAACCGGAATTTCAGGAAGAACTGAAAAAGAATCTGCGAAGAAAACATGTGATTTTGAAAGCTGCGTGGGTGATGGACAAAGTTGAAGGGCGCAGACAGATTTTTCTTACTCTGCGTGCCAGGAGCGGACAGTGTGTTTCTGTAACAGAGGTCGCACAGATGCTCTCAGAGTTATGCGAAAGTAATATGACGTCTGTGCAGGGAAGCCGGTGTATTGTAAATGGGGAATTTCATACGATTCATTTTGTAGAAGACGTCAGTTATCAGATGTTATACGGAGTATCCAGACTTACAAGAGAAAATGAAAAAGTATCAGGGGATAATTATATCTGCAGACAGGAAGACGGTGGAAGATTTGTGATGTGTCTGTCTGATGGAATGGGATCGGGTATGGACGCATGCAGAGAAAGTGAGATAGTAGTGGAACTTCTGGAACAGTTTCTGGATTCCGGCTTTTCTCAGGAGACTGCGGCACGTATGGTAAATTCTGCGCTTGTTCTGAAAGGCAGGGAAGGAATGTTCTCTACGGTAGATATCTGTGCAGTAGATCTCTATACGGGAATCTGTGAGTTCCTAAAAGCAGGTGCAGCTTCGACATTTATCAAACGTGACCATTGGGTGGAAGCTATTTCATCAGAAAGCCTTGCGGCGGGACTGGTACAGAGGATTGATTTTGACACGGCATCCAGAAAATTGTATCATGGAGATTATCTGATCATGATGACCGATGGTGTGATGGACGCGCTGCCTGTTGAATGTGAGGAAGAGACGATGAAAGAGATCATTATGGATATTCAGGATGAAACACCCAGAGAGATCAGCCGGGGGATTTTGGAACGGGCACTCGGGTACAGCGATTATCATGCGAGGGATGATATGACGGTCCTTGTAGCGAATGTGGTAAGAAAATAAAAACACAGGAGAAAAGAAGATGTATAAAGATACATTGCAGAAAGTAAAAAGATTTATGACTGAAACAGGAATGCTGCAAAATTGTTCAGAGATCATCCTTGGTGTTTCTGGCGGTCCGGATTCGATGACAATGCTTCATATATTGAATGGACTCAGAGATGAATTTGGCTATCGTCTCCGTGTAGTACATGTAAATCACGGAATCCGTGGAAAAGAAGCTCTGCGGGACCAGCAGATGGTGGAGAAAATATGCAGTGAATGGAAAATTCCGTGTGCAGTATATAATTATGATGTTCCTGCTCTGGCTCTTAGTTGGAAGATGGGAACCGAAGAAGCCGGCCGCAAAGTGCGTCGAATCGCTTTTGAAAAAGAGAAAGAAAATGCAGTGGCGATACCGGAACAGGTACGTGTGGCGCTTGCACATAACCAAAATGATATGGCGGAAACTATGCTGCATCACCTGGCCAGGGGAACCGGGATCAGGGGTCTCTGCTCGCTGAAGCCACTGAACGGAGAAATTATCCGGCCTCTTTTGTGTTTAGAACGGAGTGAAATCGTCAATTATGTAGAGGAGAACAGCATTCAGACAGTTCTGGACAGCAGCAATATGGAAGATGATTATACGAGAAACCGTATACGACGTCACATTCTGCCACTCATTGAGCAGGAAGTAAATCCAAGGGCAGTTACACATATGGCAGAAGCGTCAGAAATATTCGGACAGGCAGAAGCCTATTTTACGAAGCTGGCAGGAGAAATGGCAGCAGGATACAGGAAAGCAAAAGACAGATATGTCCTGGATCATGAGTTTTTCAAAAAAGAAACAATTATCCAGACATATGTGATCAGGGAGATATTAGAAGTAACAGGCGGACATCAGAGTGACCTTACCTCTGGTCATATAAAACAGATCAGAGATCTGTATGGTATGCAGACTGGACGAAAAGCAGATCTTCCATATGAACTGGAGGCATCCAGAGTTTATGAAGGAGTACAGATCCGAAAGAAAAATATGATCGCAGAATCAGATAGTGAGACAGAAGAACTGAAAATCCAAAATCTTGTTGTTCCGGGAGAAACGAAATGGAAGCAGGGATGCTTTACTGCAAAAATTTATTCATATAATGGTGAGAAGATTTTGGAAAAAAAGTATACGAAATGGTTTGATTGTGATAAAATAAATTGCGAACTGACTGTCCGCACACGCAGAAGCGGTGACTATATGGCAGTCAGTCAGAGCGGCGGGCATAAGAAGCTGACACGTTGTATGATCGATGATAAAATTCCGGGTGAACTGAGAGGGAAACTCCCACTGGTTGTCGATGGAAATGAAGTTTTGTGGATCGTAGGCGGAAGAATCAATGAGCGTTACAAAATCACTTCCGAAACAGGAAGGGTATTGGAGATCACATACCAAGGAGGAAACGTACAATGAGTGAAAAAATCAAAGTTTTACTGAGTGAAGAAGAAGTGGATGCAAGAATTAAGCAGATTGCAGCCCAGATCAGCAGGGATTATGCAGGAAGGGAAATACATCTTATCTGTGTTCTGAAGGGTGGCGTATTCTTTACCTGTGAACTGGCAAAGAGAATTACTGTTCCGGTATCCCTTGATTTTATGTCAGTATCCAGCTATGGTGATGATACAAAATCCAGTGGTGTTGTAAAAATCGTAAAAGATCTGGATCAGCCGCTGATCGGCAAAGATGTTCTGATCGTGGAGGATATCATTGACTCAGGAAGAACTCTCAGCTACCTGATCGAAATCCTGAAGGGAAGAAATCCAAACAGCATCCGTCTGTGCACACTGCTGGACAAACCGGAACGCAGGGTAAAAGACGTAAAAGTAGACTACTGCTGTTTTAATATTCCGGATGAATTTGTAGTAGGATATGGTCTGGATTACGCACAGAAATACAGAAATCTTCCGTTTATCGGGGTGGTTGAATTAGAAAACCAGGATTGAAAGGAGACAGCAGCAGGTGAATAAACAGTCAGGCAGAATTGGCCTGTATCTTGTATTGATCGTGATGTTGGTTGCCGGATACTTTTATCTGAACAATCAGGTAGCATCACAGAGCAGTTACTCAATGGAAAGTATGAAACAGGCAGCAGAGGATGGTAAGCTTTCTTCTGCAAAAATCTACCAGAACAGGGAAGTGCCTACCGGTTCCGTTGTTGCGGATATCGAAAGTGAAGGGAAGAAAAAAGTATATGTAACAGATGTTAAAGACGCACAGAAGCTTCTGGAAGGCTACGGCATTCATCCGGAAGTGGCAGATGTTCCGCAGGAAAGTGTATTTATGACAACATTTTTTCCGGTACTTCTCACAGGTGGGCTGGTGATTTTCCTGTTTCTTATGATGAACCGTCAGATGTCAGGAGGCGGAGGTAATGCCAAGATGATGAATTTTGGAAAGAGCCGTGCCCGAATGATGCTGCCGGATGACAAAAAAGTTACATTTCAGAATGTGGCAGGTCTTCAGGAAGAAAAAGAAGACCTGGTCGAGGTTGTTGATTTTTTGAAAGCTCCACAGAAATATACAAATGTTGGAGCAAGGATTCCGAAAGGAGTGATCCTTGTAGGACCTCCTGGAACAGGTAAGACACTTCTTGCAAAAGCAGTTGCCGGAGAAGCGGGAGTTCCGTTTTTCTCTATTTCAGGATCTGATTTTGTAGAGATGTTTGTCGGTGTCGGCGCATCCCGTGTACGTGATCTGTTTGAAGAGGGCAAGAAGCATGCACCATGTATCATCTTTATTGATGAGATTGATGCAGTTGCAAGACAGCGTGGAACCGGTATGGGTGGTGGTCATGATGAGAGAGAGCAGACACTGAACCAGCTTCTTGTTGAGATGGATGGTTTTGGTGTGAATGAAGGAATCATCGTAATGGCAGCTACCAACCGTGTGGATATCCTTGATCCGGCGATTCTTCGTCCTGGCCGTTTTGACCGTAAGGTTGCAGTTGGCCGTCCGGATGTCAAAGGAAGAGAAGAAATCCTTCGTGTACATGCCAAAGATAAACCACTCGGCGAGGATGTGGATCTTGCACAGATCGCGCAGACAACAGCCGGCTTTACAGGTGCTGATCTTGAGAACCTTCTGAATGAGGCTGCGATCATGGCTGCCAGATCAGGACGCAGTTATATTACACAGCCGGATATCAAGCATGCATTTATCAAAGTTGGTATTGGTGCAGAAAAACGAAGCAAAGTTATCTCTGAAAAAGAGAAGAAGATCACAGCATATCATGAGGCGGGACATGCAATCCTTTTCCATGTGCTTCCGGATATGGACCCAGTATATACGATTTCCATCATTCCTACTGGAATGGGAGCCGCAGGATATACCATGCCGCTTCCTGAAAATGATGAGATGTTTAATACAAAAGGCAAGATGCTTCAGGATATCACAACACTTCTTGGCGGTCGCGTAGCAGAAGAAATCATCTTCGGCGACATCACAACAGGTGCTTCCAACGATATCAAACGTGCAACCAGCACTGCCCGTGCAATGGTTATGCAGTATGGTATGTCTGACAAGCTTGGCCTGATCGCTTATGGCGATGAGGGAGACGAGGTCTTCATTGGTCGTGATCTGGCTCATACAAGAAGCTACAGCGAAGAAGTTGCCAACGAGATTGACAAAGAGGTTCATGATATTATTGACCGCTGCCATGCAGATGCAAGAAAGATTATTTCTCAGCATATGGATGTTCTTCATAAGTGTGCAGCACTTCTTTTAGAGAAGGAAAAGATTCAGCGCGATGAGTTTGAGGCACTTTTTACAGCGGAAAATGAAATGCCGCAAGAATAGGGTGTACAAAGTACACAAAAACAAATACTAAATTTTGTGAAGTTTGTGCACACTTTTGGAGGGGGTCATGGTACTATAATAACCGTAAAAACCCCCCAATACATTATATAGTTTTTGCTACACCCCATAAGAAGAAATACCTTCTCCAAAAAAGACAGCTTATCCCGCTGTCTTTTTTACTGTCTAAAAAACAGCGGTAAAAGACAATATAGTCGATTATACATTCAATTACCCGGATACACTTCCGGTTCCAGAACTGCTTTACGTCAGAAAAGATTCATGATATCATTAATCAAATATGTGAGTATAATATAGCCGAGAAGGAAGAAATTCCGGATCCTATTACGTTCAAATTAAAACAAAAACATACCGGATGGCAGAGCATGCTTCCATATGAAAAATAAATTGTAACGGAGAGGTATCGCGAAGTTTATGTATTCGATTAAAACAGTCAAAGGTGATATAACCAAAATTACAGATGTACAGGCAATTGTAAATGCTGCTAATAATTCTCTTCTTGGTGGTGGCGGTGTTGATGGTGCAATCCATCGTGCAGCAGGACCGGAACTTCTTGCAGAATGCAGGACACTTCATGGGTGCGAAACTGGAGAAGCAAAGATTACCAGGGCTTATAATCTGCCATGTGATTATGTGATCCACACAGTCGGACCGATCTGGTATGGTGGAAATAATGATGAAGATAAGCTTCTTGCAAGCTGTTATTATAATTCGATGAAGATTGCGGTGGAGAACGGAATCAGAACAATTGCATTCCCATCTATTTCTACAGGAGTGTATTGTTTTCCGGTTGAGCGCGCTGCGAAGATTGCGGTAGATACCGTTCATAGATTTTTACAGGAGAATCCAGACAGTTTTGATCTGGTTGAGTGGGTACTGTTTAATGACCAGGCCGCATCTGCATATGAAACTGAGGTATCCTTAATACAAAAGTAGATTGCAGACAAAGAAACTCGGAAATGCAGATTACATTTCCAATGCAATATAAATAATACAGACAAGGAAGATTGACGATGAAGCAGGAAAACGAAGATATTGCAAGAAAAATGCAGTATATTCTGAATATGAGACCAGTGTTTAACAAGGAGGCTCTTTTCAGTGACGGAACAAGGTATTACAGAAATCCTACTGAGCCAAAGAGTGGCGAAAAGGTAATAATCAGCTTCAGAACCCAGAAGAATAATGTGGATGCGGTATATCTCGTATCCGGAGATCAGAAATATAAAATGAAAGTATACAAAACCACAAAAGGTTTTGATTATTATGGAACAAAGATTGTGATGCCGGAAGAGATTTTTCGGTATCATTTTGAAATTCAGTATGGATGGGCTACATGCTATTACACGGAACAGGGAGTCTGTTCTGAGCTGCAGGAATGGGCACAGTTTGAAATCTATCCGAATTATCATACACCTGACTGGGCAAAGGGTGCGGTGATGTATCAGATTTTTGTGGATCGATTCCGCAATGGAGATCCGTCCAACGATGTGGAAAGCGACGAATATGCATATATTGGTGAACACAGTGAAAAAGTGACAGATTGGTCCAAGACTCCGGCAGTTATGGGAGTCAGGGAATTCTATGGAGGAGACCTGCAGGGCATTATTGACAAACTGGATTATTTTGAAGAGCTGGGCGTTGAAGTGCTGTATCTTAATCCAATCTTCGTATCACCAAGTAACCACAAATACGACTGTCAGGATTACGATTATGTGGATCCACATTACGGAAAGATCGTTGAAGACTGTGACGGATTGCTTGCACCGGGGGATCGAGATAATACACATGCCACAAAATATATCCGGCGTGTGACAGATAAGCGCAATCTGGAGGCAAGTAATCAGATGTTTGCACAGCTTGTGGAAGAACTGCATAAACGTGGCATGAAGATTATTCTGGATGGAGTATTCAACCATTGTGGATCTTTTAATAAGTGGATGGACAGAGAAAGAATATATGAAGGACAGAAAGGTTATGCACCGGGAGCTTATATATCTGCAGACAGTCCGTATCGCTATTTCTTTGATTTTCATGATCAGAATCGCTGGCCTTATAATCCGACTTATGATGGATGGTGGACGCATGATACACTTCCGAAACTGAATTATGAAGGTTCAGGAGAATTGTATGATTATGTCCTGAAAGTGGCACAGAAGTGGGTGTCTGCACCATATAATGTGGATGGCTGGAGACTGGATGTGGCAGCAGATCTGGGACACAGCAATGAGTTTAATCACCAGTTCTGGAAAGATTTCCGCAAAGCGGTCAAGAAAGCGAATCCGGAAGCACTGATTCTTGCAGAACATTATGGAAGTCCGGAAGGATGGCTGCAGGGAGATGAGTGGGATTCTGTCATGAACTATGATGCGTTCATGGAGCCTGTGACATGGTTCCTGACCGGAATGGAAAAACACAGTGATGAATATAGAGAGGATCTTTATGGAAACAGTGATGCGTTTATCGGAGCAATGAAGACGCATATGCGCTCTTTGCATATGTCATCTCTTCATACTGCGATGAATGAATTGTCAAATCATGATCATTCCAGATTCCTTACCAGAACAAATCACAGGGTTGGACGTGTTTCATATGCCGGAGCACAGGCGGCGTCTGAAAATATCAATACGGCGATCATGCGTGAAGCGATTGCCATACAGATGACATGGCCGGGAGCTCCTACATTGTATTATGGGGATGAGGCAGGTGTCTGCGGATTTACAGATCCGGATAACCGGCGAACTTACCCGTGGGGGCATGAAGATATGGAACTTCTGAATTTCTACAAGGTTATGATCGCGGTTCATAAGAAATACAAAATGCTCAGAAGCGGTTCTCTGAAATTCCTATGGAATGATTATCAGGGCCTCTGTTATGCGAGATTCTCTCATACGGAGCAGATGATCATCGTACTGAACAACCGGGATGAAGGCAGAGATGTTATGATTGAAGTCTGGCCGGCAGGAATCAGCAGTCTGGAAGAAACAGTATTTACAAGGCTGGTGCAATCTTCTCAGGAAGGGTATACAGACCACCAGAAACAGATTCTATGCCAGGCTGGATCGCTGAATCTGTATCTGCCACCGTGCAGTGTGACAGTACTGCATCATAAAGACCAGATGTAAGATTAGAGAGATGGTATGCTATATGAAAGCTGCAGCGCAAAATTTACTTGACAGGTCAGAATGGGTATGTTACGATATCAATACTTTCACGTGGTAGAGTGGCTACGTATTAAAAGGAAAATAATATGTCAAGGGAGATAGAGAGATGAAGAAAAAAGCAGTTGCAGTAGTTATGACAGCAGTAATGGCACTGGGAATGGTATCTGCAGTAAGTGTGCAGGCAGGAATAGAAGATAAGACTCTGATCGTTGGATTTGATGCGGAATATCCGCCATATGGATATATGGATGAGAATGGTGAATACACAGGATTTGACCTGGAACTGGCACAGGCTGTGTGTGATCTGGAAGGTTGGGAGCTGGAGAAAAAACCAATCAACTGGGATTCCAAGGATATGGAACTGAATTCCGGATCTATCGACTGTATCTGGAATGGATTTACTATGAACGGAAGAGAAGATGATTATACTTTCTCAGAGCCGTATGTAGATAACAGTCAGGTAATCGTTGTTGCAGATGATTCCGGAATTGAGAAGCTTACAGATCTTGCCGGTAAGACCGTTGGTGTGCAGGCAGCTTCCGCAGCACTGGATCTTCTTCAGAGTGAGGAAGAAGGCGGACAGAAAGAACTGGCGGATACCTTTGGAGCACTGAATGAATTTGCAGATTACAATACTGCATTCACAGAACTGCAGGCAGGGGCACTGGATGCACTGGCAATCGATGTCGGAGTTGCCAAATATCAGCTGAATTCCAGAGGAGAGGGATTCAAGATCCTTGATGAGACACTGAATACAGAACAGTATGCAATCGGATTTAAAAAGGGTAATACAGAACTCTGTGATATTGTGAATGCAGACCTTCAGAAACTTGCAGATGATGGAACGGTTGCAGAACTTGCCGAGAAGTATGAAATCGCAGATATGGTAACACTGAAAGCTTCTGATGATGCATCGGCAGAGGATTCCAAAGATGCAACAGATGATGCAGAAACAGATAAAACAGAAGAAAAATAAGCAATACATAAAATACGAATACAGAATGGGATGCTTCCCGGTTTTCCGGGTGGCATCCCTCTTGTAGGTTTATGGAGGAGAGTACATGAGTTTTCAGGTAATGTTACAACAGCTTACCACGGGATTTGGGCAGACGCTGCTGATCTTTTTTCTGACACTGTTATTTTCCCTGCCACTTGGCATGGTTGTATATTTTGGACGTGTGAGCAGATTCAAGCCATTAAGCTGGATCGTTAAGGCGTATATTTCTATTATGCGAGGAACACCACTGATGCTGCAGCTGCTGCTATGGTATTTTGGACCGTTCTATCTGTGGGGAATGAATATCGGCAATTATAAATTTACCGCGATCATTCTGGGATGTTCTCTGAATTATGCCGCATATTTTGCAGAAATCTATCGTTCCGGAATTGAGTCGATTCCGGTGGGACAGTATGAGGCAGCACAGCTTCTGGGATACAATAAAAGCCAGACATTTTTCAAAATCGTATTACCGCAGGTTGTAAAGATCGTGCTTCCTTCTGTGACAAATGAAGTCATTACACTTGTCAAAGATACCTCCCTTGTTTATTCGGTATCTTATATTGAGATGTTTGCGCTGGCAAAACAGATCGCAGCTGCGCAGACAACAGTTGTTCCGTTTGTGATCGCCGGGGTATTCTACTATATCTTTAACTTTGTAGTTGCCTGGGTTATGGAATGGTTTGAAAAGAAACTGAATTACTATCGTTAGGAGGAAATGCTTTGAGTACAAGTCTTCTGGAAATGAATCATATCAAAAAAGAGTTCGACGGTCTTCAGGTACTGAAGGATGTGTCGATTCATGTAAATGAAGGAGAGGTCGTTTCAATTATCGGTTCCTCAGGCTCCGGTAAATCCACGCTTCTTCGCTGTGCGACAATGCTGACATTGATTGATGACGGTGAAGTAAGTTATATGGGAAATAAAACGGTCTGGACCGAAAATGGTAAAGTCTGTCTGCCGAATAAAACAAAACTGAAAGAGATTCAGTCCTGCTTTGGCCTGGTTTTTCAGAACTTTAATCTGTTTCCGCATTATACGGTCATGAAAAATATTACCGATGCACCAATCCATGTGCAGAAGAGAAATAAAGATGAGGTTTACAGAGAAGCGAGAGATCTTCTGGCAAAGATGGGATTGTCTGATAAAGAAGATGCTTATCCGTATCAGTTGTCAGGCGGACAGTGCCAGCGAGTTGCGATAGCAAGAGCCCTTGCACTGAATCCGAAAATCCTGTTCTTTGATGAGCCGACTTCCGCACTTGATCCGGAACTTACCGGAGAAGTTTTGAGAGTAATCCGTTCACTGGCGGATATCCATATCACGATGGTAATCGTGACACATGAAATGAACTTTGCTCGGGATATTTCCGACAGAGTTATTTTTATGGATAAAGGTGTAATTGCTGTAGAAGGTACTCCACAGGAAGTATTTTCTTCAAGTAATGCACGAATCAAAGAATTCCTTGGTAAATTTCATCAGGGAGAGGAATAAAGGGATTGCTTTTAATGATGCGATGTTATATAATTTCTGCGTAATGATAGGAAATCCGAGCAACCGCAGTTACCCCTGCGGTTAATCGAGTGAGATGATAGGAGTAAATACATGAGTACAGACAGATACGTAAGTCCCCTTTCAGAGCGTTATGCCAGCAAGGAAATGCAGTACATTTTTTCTCCGGATATGAAATTTCGCACCTGGAGAAGATTGTGGATCGCTCTGGCTGAAACAGAAAAAGAACTTGGCCTGAATATCACTCAGGAGCAGATTGATGAACTGAAAGCTCACAAGGATGATATCAACTATGATGTGGCAAAAGAAAGAGAACGTCAGGTACGCCATGACGTTATGTCTCACGTGTATGCATATGGCGTACAGTGCCCGAAAGCAAAAGGAATCATCCATCTAGGTGCAACATCCTGTTATGTAGGTGACAACACAGATATCATTGTGATGGCTGAGGCTTTGAAGCTGGTTCAGAAAAAACTGGTGAACGTAATTGCAGAACTGTCAAAATTTGCAGATAAATACAAAGAACAGTCAACTCTTGCATTTACACATTTCCAGCCGGCACAGCCGACAACAGTTGGTAAACGTGCAACTCTCTGGACACAGGAATTCCTGATGGATCTGGAAGATCTGGAATATGTAATGGGCACACTGAAACTTCTGGGTTCCAAGGGAACTACCGGAACACAGGCAAGTTTCCTGGAACTGTTCGAAGGAGATCAGGAGACAATCGACAAGATTGATCCGATGATCGCAGAAAAGATGGGATTCAAGAACTGCTATCCGGTATCCGGACAGACCTATTCCCGCAAAGTAGATACAAGAGTCCTGAATATTCTTGCAGGTATTGCGGCAAGCGCACATAAGATGTCCAATGATATCCGCCTTCTGCAGCATCTGAAAGAAGTAGAAGAACCATTTGAAAAATCACAGATTGGTTCCTCTGCGATGGCCTACAAGAGAAATCCGATGAGAAGTGAGCGTATCGCATCTCTTTCCAGATATGTAATGGTGGATGCACTGAATCCGGCAATTACTTCTGCAACACAGTGGTTTGAGAGAACCCTGGATGACTCCGCAAACAAACGACTCAGTATTCCGGAGGGATTCCTGGCAATCGATGGTATCCTGGATCTGTGCCTGAATGTTGTTGACGGACTGGTTGTTTATCCGAAAGTAATCGAGAAACATATGATGGCAGAGCTTCCGTTTATGGCGACAGAAAACATCATGATGGATGCTGTAAAAGCAGGTGGAGACCGTCAGGAGCTTCATGAACGCATCCGTGAACTTTCCATGGAAGCCGGACGTACCGTTAAAGTAGAAGGAAAAGACAATGATCTTCTTGAGAGAATCGCAGCAGATCCGGCCTTCAATCTGACAATCGAGGAACTGCGCAAATCTATGGAGCCGTCCAGATATGTCGGCAGAGCCAAAGAACAGACGGTTACATTTATTGAGAAGACTGTACAGCCGGTTCTGGATGCACACAAAGACATGTTGGGTATGACAGCAGAGATAAACGTATGATAGATCAAATAAAACACGAGGAGGAAAAAGTGTTATGATCAAAGCAGTAGTTGGAGCAAACTGGGGAGATGAAGGTAAAGGTAAAATTACTGATATGCTCGCACAGGAAGCTGATATTATCGTAAGATTTCAGGGAGGAGCCAATGCAGGACATACAATCGTCAACGATTATGGCAAATTTGCACTGCATACACTTCCGTCTGGCGTATTTTATAACCATACAACAAGCGTTATTGGAAACGGTGTTGCACTGAATATTCCGGTATTTTTTAAAGAATACAATGAAGTTGTTTCAAGAGGCGTTCCGGCACCGAAGATTATGATCTCTGACCGAGCTCAGATCGTTATGCCATATCACATTCTGTTTGATCAGTACGAAGAGGAACGTCTGGGTGGTAAATCCTTCGGATCTACCAAATCCGGTATTGCACCGTTCTATTCAGATAAATATGCAAAAATCGGTTTCCAGGTAAATGAGCTGTTCCATGATGATTCCCTGAGAGAAAAAGTAGAGCGTGTTGTTGAGACAAAGAATATTCTTCTTGAGCATCTGTATCACAAACCGCTTCTTGATCCAAATGAAATCTTTGATGAACTGATGAAATATAAAGAAATGGTTGCTCCTTATGTTGGAGATGTATCTCTTTTCCTGTGGAATGCATTAAAAGACGGAAAAGAGATCCTGCTTGAGGGACAGCTTGGTTCTCTGAAAGATCCGGATCATGGAATTTATCCGATGGTTACATCTTCTTCCACCCTTGCAGCTTATGGTGCTATTGGTGCTGGTGTACCGCCATATGAAATCAAAAAAGTCATTACTGTATGCAAAGCTTACTCCAGCGCAGTAGGTGCAGGTGCTTTTGTTTCCGAGATTTTCGGAGAAGAAGCAGATGAACTTAGAAGAAGAGGTGGAGACGGTGGAGAGTATGGTGCAACAACTGGCCGCCCGAGACGTATGGGATGGTTTGACTGTGTTGCTTCCAAATATGGATGCCGTATGCAGGGAGCTACAGATGTTGCATTTACAGTACTTGATGTACTGGGTTATCTTGATGAGATTCCGGTATGTACAGGCTATGAAATCGACGGCAAAGTTACAACAGAATTCCCTACAACAGGACTTCTGGAAAAAGCAAAACCGGTTTTTGAAGTTCTTCCAGGATGGAAATCAGATATCCGTGGAATTAAGAACTATGATGAACTTCCGGAAAATTGCCGTAAGTATATCGAATTTGTAGAGAAACAGATCGGATTCCCGATCACAATGATCTCCAATGGACCAGGAAGAAATGATATCATTTACAGAAACAAATAATCAATTATAAGATCATAACGCGCCGGAGCTATCTCCGGCGCATTTCTTAATCATTTTCTGAATAAAGAGGTAAGTATGAAAAACTGGAAAAAATATGCTGCGATCATAGGAGTGATCGCATTACTGGCGATCTTCTGCCTTCCAATGTACTTTGCGTTGAAGGGAGATTTTTCGCAGAAGGCGTTTATAGCATCGTTATTTACTGTGCTGTTTGTGGCGGTTATGTGCTATGTGATTTTGATGCTGTTTAAATACCTGAGTAAAAAGAAAGAAGAGAAGCCAGAGACTGGCGGGATAAAAAATATCATTTTTGATGTTGGACAGGTGCTGGTGGATTATGACTGGGAAACATATCTGGACAGCTTTGGATTTGAACCGGCCAAAAGGGAACGAATCGCAAAGGCAACTTTTCAAAGCCCTGTCTGGGATGAACGTGACAGAGGCTTATATGAAGAGGATGTTTATCTGAAACAGTTTCAGGAGCTGGATCCAGAGGATGCCGAGGATATTGAGAAGGTGATAAGAGGTACCGGCGGCACGATTCACAAGAGACCATATGCGGATACCTGGGTAAAATATCTGAAAAGTAAGGGATATCATGTATATATCCTGTCTAATTACAGCAGTTATATGCTGGATCACACGAAAAAGGAACTGACATTCCGCAGAGAAATGGATGGAGAGGTTTTTTCCTGTTATGCTAAGCAGCTGAAACCAGATGCGGAAATTTATCAGATAATTCTGAATAAATATCAGTTGAAACCGGAGGAATGTGTGTTCATCGATGATCGTTCGGAAAACTGCAGGGGAGCACAGGAACAGGGAATTCATACCATTTGTTTTAAAGATTTTAAACAGGTAACAGCAGATCTTGAAAAACTTGGTGTGAAATAAAACGAGAAAAGTCCCAGAACCGCGTATCTGTGTCAGTTCTGAGACCTTTTAAGGGGAGGATATAAGTTTTTCCTGAAATTATCTTTTGCAGTATGTTTCCTGAAGAATCCTTCAGGGAACATTTACAGTATGACCGGTTTATTTTTTATATATACACATTTTTCACAAAAATTATAAGAATAGGATTTGTGTTTTGGGAAAAAAGATGATATAATGGAGCACAGGCAAAATTTTTGAAAAGAGGATGAAACAATGAGTGATAAAACAATCTTAGAGCAGTGGCGCGAAATTGCTTACAATCAGCAGGCAGACCGCAATCAGCTTCAGAGATTCTGGGCAAACTATTTTAATATTGAAAAGGGAATCTACGAACAGCTTCTTTCCAATCCGGATGAAGTTGTAAGTGGTACAGTCAAGGAACTGGCAGAAAAATACGGACAGGATGTCCTGACTATGGTTGGTTTCCTGGATGGTATCAATGACAGTCTTAAGATCCCGAACCCGATTGAGACTATGGATGAGAATACAAAAGTCACACTTGCATTTGACAAAGAACTTCTTTACAAGAATATGGTTGATGCAAAGGCAGACTGGCTGTATCAGCTTCCACAGTGGGATGAAATCTTCTCAGAAGAAAAACGTAAAGAACTCTACAAAGAGCAGAAAAAATCCGGTACAGTTGTAAAACCGCATAAAATCGGCCGTAACGATCCTTGTCCGTGCGGAAGCGGTAAGAAATACAAATACTGCTGCGGTAAATAATGAAAGCCAGAGAGAATCTGGATTATATCATTGTACTTGGCGCGCATGTAGATGGTACAAGAATGACATTAGCCCTTCTGGAAAGAACCAGAAGGGCTTTGCTCTATCTTGAAGAAAACCCCGGGACAAGGGCTGTGCTTTCCGGAGGAATGGGAGACGGGGAACGAATCAGTGAAGCGGAGGCCATGTACAGATATCTGACAGAACATGGGATTGATGGAGGACGTCTGATCCGAGAAGAACGTTCGACCAATACCAAAGAAAATCTGGATTACAGTCTGGAGCTGATCGGCAGTACGGAGCCGGCAATTGGGGTAGTGACTAATAATTTTCATGTGTTTCGAGGTGTAATGATTGGCAGAAAGTGTGGCTGTCGGGAAATTTATCCGGTTCCGTCCAGATATCGTTCCTGGAGACTTCTTCTGTATATTCCCAGAGAGATCCTAGCAATTATCAAAGATAAAATTGTCGGAAATTTATAAACAAAATAAAATATAAAAAAAATAAAAAAAGTGTTGACACTTTGAGTGGGACATAGTATACTAACGAAGTCGGTTGCAAGAGCGGCTTACATAGAGTCGGTCAAAGTGACAGATACAAAATGGGATCTTAGCTCAGCTGGGAGAGCATCTGCCTTACAAGCAGAGGGTCATAGGTTCGAGCCCTATAGGTCCCATTCAATATGGCGAGATAGCTCAGTTGGCTAGAGCACACGGTTCATACCCGTGGTGTCGA